>DASPOF010000107.1:0-35833 GCA_035626155.1 Binataceae bacterium (SeqCode)
GTCGCAGTCGGTGTTGCCGTCGCAGTCGGAGTTACGGTCGCAGTCGCGGTGGCCGTCTGAGTCGCGGTCGCGGTAGGAGTAGCGGTCGCCGTCTGAGTGGCCGTCACGGTTGGCGTCGCGCTGGCCGTCTGAGTCGCCGTCGCAGTTGGCGTTGCGGTGACGGTTGGGGACTGCGTCGGCGTTGCTGTCGCTGTCTGGGTTGCGGTTGTTGTCGCGGTCTGAGTGGGCGTGGCCGTGGCCGTTTGAGTCGCGCTCGCAGTTGGCGTTGCGGTGGCGGTCGGTGTGGCGGTCGCCGTTGCCGTTGCGGTCGATGTTGCGGTGGCCGTCAGAGTCGCCGTCGCAGTTGGCGTCAGCGTCGCTGTCTGAGTTGGCGTGGCAGTGGCGGTTGCGGTCCGCGTCGGTGTTACGGTTGAAGTGCGTGTGGCTGTGGCCGTCGCGGTCAATGTCGGTGTCGCGGCAGTCGTCGGCGTCGCGCTCGCACTGGGCGTCGGCGTGGCGGTCGGTTTTCCCGCCGGGGCGGCCATCACCAGGTTATTCACGTTCACTGTGCCGATTCCCGTCGCAAAGTCCCAACCCGTCCCGGTCCCATACGCGGGTTGATACGCGCTATTCGACGTGGAAAGCACGCCGCGACTGCCCGACGGCTGATAACAGTTGTTCGTGCCCGTGCAGTTCACATCCATGTCGCCGAGCGTCACGTCATAGAATATGCACGAACCGGACACCTCGTTGCCGAGCGTGGAGTTGCACCACGCGCTCCCGCTCGCGCCATACTCTGCGGCGGCCAGTGAGTAATAGAATGGATTCGGATTACCCTGGCTGGTCCCGGTTCTCTGATTAATCAGCGCCTGGATGCCTGCCATGATTGGTGATGACACTGAGGTTCCGCCGAAACCCGACCACGTGATCGGATCGCCGGAACAGGATGCTCCACCGTTGGCGGTGTCTGAGTAGCAAGCTATGTAGTAGTGGCCCCAGACTCCATTGGCGGCGAACAGCGAGACGTCCGGGATGTCGCGCACGCTGTCGCTCGGATTCCCCAACACGGATTGCCATGCCGGCTTCGGATATCCGGCGCAGGTTCCGCTGACCACGCCGCTGACGCTCGGGGTTCCCGTCGCGCATCCGCTCGGACCGCCGCTGCCGGCTACAACTGTAAGGTAGCTTGCTCTGCCCTTGCTGCTGTTGCAAAACCCGCTCGAGCCATAGGTCACTTCGGAAGGACCATAGACGAATTGAGCGATCAGCTCGCTTGCGCACGAGTCGTTCCACGGAATTTCCGGCACATATGAAAGCGCAGAGCCGTAAGTGGATGAGTTCGACGCGCTCCAGTATGTGCTGGTTGTGCCCGTGTACGCGTCGCCGAAATCCGTGCCGCCAACCGACACGTTGTATGGCGTCGAGGTGAACCCGCTCACCGTGATTCCGTGCGTCGCGTTACTCTTGTTAGCATCGGAACTGGCCGCGCCTTCATCTCCAGCCGAGACGAACACGGAAACGCCCTCTGCAACCGCCGTCTGATACAGGGAGTTGATATACGCATTGGCGCTCGCGCCGAGGTTCGGCTCCGACTCGCCATAGCTGATGCTGACGATTGCCGGCGGAGGCGATTCGGTGCTCAGCAGATTCTGAAGGGCAATATAGCCGCCGAAATTGGATGCGGTATCCGCGCACGAAGCCAGGACGATCGCTGCGCTGGGCGCCGCCGCGCTCGCCCATTCCACGTCGATTGCGGCCTCGCCGTCGTCGCCATTGGCGCCGGGATCCGTGCACGCGCCTCCCGTACCCGGAGCCGGATGAATCTGGATAAAGGTAGCGCCCGGATAGGCGCTGGCGAGACCGAACGTGCTCCGGAATGTGTCCCAGTCGCCAGGATAGTTATAGACGTCGCTGTCCTCGATCAGCGCGATCGTCTGACCTTGGCCGGCGTAGCCAGCCGCGAAAGCGGGATTGAAGTTGTAGATAGTAGCCAGGTCGGCGGGCACCACCAGGTCGCAGGGGATGTTGAGCGGACCGCAAAAATAGCCACTCGGGCTGTAATTCGGGCGCGGGATGTTCATCGGGTGGGGCTTGAAGTCGTGCAGCGAGACAATCCCGACTATCGCGGGCGCGAGCGCGGCCGGGAGCTGCGGGTCGCTCATGTTGGCTATATGCTGAACGCCATCGACCTCGAGCCGATGAATCTCAGTATGGAAGGCCTCGCGCACCGCGCCCGCGGTACCGGAAAAGTCGATCACTACTCTGCTTGGATAGACCACATTGACGGTAAAGCCGCGCGATTGGAGCCAAGCGGTGATCGTCGCGAGGTCCTGCTCGGCCAGTCCATAGCGCTCCCCGATTTGCCGCGCGGTGAGCCAGCGATGATAATTGGGCGAATTCGGATCGTGGAGCTGGTCGATGTACTGCTCGAGCGCGCGTTCCCGGGCGGAAGAGCGCCGCAACAGGAGGAACATGTGCTCCATCGGGAAGTCGTCGGAAACCGGACCACGATCGTTGCGCGCGCTCGCCTCGGGACGCGTGTTGCCCCCTAGCGTAATCAGGGCCGCCTCGTCGATGTTCTGCGACAGCGCTGCGCCCGCCGGCGCGCTTGAGCCGGTCGGGAGGCCGTAGTCTGCCCCTGCCAGCAAAAGCACACTGATGAGGCCCGCCAGCAAAACGAGGTTAAGGCGGCTTTTCATGGAGAATCGCGATCCACAATGGCACCCGTTATGGCGTGGTGCAAATGTGAGTTGATTGGAAGTAGCAATGCCCACGCCGTCGCAAGCGAATAATATTCAGGCCAACGGTGCGCATCGATTCGCCCTCCCGACCGGACGGAGCGACGCCCGCCCGCAGCGCGCTCTTGATCGAGAAATCGCTGTCCGCTCTCTCGCTGGGAGAGCCGCTTAAGAGGGGAGGGACTGATGAGGGAACGCGTAAGAGAAAGCCGCGTTATCGCGAGATCACTTTTTCCCGGCGCCGGTCACGCGTACATTCACCTGTCGATGGTTCGGATCATCACTCGTGATCGCGAGTGTCTGCGGCGGCGTTGCGCCTTCCGATTGCGGCGTGAAAGTGACTATCACCGCCTGCGACTTTTCCCTCTCGAGCGAAAAGCTCCCCGCGCCGCTCTCGACCTCGAATGGCGACTCGAGCGTGCTCTCGACCGTCACATAGAGTGAGTATTTGCCCGTGTTCCTGATCGAGACGCTCTTCTTCACCGTTGCGCCGACCCTCACCCTGCCGAAACGAACCGCCGCGGGGGTAACGGTGAGCTTTCCGCAGTGCTTGGGATCCGGCGTCGGAGTCGAGGTGGGCGTCGCGGTCGCGACGGCGGTGGGCGTCGCGGTCGCAGTCGCCGACGGCGTCGGCGTTACGGTCGGCGTCGCGCTTGGGGTGGGCGTCGGCGATGCGGTCGCGGTCGCGGTTGGCGATGGTGTCGCGATCGGCTGAGCGAACGCGAGCACGCGATTATTTCCGCTGTCGGCAATATACAGATTGGCGCTGCCATCGAGCGCGATCGCAAGCGGCGTGAAGAGCGAGTCGGCGCCCAGTCCGTTGGCATCTCCGGGTCCGTCCCCGTCGTTCGCGCTGTTCTGGAACATGTTCCCGTCCTGTCCGAATACCGCGCGCGCGCTGAGGCCGGCTGTCGCGCCGCTGGCCGACGGATTCGAATACTCAAGCACCCGGCTGTCGGCCGAATCCGCCACGAACAGATCTCCCGCCGCATCGAGCGCGACCGCCGTCGGCGCGCACAGGCTATCCGGGCCAAGCCCGGTTATGTCGCCGGAAGCGGCGCCGGCATTACATCCCGAGCCCGCGAATGATTGTTGTCCAATCACGATGCTGGCTACCGTATCCGGGAGCCCGCCGCTCGCGGGCGCATCGAACCCGAGCACGCGGTCGTTTCCCGTGTCGGCTATATAGAGATTGCCCACAGAGTCGATAGTCACTCCCTGCGGATTGCACATGCCGGTCGCACTTGGCGCAGGATTCCCACTGGCGCCGTTGCTGCACACCGCCGATGTAAACGCATCGCCTGAGGCGCCCTGCCCGAAGACGCGGCTCGCGGCTTGCCCCGATGCGACCGGCGCCACGAATTCGAGCACGCGATTGTTGCCGCTGTCAGCTATGTAGAGGCCGCCCGACGGATCGAGTTCGACTGCTCCAGGAGCGCACAAGGACGCCGCGCCGATTCGGCCCGCATTGCACGCGTGCGAGGTGAAGCTCGATCCCTGTCCGATTACCAGGTCCGCCGCGAAGCCGGCGCGCTGGCCGCTTGCGGTGTAGCTTGCGAACGGATCTGGGAAGCGCAGCACGCGATGGTTATTGGTGTCCGCAGTGTAAAGGTTTCGCGCCGCGTCGATCGCGATCCCGGCCGGAGCGCACAGGCTGTCGGCGCCGACGCCGCCCACGTCGCCACCCGCTCCCCCGTTGTTGCATCGCGACGAGATAAGGTCCGGCTGGCCGATCACGATCGCCGCCGCGGCGCCGCTCGCGAACGATGCTGCATCGGGCCATCCGAGGATCCGGTTGTTCGCAGTGTCCGCAACGTAGAGCGGATGCGGCGGCGGCCCGGCGCTCGTGTCGGCGGCGATGCCGGCGGGCGCCTGGAGGCCGATCGCGTCTACGCGATTGACGGCTCCGTGAAGCAAATCGGGCTGCCCGAGCGCGCGATTGGCGATCGCGTTGTCCGGCGGATTATACAGTTCATTATATTCGAGCACGCGATTGTTACCCGTGTCGGTAACGTAAAGATTGTTCAGGTAATCGATCGCGAGTCCCTCTGGAAAGGACAGGCTCGATGCGCTCGGGTTGCCCGCGCCCGGGCCAATAATGAGATTTGGAATAGTATTCGATAGGGCCACGGCCGAGTCATAAATACACAGTTGATTGTAACCCTCGCTCGCGAGATAGAAATTCCCGAACGCATCGACCGCCGCCCCGGCCGGATACGCCAGGGTGTCGCCGGAGAAGATGAGCGCCGCGCTGGTGAGGTTCAATCGGCCCGAGCCGAATGGGCCGTCGTATTCGAGCGCGCGCCCGTTTCCCGGGTCGGCAACGTACAGGTTGCCCGAGGAATCGACCGCGGCGCCCACGCCGAGAAAGCCGCCGAAGCATAGTGATGTGCTGGTCGGCGCGCCGCCCCGATTGCACGCCGCGCCAGAGAAGTCGCCCTGACCGAAGACGAGGTCGGCGCTCGTCTTCGCGCTCAGCGCCGGCACGCCGGAGGAGGCTGCGAAGGGCGCGAAGTAGGCGAGCAAGCGATTGTTCCCGACGTCGGCGACAAACAGGTTGCCCGCAGAATCGACCGCGAGGCCTTGCGGCGCACACAGGCTCTGGGAGCCGATGCCGCCCTGGTTGCAGGCGGCCGATGAGAAATCTCCTCCCTGGCCGAAGACCGCGGCCGCGGCGAATCCGCTCGTCTCTCCCGTTGCACTGTATATGGCAAACGGATCCGCAAAGACCGTCACGCGATTGCCCTGCGTGTCGCCGACATAAAGATTCCCGGCCGCATCAGCGGCGACCCCAGCCGGCTGGCACAGGGTGGCCGCCGACGGCGTTCCACTCTGATTGCACGCATAGGAGTAGAAGTCCTCCTGCCCGATGACGATATCGGCCGGGGCGCCGGTTGCGAATCCGCCCGCATCGCGCCATCCGAGAACGCGGCTGTTGGCGGTGTCGGCGACGTAAACGTGATTCGGGCTGGTCGCGATCGAGATCGCCACTGCGCGCGGCTGATCGAGCGCGCTGGCGTCCACGAAATTCGGAGCGTTGTGGATGAAATCTATCTGGCCCAGCACGCGGTCGGCAATCGTGCCGCCGCTTGCTGCGGCGAGGATCGCGCAGAGCGCAGCGGATGCGATCGCGCCGGCAGCGATCGCGAGCGTCGAGTGCGCGCCTCCCCACGCCTGCGAGCGCATCGCTTCCCCCCTTTAGCGATTCGGGCTTTGCGCGCGGAATCAGGCGGCGCGTGCGCCCGGCCGCTAATCGCCGCCGAGCATAGTCCAACACGCCGTCAATTAGAACAGCACGACGTGTGCGGTCGATCGCGCCTGGGCGAGGTTTGCGGCGCCTCTCTGGCGCTACAAATTGTCGGATTCGATCGGGACCGGATTATCCCTGCGCCGCAGATGCGCGCCTGCTCGCCGGCTCCAGCACGGCCTCGTCCGGCTCGGCCGCGGGCAGGCCAAGCTTGTCGAGCACCGCCTTCTGGCTGACGCGCAGGCCGCGGTCGGCGAGTTCCGCCACGATGTCGGCGAAGACTTTCGCGTCCTCATCGTCGGGCAATCCCAATGAGATTTGCGGATAGCGCTTTTGCGGGCCCAGGTTCAAATCCACTATGGGCCTGACCAGGTCGCGGTTGAGCGTCGCGCCGAGCCTGCGCGCGTCCGAGGCGAGAATGTCGCGGCGCACCGCTTCATGAACTTCCGCGGCCGCGCGCGATCCTCCCGATGACGGCAGCTCGGTAGTCAGGGTCTGTCCGAGCACGGCCTTGGACACCTGCGCGTCCAAATACTCGCAAAAACTGCGGTACAACTCGGAACTTCCGCCCTGGTGCGCCTCGGTGAACTCGATCACCATCGATTCCGGAATTATGGCGGCTGCATCGGTGCCGATACTGGAGACGGCCCTGAGCAGGGTCTGCTTGTCGGTCTCGGTCGCTCCCGGATGGTACTTGCCGACTCTAAGCGGCTGCCCGAACACTTCGGTAAACGTTACCCAGTCCTTTATTACATAGTTCTTGAACAGGTATGACCATCCTGCCGCGCGGGCCAGGCCGCCGCGAATAGGCAGTCCGGCCTTGGCCCTCGCGAAGTGAGTAATGAACTTGTATGGCGCAAGCGGGGCGGTGAGCGGCTGGATGCCGACGCCGCCGCGCAGGGCGGCGTACAATCCGGAACCCGAGAAGTGCGCCGGTGCGGGCCGCGCCTCGCCCTCCACCGGGATCGATTGCCCCTCGTTCGACAGGGTGCGCACCAGTACCTCTTCGCCCGAAATCCAGTCGAACATGAACCAGCGCGGGTCGCGCCACACCAGGCGCCTGGGCATCCACTCGCGCCCCTCGGTGTCCCATATTATTTCGGTCGCGGAGAATCCCTTGCCGATCGCGTCGAGAATCTCGAACAGTGAGCTTGCGAGCGCGAGCGGGCCGTCGATCACCAGCTCGCGCACCAACTGCGCGGCGCGCAAATCGGCGGCATCCTGCGATGCGGGCCGGACGACGATGTCGAGTTGCGAGACGGTTTCCTTGCGGGTTCCGAGCACCGCCAGATAATGGAGGTCCTTCTCCTCCATCTCCTCGGCCAGCTCGAGATATAGAAATGGATCGCCGAATTCGGATTGGCGCAGGATAGCTGCGAGCCGTTCGGGCGTGAGTCCCACGGACGGATGCATTACGGAGAATATGTTTCGCACTCCCGCCATCGTGGGCGCCGCCTGCTCTTCGCGCAGGAGCCCGGTATCAACTTCCCGTCCGTACGCGTCATAGAGTGTCATGGTAATCTCCGAAGCGTTGCGCAGATTTACGGCATCCCGCCTATCAGGTCTGTTCCAGCGGCTCTTTGGTCTCCGATTCGCCGATTTTCAGGAACCACGCGCCGCCGCATCGATGGCACGGGTCGGGCATGCGGGCGAGCGCGAGCACGAATCGATGGCCGCATCGCTCGCATTCCCACTTCCAGTAGTTAATCACCAAGATGCTCGCTCGCGTGTGCATCACCAGGCGCCCCCGCCGAAGCCGCGCCCGGCGCGTATTCCGATCGGCGAATCGTCGTCGGCGGGCGGACCGTAGAGCCCTGTTGCCGGCGTCTCCGCGCTCCGATTCGCGGCCGGCGCCGGCGTATATGCGATTTCGTTCGTCTCCGCGCGCGAGGCGAAGTATGCGAGCGCCGCGGCAATCGCGGAATCACCGTGGCGCTGCCCGTGGTCGGCGCCGCGCGTACGCCGGTCGCTCACGCGGGCGACCCCCTGCTCGATCGCGATCGCGCGATGGTCGCCGAGGATGTCCGCATCGCGCGGCAGCTCGATCATCGCGTCCTCGAACGCCGCCTTGTAGCGCGGCATGTTGTCGCGGTACCACTCCGCCGTAAGCATCACCTGTATGATTCGCCCGCCGTAACGCTGGCGCGCGGCCTCGGCGAGATACTGGCCATTGCCGCGCGCATCCATCGCTCCCGCGACCAGTCGCGGCAGCCGGTCCGCGACATAGAACAGGACCTGCTCCTGCTGGCGGAAGGGAATGTTGCGAAGCTCGATCGCAAGCGGGGTGCGGCGCACGAGACCCTCGCCGATCACGAGCGGCCAAATCACGGTGAGATCGCCCAGCCGTCCGAAGTCCTCGCCGAAGCACGTGGCCGCCGCCGGGTCGATTGCGGCCAGCGGCTCGGCGAGATTGTCATCGCACCACGCCGCGCACGCAGACTTGCGATGCTCCTCGGGCTGGTTCGAGAAATCGGACGGCATCGACCATCGCAGCACGGGGATTCCCGCGCGCATCCGCGATTCGATCAGCATCGAGCTGAGAAACGTCCCCGATGACGCGCGCGGAATGCAGAACAATTCCTCGTCGGCGTTGTCGCCGTAAAAATCGAGCAGCTCCCGGCGCCACGCGCGCTCGCCCTCGGCCGACCATTCGCGCTTGAGCCGCTCGCAGATTTTGCCGTATAGCCCGTCGCGAATCGCGTCGTCGAGCGTGACGCGATGGAGCGAGTAGGGGAGGCGGCCCGCGCGGATGTCATTAATAAGTTCGTTGAATGGGTTGTCGGCGCCGTTGTGAGTGGAGATGATTCGCACGCGCCCGCCCCACATCGTGAATGCGAGCGCCGCCTTGAGCAGCCCCGGCAGGTCGTCGTGAAAGGCGGCCTCGTCTATCACGGCGCATCCGTCCTTGCCGCGCAGGTTCGACGGGCGCGATGAAAGCGCGACGATTTTTCGGCCCGATGCGAACCGGATGCGGTAGGCGAGGATGTCGCGGTCCTCGTCGGCCACCGCGATTTCCTCGATCGCGCGGGCGGCTTTGTTGAAGCGGCGCGCCCACATCGCGGCTGTCTCGACGAACTCGAGCGCCATGTCCTTGTTGTAGCCGATGTACCAGGCATCGCTTCCGCCGCGTCCGGCGACTGCGGCGCGCAACGCGCAATCGGCGGCCTCGGTCCAGGTGGCGCCGATCCGCCGCGACTTCTCGGCCACTTTGACTTGCGCGCCGTCGGCGATCCATCGCCGCTGGTACGGCAGCAGTATCGAAAGGCGATCAGGCATTCAGAAAGCTCCCGGAAGGAGGAACACGCCCATTGCGTGCCGCAGATGGATGGAGTTGTATTCCATTACTCAGTGGATTCTGACTCCTCTCCCTCGATTCTGACTCCTCTCCCAGAGGGAGAGGACTGAGCGTTGCGCGCCTGCGGCGCGTTCTTAATCTGTAACCCTCACCTGGCCTCTCCCTTTCAGGGAGACGGATTAGATTAAGGGCAGGGATAAGACCAGGGGGAGGTTCGGAATTCGTAGGTCCGCGGTTGGGTTGCAACGGAGCGCGCGGCACAAGATCCCGATGCTTTCCGGATGCCGCCCGCGGCGCAGCTTGCAATCGAAACGCGGATACGGCAAATCGCTGTGCGTGACCGTCATCGTCAGCCCCTCGCAGCGGGCGCGAGCGCTGCGGCAGCGTCAGACGGACGCGGAGCGGCTGCTTTGGTCGCGGCTGCGCGCCAGGCAACTCGATGGCATAAAATTCCGCCGCCAGTTTCCCATCGGGCCCTTCTTTGCCGATTTCTGCTCGACCGAGCGGAAAATCGTAATCGAGTTGGATGGCGGCCAGCACGCTGAGCAACTGCCTGAAGATGCTGAACGCACGCGCCGAATCGCTGAGCTGGGCTACCGGATGCTCCGTTTCTGGAACAACGATGTGCTGGAGAACATCGACGGCGTGCTCGAGAGCATCCGCGAATTTCTGAGCGGCTGCTAGCCGCCGCTGCGCCGCCCTTTCCGAGGTCGAACAGCCCGCAGTTCTTCTCCCCCTGTCATCTGACACCTCTCCCGGAACGGGAGAGGTAAGGGTGAGGGTCCTCGGCCGCGGCGCGGAATTGTCTTCGGCGACGCGATCAAAATTCTGATCGAAAAGGTCGGACGAAAATCCCAGAATCTTTAGCCCGCGGCGCAAAGGATGCGCCGCTAGAAAAGGACCCTCACCTAACCTCTCCCTTGCAGGGAGAGGGATGAGATTAGGGAGAGAGATAGGACTACGTAGAAGGATAAGACCAGCGAGAGGGATGCGAAAACCCGCCGCCCGTATGCCGACGGTGCGCATCAGAACTCGGTTCGCTCGCGCTGGGCGGCGACGCGTCTGAGCATTTCGTAAATTCGGTCGGCGTGCTTGTCGAGCGCATCGCCGACCGCGCGATTTATCTCCGCGGGATTCATTCCGGCGCGCCCCGGCGGAACGTTGATCGTGATCGATGGCGATGAGTTGAGCGTGATCGGCAGCGCGCCGGTCCCGCCGAAGGCGCCGCGCGCGAGAAGCGCCCCGGACGGATGAGCCTGCCCGAATGAGAGCGAGCGCGAGATCGCGCGCGCGGCGCGCTGAGCTCGATCGGCACGCGCGGGGCCGGCTCCAAGCGACGCTCGGATGCGGCCGATGCCGCGCGCAGCTTCTGCGCCAGCGCGAATGTTCGCGGGCGCGGAGATCGCGCGCACATCCGCCATCCGCGGCGCATCGATCGCGGCGCGCAGCCCGGAAAAGTTCGCGGCCGCGAGCCGTGCCGCTCGCTGCAAATCGCGCGCGGAGGCGGACAGCCGCGCGAGTTGGGCCGCATCGCTGGATGCGCGGAAAATCCGCGCGTCGGCGATCGCACCGTGCGCCATTTGAGGGGCGAACAAATCGGGGCTCCGCGCGGATGCGATCGGAATTGCCGATCCTGCCTCTACTCGCGCTACGCGCCGGCCAAGCATGCTGGCCACCGACAGCGTCGAATCGGATTTGAGCGCGGCGGCGCTCGAGAGAATCCCGCGCGCGGGCGCAATCGATGCGCCGCGGAGATCCGGTGTCTTCCACATCCCGGCGGCCATTTGCCGAAGACCATTCCACGCAAGCTCGATCGCGCGGAGGAGGCCGGCGTACGCCGATGAATCCGATCGTGCGAACTCTGCCGGCTCAAGCCGCCCCGACGTGCGCCCGTCGCCCGCAAGCGGCGGGGCGCCTGCTAGGAACTGAGAAAGAGCGCTTTGGCGCGCCGGCGCCGTCGCGGCGCTGAGCCTCGCGAGCGCATCGCCATTGCCCGCGGCGCGCGCGGCCGAATCCTTCAACTGCTTCGTGCGAGCTATGGCGCGGTTGAGCGGATCGGCGGCGCTCACCGCGCCTGCGAGCGCTCCGAGCGGTGAAATCCCGCGGCGTGCAGTACTCAGAGCGGCGAGCGGCACGCTTGCGCGCGCGAGGGCGGCGATCGAACCGTGCGGATGCGGCGTCACGATTTGATCTCCAGCAGCGCGGCGCGGATTCGCTCGGCGGCTTCGGGCGAGAGCCCCTGGTCGCGGGCTTCATCGAGGCTCTTCTGCGCCGCGGTTACCTGGCTCGCGATATGCTCGCGTTCCTCGACGTACCATTGCTCCAGCATCACGTCGGCCCTGGTGAGACCCTCCACGCTGCGCGAGATCGCGTGAAAGTTCGGCGCGAGACGGTCGGGCTGCGCATCGAGAACTTTGCTCAGCACGAGGAACAGATGGGTCTGCACGAGTCGCATCAGCCCCTGGCGCATCGCGTGATCATCGCCTGCGGTTTCCTCGACGATCACTTTCGCCTCCGCGACCGCGAGCCGGACCGCCTCGAGGCGCCGCTCGAACTTCTTCGCGTACTTGTGCAGGGCGGCGTGCGAGATTTTGTAGCCATTGTCGCGCAACCACTTTGAGAGTCCGCGGTAGCTCCCGAAGTCGGACTGAGTAAGCCTGCGATCGAGTTCGTCCTTGAGCTTCTGGGGCAGCTTGCCGATGCGGCCCGGAGTGAGCGTATTCGGCAGCGGCCCATGCGAGGGCCGCCGGACGGCCGCGCGATCCGTCTGAGATTCGCCGGCGGCGGCTGCGGGCGTGCCGCCGCTTAAGTCCGTCGTGCCCATCATCACTTCCTCGGACGCGCGACTCCGGCCGGCGCATCCTGGTTGTACTCGACGACGTCCACGCCGGTCGCGGTCAATCGCGCGAACCAGATGCCGCTGGCTACACCCTCGAGCTCCACCAGCCCGTAGTCGCGCAGGTAGGTGAGTTCGCGGCGCACTGCGATCTGCGAAAAGGGGAGCTTGATATCGGCAAGCACGCGCCAGATGATTTGCTCGGAGACTGCAACCGGACGGCCCGCATCGACCACGCGGAGGATTCTCCAGCGTGCTTCCTCGCGCTGCTTCTGCTCGATATCAATCACGTCCGGCATAGAGTCTCTCCTTGAGACCGGCGATTTCCTCGCGCATCTCCACCCGCATCGCATCCAGCTTAGAGTCGAGCGTTCCGGTGAAGCGGATCCAGTCCTCGCGCCGGACATACTCGAGGGGCAGCGATGCGCGCAGTTCAAAAAAATCCTTCTCGATTCCAGCGACCTTGGCGTGCTCCACCCGCTTTTCCTCGTCGCGGCGCGAGAGCAGCCATTGCAACGCTCCGAGGTTCAGCCCCGCAACGCTCAGGAGCACGAGTACGAGAGTGCCGATCGTCTGCCAATCCATCACGTCTGCGCCCCGCTGACTCCGCTCGTCGTTTCTCGGCCGTCCGCCCGGCGCCCGCGCCCGGCCCGACTAGTCACTTCGGGGCCGGGCGCTGCAGCGCGCCGGCTCGGTCCTGGCATGACAGCCGCCATGCGCCCGTCGGTCAGTTCGTCGCCCAGTTGGAGAGTACGCACTTGCGGAACGCTTCCGGGATTCCCGCGGTCGCCTTGCAGAACGCGGCGATGTCGGAAGCCTGGCTGCACGAGTTGGTATCGCCCGCTGCGCAGTTGGCGGCCACGGTCGCATGCTCGGGAACCGAAATGGAGAGCGTCATCTGCTTGACCACGTTCGGTTCGGGGAGGCCGGTCGGATTGGCCGCGTTGGTGCCGGTCGATCCGAACAGGCCGCATCCGGCGCACGCCAGGACCAGGCACAGGACGCCCGCACTACTCAGTCGCTTCATCAGTCGCATCATTCGCGTAACCTCCATTGGTTTTCCGCCGTCCTTTGATGCCCGCGGCGTACGGGCGTTTAGCTATTGATTTTCCTCAGAAGCCGCCCATCATCGTGGCTATGGTCTGGGCCGCGTCGACCTCGGCCGTCAGATCGCCGGATGCGGCGCCGATGAAATTGTTCGGCGGCTGCATTCCATTGGGAAAGACGAGCCGGCCGGCGCCGTTGAGGCAGGCGGCGAAGACCTGCGGCGGATCGAGGACCGGAATACCCAGTTGCACCCGGACCGCCTCGCAATCGAGGGGCGCCGTCATCGCGAGGTGAAACGGTTTCGCCGCGATGCGCGCGCATCCGCCGAGCGCAAGCGCGGCGAGCGGTAGAATGACGGAGAGGGCGCGGCGTATTTGATGATTTCCACTCGGGTGGGTGCTCGCGGGTCCTCTCATCGGGGTTTCTCCTCGCTGTTGCGCAATTCGTCGTATTTCTGACGGCAGTAGAGGGCGTCCTCCTTGAGAGCCCGCAGGCGCGCATCGAGGGCTCGTGCGTTCGAATCGTCGAAGCACCAGGCAAGCCCGCGCGGGCATGGCGATTTATTCACCTCGGGCAGGATTGGAGGAGGGTCGAGCGGGGCGGCCGCAGCGGGGATCAATCCCTCTTGTCCGGAGGACGGCGCGAGCGCCGGCGGCGGAAGCGTGATGCATCCGGTCAGGTGCAGGGCGAGCGAAAGCGCAATAGTCATTATGATTCCGCGCGCGCGCATCTGCTCACTCGCCGCGGAGGGAATCCCAGCGTGCGGTGTTCGCTGCAGCATCCTTTCTCGCCTGTTCAATTGCGGGTTGGTCCGCGGGGAGACTCACTCTCCCGGGAGGGTCGCTGTAAATGTGTTGTAGTTGCACCAGCAGCGCGCCGATCCCGACGATCGAGGCATCGACCCAGTTGTGCTTGTATTGGTATCCGCCTGCTGCCGCCGAGACGGTCGCGCCGGCGAGTATCACTTGTTGAAGCCAGGTAAGCTTGCGCAGCTCGCCGAGCGCCGCGGCGAGCGCTCCGAGCATCTGGATTAGTCCGATGATATTGCCCATCGCGATTCTCAGCCGGGTGAGGGCGCGGCCGCGAGTGCGAGCGCATCGGGCGCGAAGAGTGTGCGGGTGTCATGCATAGGCACGGTTCAGCCATCCGGTGAGAAAACTGGAGTGGTCGCCGCCGCGCGCCGCCGCTTTGGCGCGAAACCATCCGGCGACCTCGCTGCGAAACGCGGCCAGGAGCGCGTCGCAATTTTGCGCGGCCAGAGTATGGCAAGCATCCCTCGTACGCGGGCCCAGGAAGCCGGTTTCGCCGACCGGGTGATGGTTGGCGCGGCATGCGCGCTGGAGGCAGACCGCAGCGTTGGCGGGTCCAATGAGCGGCGCGATCGTCAGCATCATCGCGGCGATCGGTTCGGGAAAATCCGAGTAGGAGAATTTCTGCCACCAGTCGCGGAAGTAGATTTCGATTGCAGCGTCGCGAGTGAGGTTGCTAATATCCAATTCGGGATGAAACCGACTGGCTATTCCGAATTTGGTCTCGCCGCCGGGGTCCGCCGGGTCATTGACATAACCGCCCTCGAGCGCGAGCAGGCGATCGACGGCGCGCAGGAACTGGGGCGGGTAGGATTCAGGGCCTGGGTTTGCCACCTTGCACGCAAATCACGGGCAGCGCGGGCATTTGGGCGGCGCCGTTTTTGCGGCGCGCGGGGCGAACGGGCGCAGGCGTTCAGGCCTGGCGCGCATCGGCGAGCACCTTGTACACATAGCGTTCCGTGACGCGCATCGTGCGGGCGATCTCGGCTACGCTCAACTGGCGGCCGCGCAGGGCGACGATCCGGTCGCGGCGAAGGCGGCGGTCCGGATCGGCCGGGAGCATGACGCGCTCGCCGCCGAAGATGCGCGCGAGCTTGAGCGCGGCGGTGATGCCGACCAGCCTCACGAGCACCTCGCCCTCTACAGGAGCCCTCGGGATGTAAACGCGGCGGCCGCCGAATTTGCGCACCAGTTTCTCCGCGGCGCCCTCGCCCACCAGTATCGCGAGCTCGCCGAGCATCGAGAATCTGCGCGCGGGATTGAACGCGGGCGGGACCGCGCGGATGAGGTCGTCGAGGGAGGCGGTCTTTTGCGGCTCGGCGATCACAGGTTGTAGGCGGCGCGCAGGTTGGCGGGAATCTCGCCGAGGCCGCGCCGGCGGTCGTAAACCGTGCGCCATCCGAGCTCGGCGTTTTCGGCGACGCACAGCGGGCATACTCCTTGATGCTTGGATGCTACAATGAGACGGACAGGCTGGCGGCACCACGCGCATCGGACCATTCGGGACGAGGCGGGTGCCAACTGGGGGTGCGCCAATGCGGTCATGGGAACTCCGCGCCGGCATTCGCCGCGAGGCAGGGGCGTTGACGGGTCGGGCGGCGGGACGAAAGCCGCGAAGAGGGGGGCAGCGCGAAGGCGTCGCGTCAGGGGGAGGCGGAATGCGGGAAGCGGCGCAAGCGCCCGGGCGCGGGAGGTCGTCCGGGAGGAGAGCGCGGGGGCGATGCGGAGGTCGGTCGTGGTTAAGTGATAGCTTGCGTTGGGCCACGGCTTCATGCTTTATGTTTCTATATTCCACACTTGGAGACGAAAGTCAACTACAGTGGTAGAAGCCGATTTCAGATCCCGTCTCTCCCAGATTCTCGAGGCGTCCGGTTCGGTCGCGGAACTGGCGAGAAAGGTGGGCATCTCAGACAACGCGATTTACAAGTGGCTGCAGGGGCGGGGTCAGCCGAGCGTGGCGAATCTGGTCGCGCTCGCGCGAGCTGCGAAGGTCTCGGTCGAGTGGCTCGCGACCGGACGCGAGCCTGGCGCGGCGGGACGTGGAGCGACGCGAGCGGCGGAGCGGAGCGATTACTCGTTCGTGCCGCGCTACGACGTGCGCGTCGCCGCGGGGCGAGGCGCAGCGATCCGCAGCGAGCAGGTTGTGGATTACCTCGCGTTCAAGACCGATTGGGTGCGCCGCAGGCTCGACACCGACCCGCGAAATCTTCTGCTCGTCGAGGCGGTCGGCGACTCGATGGCGCCGACGATCGACGATGGCGATCTCCTGCTGGTGGACCTCGACGAACCGCGCTTCAAGCAGGACGGCGTGTACGTGCTGCGCCGCGACAGCGATCTGATCGTCAAGCGGCTGCAGCGCCGTCCCGACGGCAAGCTCATAATCCGCAGCGACAACCCCGCGTACGAGCCGGCAGTGGCGCCGCGAGACGGGCTGGGAATTGTCGGTCGCGTGATTTGGTCGGCGGGACGCATATGACCTTTTCCGTGCCCGCGCCGGATCGGCAGGCCGCCGCTATCGCCGAGCGATCATGAGCGCGCTTCCGCTTTTCAATGTTGGGGTGCTCGATCTCACGCGAGCGCGTGCGGGACCAACTGCGGTGCGCCAGCTCGCGGACTGGGGCGCCGACGTCATCATGATCGAGGAGCCCGGGCGCGCGGGCGTGCTCGAGGGCGATCGCAACGATCCGGATTTTCTGAACCTGCATCGCAACAAACGGAGCATCACGCTCAATCTCAAATCGCCCGAGGGCGTCGCGATCCTGAAGCGGCTGGCGGCGCGCGCCGACGTGATCGTCGAGAATTACCGGCCCGGCGTGAAGTTCCGACTCGGCATCGACTACGAAACTCTGAAGGCCGTCAATCCGCGCCTCATCTACGCCAGCGTCTCGGGCTTCGGGCAAAGCGGTCCCTATCGCGATCGTCCGGGCTTCGACCAAGTCGCGCAGGGAATGGGCGGCCTGATGTGGATCACCGGGCTGCCCGGGCAAGGACCGGTTCGCGTCGGGATTCCGATTGCAGACTTGACCGCGGGAATCTTCACGGCCACGGGCATCCTGCTTGCGCTGCTCGAGCGAGAGAATTCCGGCGAAGGCCAATGGGTACAATCCTCGCTGCTGGCCGCGCAGATCGCGATGCTCGATTTCCAGGCCGCGCGCTGGCTCATCGCGAAGGATGTGCCCCGCCAAGCGGGCAACGATCATCCGACATCCATTCCCACCGGCGTGTTCCCGACGCGCGACGGGCAGGTGAACATCGCGAGCGCGGGCGAGGATATCTACCGGCGATTCTGCCGCGCGATCGGCGCCGAGCATCTCGCGAGCGATTCCGAATTTGCGACGGCCCGTGCGCGCAGCAAGAACCGCGCGAAGCTGAACGCGATCATCGCGGAAATTACGCGGACCAAAACTTCCACCGAGTGGATCGAGATCCTGAACGAGGCCGGCGTGCCCTGCGGCCCCATCTACAAAATGAATGAAGTTTTCGCGGACGAGCAGGTCAGGCACATCGGAATCGCACAAAGCGTCGAGCATCCGAAGCTTGGCCGAATCGAGCTGGTCGGCCAGCCGGTCACGCTAAGCCGCACTCCGTCGCGTCTGCGCAGCGCGGCGCCCGCGCGCGGAGAGCATACTGACGCGGTGCTCAAAGACCTCGGCTATGACGATGAGGCGATCGCCGCGCTGCGCAGCCGCGGGGTGATTTGACCGCGCGGCTCGATTCGCAACTTCGCGGGCGCGCCGCGACTTGAGTGCGAAGCGGCGGCTTCAGGCGCGGCCGCTGAGGCGGGCGCGCTCGAGGACGTTCTCGAAGATTCGCACCGCGACCGCATCGACGAGCACGCCACCCGCTCCTGCAGCGCCGGCGCCGCCCTTCATAGCGGCTTCGTAGGCGTCGCGCATCCTGCGCGCGCTTTCGATTTCACGGGGCGTCGGCGCAAACACGTCATTAGCCAGTTCGATCTGGTCCGGATGAATCGCCCATTTCCCGACGGCGCCGAGCGTGGCCGCCCACGTCGCCTCGCGGCGGTACCCCTCGGGATCCCTGAAGTTGGCGAACGGTCCGTCGATCGCGTCGATGCCGTTGGCGCGCGCGGCAGTAATCGTCCGCACGCGTGCGTGATGCCAGATGTCGCCGGGATAGCGAAGCGCCGGGTCGGTCGCAACGCCAAGGCGCATTCCCTGGCTTGCCGACAGGTCGCCGAAGCCAAGGATCAGAGCTTCCAGCCGCGGCGAGCACGCCGCAATCTCCTCGACGCGGGCGAGCGCCGCGCTTTCCTCGATTAACGCCTCGAGCCCGATCTTTTTCGTCAGGCCGAGCTTCATCTCGAGTTGCGTGAGGAGCGTATCGAAGAACCACACGTCGCGCGGCGCCTTCGGCTTCGGAATGATGATGATGTCCAGCTTGTCGCCGGCGCCTTCGACGACATCAATTACATCGTCGTATGCCCAGTGAGTATCGGCGCCGTTGACGCGGACCGCGCGCAGCTTTTTGCCCCAGTCGAGTTCGCGCAGCGCGGCGACCGCGTTCTTGCGCGCGGCCTCCTTCTGCGGCGGCGCAACCGCGTCCTCCAGATCGAGGAATACCATGTCGGCTGCGGTCCCCATCGCCTTCTCCATCATCTTGGGACTCGATGCTGGAGTGGATAATTCGGAGCGTCTCAGTCGAACGGTCATGATTCCTCCTTCGACGGATCTGACACGCCGATCTCGGCGAGGATTTCCCGAGTATGCTCGCCCAGGCGGGGAGGGCGGGCGTAAATGCCGGCGGGAGTACCGGTCAGCTTGATTGGACATCCCGCAATCACAAGTGGCGGATTGTCGCCCGGCTGCTCGACTGCGACCAGCATATTGCGGGCTTTCGCGTGCGGGTCCGCGAATATATCTTTGGCAGTGTTTACCGGGCCGACCGGCACTCTGCCGCCGAGCACGGCGACCACCTCGTGCGTGGTGTGCGCGAGCGTCCATCCCGACACGACGCCGCGCACGAACTCGGCGTTGTTGGCGCGCTTTGGATTGCTGTTGTAACGCTGGTCAGTGGCTAGTTCCGGGCGGCCGATCACATCGCAGAGTATTCCCCAGTGATTCTCTACGGGCGCCGCAATCGCGACCGCGCCGTCGCTGGTCGGGAAAACATCGAAGGGGCACAGGACGGGGGTCCCGTTTCCCTCCGGCTCCCTGATGACGCCGCTCGCCGAGTAGGTGTAGACCATACTTTCGCACAGGGCGAGGACCGCATCGTACATCGCGACGTCGACGAACTGGCCGCGCCCGGTCCGGCGCGCGGAGTGGATCGCAGCGACGACCCCGAGCGCCAGGAGCGTGCCCGGATAGATGTCGCCCACGGCGGGACCGGCGCGAAAGCCGCGGCTGCCCTTGGGCCCGCTCATGCCGACGAGGCCGCCCATGCTCTGCGCGACGATGTCGAAGGCGGGCCAGTCGGCGTATGGACTCTTTCCGGTGCGCGGATCGCCGAAGCCGCGAATCGCCGCGTACACCAGCGCAGGGTTGTGTTCGCGAAGCTGCTCGTAACCGACGCCCGCGCGATCCATCACTCCGGCCTTCGCATTCTCGACTACGGCGTCGGCGGTCTTGACGAGCTTGAACATGGCTTGGCGGCCCGCGTCGGTCTTGATATCCAGTACGATACTTCGTTTATTGCGGTTGATGCTCGCGAAGTAGCCGCCATAGTCGCATCCCTTGCGATCCGGCGGAAGCGGCCCCATGATTCGATTCATGTCGCCCCTGGGCGGCTCGACCTTGATAACGTCGGCGCCCAAATCGGCAAGGAGCATCGTGCAGAACGGGCCGGCGAGCGCCTGCGTCAGGTCGATGATGCGAACGTCGGCAAGGGGTCCGGTGCGCGCGGTCATCGGGCGCCCCAGTGGCTGCGGCGTTTCACCAGCACCGTCCGCTCACCCTCGAACACGATTGTTCCATCCTGCTTGGTTCCCCAGTGTTTGAATCGCACGATTCCCGCATCGGGCCGATCGGAGTCACCTTTTTCGAGCACTTCCGTGTATGCGTATATAGTATCGCCGTGAAAGACCGGCGAGGTGAAGCGAATTCCGGTGAGCCCCAATTCGGCGAGCGCGTTCTCGCCCGTGTCCTGCGTGGCCAGGCCGATGACGACGGATCCGGTAATCAGACCGAATACCAGTCGCTGGCCGAATGGGGATCCCTTCATCCGATGCTCGTTGTAATGACTATCGGCGGTGTTGAGAACGAGCTTGGTCAGCATCTGATTCTCGACTTCGCCGATGGTGGTGCCGCGCGCGTGGCGGAGCTTGGCTCCGACCTCGAAGTCATCGAAGTAATTCCCCGACCCGGTCAGCATCGAAACCTTAGCGCTCATCGCTTCTGCCCCCTCTGCCGAGCAGGCCGTCGGAGATAATGCGCATTTGAATTTCTGAGGTGCCCTCGAAAATTTTGGTCAGCCGCGCATCGCGCCAGTAGCGCTCGATCGGCAGGTCCTTGGTGTAACCGTATCCCCCGTGGATTTGCAGGGCCTCGCTGGTGACGTGCTCGGCCATCTCGGTGGCGAACAGTTTCGCCATCGAGGCGTGCATGGCGACATCGGGCGAGCGGCGTTCGTCGATGGCATCGGCTACGAAGTAGCTTAACTGGCGGGCGGCCTCGACCTGCGTCGCCATATCGGCGAGCTTGAAGCGAATCGCCTGGAAGTCTGCGATCGGATGGCCGAACTGGACGCGCCGGTGCGAATATACCAGCGCGTCCTCGAGCCCGCCGCGGGCAAGGCCAACGGCGCGCGCCGCGGTATGCACCCGCGCCACCGCGAGACCCGAGGCCGTGCTATAGAACGCTCTGCCCTCGGCCGCGCCTTGCCGTTCGCGGCCCAGCAGCGCGTCGCCCGGCAGCCGAAAATCATCGAAGTGGAGTTCCCACGTCTTCCATCCGAAGTAGCCGATCTTGCGAATCGGCGCTCCGGTCAGCCCGGGCGGGAATTTGCCGGGCTCCTTGAGGACGAGGAACTGGCTGATGCCCTCGTGGCGGCGATGCGGATCGGAGGGCTGTTTGGTTCGCGCGAGCAGGCTGATGAAGTTCGCGCCGTCGGCAAATGTGCACCAGGTCTTGGTTCCGTTGATCACCCACCCGTCGCCGTCGCGGGTTGCGCGGCAGGAAACGTTGGCGAGGTCCGAGCCGGCATCGGGTTCGGACAGCGCGGCCGCGCCGAGGAATTCCCCGCGCGCCATTTTGGGCAGGTACTCGCGCCTCTGCGCTTCGGTGAAGCCGCCGCCGAGTCCGTTTCCGCGCGCGATCAGGCTTGCGACGCTCATCCATGCGCGCGCGAGTTCCTCGGTGACCAGCACATACTCGAAGACCCCCAGGCCCTGTCCGCCGTATTGTTCGGGAATCGTAATTCCGAAGAAGCCCAGCTTGCCCATCTTGGCGCGCAGGTCCATCGGGATGTCGCCCTCTTCCGGGTCGAGCTTATTAGCGACCGGCAGGACCTCGTTCATCGCGAAGTCACGCGCGGTCTGCTGAATCATCCGCCGTTCATCGGTCATGTAACTCATCTGCCGGCTCCTCTGCGCTTGGCAACCAGATTAGTTCGTTCGTAGGTCAAGACGACCTCATCGCGCTGGTTGCGAGCCTCGGTGCGCCAAGTGACGATTCCGAATCCGCCGCGGCTCGCCGACTCGCGCTTGGACACGACGGTGCTTTTGGCGGTCAAGGTATCGCCGGGATAGACGGGGCGGTGGAACTCAAGGTTGTTGATGCCGAGGAACGGCCCGCCCGCCTCGCTCAAATCCTGAACCGAGATACCGACCGCCGTGCACGCAATCAGCATCGGGTTGACGACCACGTCGGGATGGCCGTGAGCGCGCGCATACTCGGCGTTGAAGTACAGTGGGCAGTGAGCGAGAGTTGCGGTGGTGAAGAGAGAATTATCGCCGGCGTTGATGGTGCGTCCCCAGTGATGCTCGAAGACCTGTCCCTCGCTGAAATCCTCGAAGGAGTGGCCCTTGGGGAGCAGTTTGAATTGACTGAAATCGGTTTCCGCCATGATCAGTCTCCTACCAAAGATATTGTCGGGCCGTCAATCAATGAGCACTTCACGGTTGACCACTTCGGCAATTGTGGTAGATTCGCGGGCGCCGGCGGCGATGCGGGCGGCGCAGCAAATACGCGCTGCGCGTGAGCTCGCAAATAAAGACGGCGGCGAGTGTAAAGCGAGTTCGCGACGTTGCGGCAGAATACCTAATCGATCCGGTATGGTGTGAATTCAAAATAGTATTGAACCCGGATTTCCGTTATCGCAGTGGACTAGCAATTTGGTAAAAGTCGCAATACCGGGAGGGGCGCAGCCGCAGCAAGCACCCGCGGAGGAGACACCGTGCGCGAGGAGTTTCGGGTCGTAACCGCGGACGGAATCGGAATCCAGGTCCGCGAAATCCACGCTGGGCAACTCGCCAGGCGGGAGCCGCTGGTCCTTGTGCATGGTGCGCGTGTGCCGGGAATCGCGTCGTTCGATCTTGACGTGCCGAACGGATCGCTTGCGGGAGACCTCGCGCGCCTGACGGGGCGGGCGGTCTTCGTCATGGACGCTCGTGGCTATGGCGGTTCGGATCGCCCCGCAGCGATGAACCATCCGCCGTCGGAAAGCGAGCCGCTCTCGCGCGCCTTCGAGGTGGTGCGCGACATCGACGCGGTTGTGGCCGCGGCGCGCCAGCGCACGGGCGGGGAACAGGTGGCGCTTATAGGTTGGGCGACCGGCGGCATGTGGGCTGGCTATTACGCATCGCTTTGGCCCGAACGCGTCGGGCATCTCATCACCCTCAACGCCCTTTACGGCGGATCGAGCAATCACGCGGCGCTTGGCCCTGGATCGGCGAATGCAGATCCGGCGCGCCCTGACCGCCTCAACCGCGCAGCAGGCGGGTACGCCCTCAACACGGCTGGCTCGCTTTGGCCTTCCTGGGATATGACGATCCCGATCGAAGATAAGGCAGCATGGCGCGACCCGGCGGTCGCGGAAGCCTATGCGCGGACCGCGCTGGAGAGCGATCCCGAATCGCAATCGCACCAACCGCCGGCATTCCGCGCGCCCATGGGCGCGATCGAGGACAGCTTCTATCAAGCAGGCGGCCGGCGCTTGTTTGATGCGTCGAGTATCAAGGCAGCGGCGCTCGTGCTGCGCTCTGAGCGCGATTTCTGGAGCCGAGAGGAGGACGCCGAGAGCTTCGCCCACGACGCGGTTCATGCGAGGAACGTGCGCGTGGTCACCCTGGCGAACGCGACCCATTACGTGCATCTCGACCGGCCGGAGCGCGGGCGCGACGAACTGATCCGCGAAATTGTCGGTTTTCTCGCGGACAAGGCCCCTTCGGGCGAACGTCGGCTATCCAGTGATTCCGATTTTAAACGGGATATGAGATGAATCGGCGGAGTTTTTGATTATGAGCACAACAGGAACAGGGAAAGAGGTTGGCGCGACGCTCGCCCTGGTGCGTGCGGTCCGCGCGGCGCGCTTCGATGGAATGCCCGAGGATGCGCGCGAGGTGGCGCGCCATTGCCTGCTCGATTTCCTGGGCGTTGCGGTCGCCGGGTCGCGCGAGCCGCTGGCGGAAATCCTGGCAGATGAGATCGCCGTCAACGAAGGCTCCTCCGAGGCGGGACTCATCGGCCGAAAGCAGCGCGCGTCGCGGCTGTCGGCGGCGCTCGTGAATGGAGCCGCGGGCCACGCGCTCGATTTCGATGACACGCACTGGGCGATGGGCGGTCATCCGTCGGCGCCGGTGATTCCGGCGATTCTCGCTTTGGCCGAGAGCGATGGCTTAAGCGGCCGGGCGGTGCTCGAGGGGCTGGTGGCGGGAATCGAGTTCGAGTGCCGGCTGGGTGCGATGATGGGCCCGGGGCATTACGCGCTTGGATTCCATTCGACCGGCACCTTCGGGACGTTTGGCGCCGCCGCGGCGTGCGCGCACATGATGCGGCTTACCGAGGACGGATGGCTGCGCGCGCTGGGACTGGCGGGCACGCAGGCGGCGGGACTCAAGTCGGGCTTCGGCACCATGGCGAAGCCGCTGCATGCGGGCCGGGCCGCATCGAACGGGCTGCTCAGCGCTCTTGCGGCGCGGCGCGGCTTCACTGCGAACACTGCGATCGTCGAGACCGAGCAGGGATTCGCGCTAACGCACGCCGGCGCGACGCCATCGGCGGAGGCGCTCGATCGATACGCCGGCCGCTGGCTCATCCGCGAGACGCTCTTCAAATATCATGCGTCCTGCTATCTGACTCATGCGCCGATCCAGGCCGCCGAGCACATTCGCGCGGAGCATCGGATAGACCCCAAGGCGATCGACGCGGTGGAAGTGCGGGTTGCTCCGTCGCTTTTCGGCGTGTGCAACATCCAGGCTCCGCGCACGGGCCTGGAGGCGAAATTCAGCCTGCGCGCGACGACCGCGATGGCGCTGCTCGGAACGGATACGAGCGATCTGGCGACGTTCAGCGATGCGGGGGCGGCGGATCCGGCGCTGGTTGCGTTGCGCGATCGCGTCCGCGTCGTGGCGGTGGAAAAGACGGTCCCCACGTGCGCCACGGTAATCGTGGAATCGGGCGGGCGGCGATTTCAGGCGCAAGCGGACTCGGGCCAGCCGTCGGCCGACCTGGCCGCGCAGCGCGAAAGCCTGACGCGCAAGTTCATGGCGCTGGTGACGCCGGTGCTCGGACGCGCCAGGGCGCAGGAGCTGGCCGACGCCGCACTGCGTGCCGAGGATGTCAGCGCGGCATCCGATCTGATCCGGCTCACGCAGGCGGCGTGATCCGGCGAAGCGAGAGATTCACTATAGGACGGACGACAACCGGGAGAATCGCATCATGACGGAAACCAAAATCGGAGATGTATCGGTAGCGCTGGACGGGAACGTGGCGCAGGTCGAGATTCGGCGTCCACCGCATAATTTCTTCGACGTTAATTTGATTCGCAATCTCGCCGAGGCATTTGAAGGTCTCGACAAGGAGCCGGCCTGCCGCGCCCTGGTGCTCGCCGCCGAGGGCAAGTCATTTTGCGCCGGCGCGAACTTCGCGAGCCGGCCGGCGCCGAGCGAGGGCGCATCGGGGGGCGGAAATCCGCTGTACACGGAGGCCGTGCGGCTGTTTGCGTGCAAGAAGCCGGTCGTGGCCGCAATCCAGGGCCCTGCGATCGGCGGCGGATTTGGGCTCGCGCTGGTCGCCGACTTTCGCGTCGTGTCGCCCGAGGCTCGTTTCGCGGCGAATTTCGTGAAGCTCGGCATCCATCCGGGATTCGGCCTCACGTACACGCTCCCGCGGCTCGTCGGGACGCAGAAGGCGAGCCTCCTCTTCTACACGGGACGGCGCATCGGCGGCGAGGAGGCGCTCGCGTGGGGGCTGGCCGATTTCCTGGTGGAACCGTCGCGCCTGCGCGAGACGGCGACGCAACTTGCCGCCGAGATCGCCGAGAATGCGCCGCTCGCGGTCGTCTCGACCAGGGCGACGATGCGCCGCGGGATTGCGGATGCGGTCAAAGCGCAGACCGATCACGAACTGGCGGAGCAGACCTGGCTGATGCGAACCGAAGATCACCGCGAAGGCGTGAAAGCCGTCGCCGAGCGCCGGCCGGGCCGGTTCATCGGGAAATGAGCTGAGAGAATGCGGTGCGCGGCGCCGGTGATGCCAGAGCGTCCGTGCAGCAAATCAGCCCGAGTACGCCGGGTTCCCTGAGCCGCGGCTCATCGACTTCCAGCAGTTGGCCCCGCTCGACGAGCGCGCGCCAAACGGCGCGGGGGTCCTGGCTGAACACAAATTCGGTGTCGGCCGGCATCGTGTACCACGAGCCCTCGAGAATTTCGCCGTGAAGCTGGTCCCGCGTCCATTGCGCGCGGCCGAGGAAGAGGCGCAGGTCCTTGGTCGATCCGGCATTTTTGAGTATCCCCGCGATGGCTCTGGGGGCCGCGGTCAGATAGACGTCGTCGAATAGCTGGATCGCGTCCGCGCCCGGTGACGAGCCGCGCACCAGGAGCGCCGGCTCGTCCTCGCCCACGGGGCCTCCGAAGTACGCCGTCTCAGATTGCTTCTTGAGCGGCGAGACATGAGAGAACAACTCTCGCACCGGGACGGTGGTCGGTTTGTTGATGATCAAGCCTGCGACCAGAGGAAACTCGGTCTGCGGCAACATCAAGATAACCGACTGCTGGAAGAGCGGGTCCTGCAGGTCGCGAGTCGCGACGAGGAACGTCGGCTTCGCATCCGCGCTCTGCGCATCGCGCGCCGTCATCATGGCGGCGGCGAGCGCCGAGCACAGGGCGAACATCACGGCCGAGACCCAACCGCGAGGCGAACGAAGCGGCCGTCCCCGGCGGCGCAGATCGGACCCGATAGAATCCATCACCTACGACGCTTATGAGGATCGCGGAGTGCGGGTCAAGGGCGTCGCGGACGATTTCCGAATCGCGCGCGCGCGCCGCTCACTGAGATTGCGAGACCTAGTCTCTCAGCGGTACGGCCCAGTCCCACGCGTAGCGGCTCTTTACGTCGTCGCTCAGCAGGCGGCTCACGATGTTGTCGCCGCAAGCCGCGCAAAAGAACAGCCGCTGCTCGTTGTCGAGTGCGAGCATCAGGATCTTGTCACCGGTCGGGGTGGCCGCGAACGGTCCATTGCAGACGCTGCACGCGTCTGACAAGAGTTGGGCTCGATTGACGATGAGAAAAGATTTTGCCGGCAAGGGAGGTTCCTCCTTTTTAACTACTTCGCTGTCTCGGCAGATTCTCCAGAACACGATAGATACGCCGTGGCGGATTCAGCGGCGGAAGTTCAGACGCCGCAACCCATCGCTGTGGACGGCGGACTCGGGATTTAGCGTCGGATTGAGTCGATACGATGTCCTGTCTGTGAACAGACCGCGCATATAACTAGTCCTTCCTGAGCAATCCGCCAAGGGCGGCAAGCATCAGCGCGAGGAGCGTCCATCCCGCAAGTTCATGCGCGACCAGGTAGGTTTCGCAGGCGATGTAGGCGCGGTCTCCCGGGCCCCTCGCGTTAGGCCACCAGAATGCCTTCTGGTGAAGGTCAACGAAAGGCACCAACGCATCCGTCGAGAAGAGGTACGGATCGAATGGCGGATACGCCTCGAGCCGGGCGGCGGTCCGGTGCGCTTCGTACCAGCCGTCCCGGTATACCCAGCTCTGCGATTGCACGATCACGCCGGACCGCTGCGCGTAGCCGAAGATTTGCGCCCCGGCGATGATGAATCCTCCGAGCCACAGCGCCGCCAGCCACGGTCTGTAACCGTAGCCCACCGTCGCACCCAGCAGCGCGATCCAAGCTCTCGACCACCAGGGCAGGTTGCCCTTCCTCAGCAGGGCCTTCCTTTTGGCGATTGCGATCTCGCGCGACTGGCGCTCATGGCCGGCGGCGGTCAGCGCGCGAATCAGTTCATCGAACGGCTGCGGCGCATACCGATCGCCCTGTCTTTCGAGCCAGGCCAGGCAATCGCGAGCGCTCAATCGTTGCGATCGTTCGGGTGGTGGGCCGGCGGCGACGCGATCGTATTTGAATCCATCCAGGACGAGGCAGCCGGGCGCGGGCCAGCTCTGCGGCGGCCCGATCAGAAATCGGCCGGCTCTGGCATGTGCAAGGTTCAGGATTCCGATCGGGGGCCGAGCCGGGCCGGGCAATGTCAGATCGCCGGCGATGGCGGCCCGTTCGATCGAAAAACACGGTCCGCCGGGATTTTCGAAACTTGCCCCGGCGCATGAGAGGTCTCCGCCTATCTCCGCTGCGGTGAGCCGCACTGCGCCGTGGGCGCTGAAATCCGGTTCCAGGCGAAGGGTCCCTCGCACCGTCACGCGATCGGCAATGAGGGCGGCGGCGCGAGCTTCGTGCGGCCCATCGATCGAATCTGTCCGCCCGAAAGCCTCGAATGATGCGCCGGCGCAATCGAGACCCGCACCGATTTCCGCCCCGGCGAGATCTACCGTTCCACGGGTTAGAAGGCGCGGGCCAAGGAAAACCGAGCCGCCCACCGCAATCCTTTGCGCGGCGATTGCAGAGGAAGCGGGGTTGTCCAACCGGCTCGATTCGCACATGAGATCGCGCCCCAATCGAGCGCCGGTGAGCCTCACCTCGCCGTTGGCGGCCACGCCGCGCAATTCGATGGCGCCGGCCACGTGTGCGCTATCGGCACAGAGCGCGACCCGGCCGTGATTCTCAAAGGCTGCATTGATGCACGTCAGATCGCCGCCGATCCCCGAGCCGGCGAGGCTGACCTCGCCCCTGGCAGAGAAGCCGTCGCAGAGAAAGACGCCGCCGGCGACCCTGGCCCGATCCGCCCGCAACGCTCTGCCGGCTCGATTGTCGAGGGACGCGCCGGTGCATTCCAAATCGGACCCAATCCGCGCGCCGGCGAGGATGACCTCGCCCCGGATCTGCGCGCCGCGCAGAATCAAGCTGCCGGTTACGGCGACCCGGTCCGCATCGAGCGCGATGGCGTCGCGGTTCGTCAGGCAGGCATCGGCACAGCTCAGGATGCCGCCGACTTTCGCGCGCGCGATTTGAACCTGGCTTGTCGCGGTGAGTTCGTCGAGAAAAAGGTCGCGTGCGATCGACAAGCCGCTCGCGCTCAGCCCGTTGATGCACGAAGCCGTCAGGCGTATCGACAGCGCGGATGCATTCTCCAGGATGAGGGGCCGATCGATGAAGCAGGCGCAGAGCGCAAAAGGGAAGCCTAGCTCGGCGTCTCGGAGATCGAGCTGTCCCGCGATTCTCGCCCCCTTGATTACAATCCCAACAGCGCCGACGCGGCACTCCGATGCGCCGGTGACGAGCGCCTTAATTACCTCGCAGCGTATCGTGCGCTCCGGACCCCAGGCGTAACCCTGAGTCGGTTTCGATTCTGCGGCAGCGGAAAAATCAGCGACCCGGCCGTGGCCGACACAATCGATCAACCGTTGTTCCGAGGGTGTGAGGCTCATCTGGCTGGCCCGAAACACGTTTCATTGTGAGGTAATTCATCGGCCGGCGTCCCGCAATCGGAGAAGGCGATTACTCTACGGCGCAGCCGGGGAAAAGACCGCACGCCGATCCAGGGCAGCCAAACGCTCCGGTACGGAAGGCGGAGGCGGGGGCTGCCAGCCGTCGAAGAGTTCCGCAGGCGGGATTACGACCTTCTCGCCGTCGGCATCGACGCGGTACACCGCGCCGAGAGTCTTAAGCGCGCTCTCAATCTCTTTCACAGACACTTGCTCGCGAAGCGCGCGAATCCGCAGAGCGCGCAGCCGGCACGGACCTCGGAACAGGACGTCGCGGACATAGAGGAACGCCCGTACGCGGGCATCCTCGATGGCGCCATCGATCATGGCGCGGTGTAGCGCCGCCGCCGCGGTCGAGCGTTGATCCTTCTCGGAAGCATCGTCGTGGACAAAGCCCCATCGCCGCGCGCGCCGTTTCCATCGTTTGAGCGCCCCAAGGGATCGGATCAGTCCATGCGGCTCGAATTCGGCGAGCCAATCCCAGGCGTAGTGATCGCGGCCCCGGGCGCTCGTCCTCGATGTGACGTTCTCCCCGCATCGCGCGCAAAATAACATCAATACGTTGGCATCCCCCTCGACCCACGGAGTTGCCACCAAAACACGTTCTCCGACGAACGTCGTTGAGCGGTCGAGCAGCGGCGACAAGTGCCCGTTCGTATTCGCAATCAGCACCTTGTTGCCGACGAAGAGCCGCTTCTCAGCCGGTCCGGACTGGAGGAACTGAAGGGCGACCTTGAACTTTTCACCAGCGCGGCGCGGCGGATCGAATGTTCGTCCGCATACCGAGCATCGCGGTTCGAACACGGGCAAACCCTTTTCGAGCAGCACCGAGCCCTTGGGATAGCCCCCGTCGCCATCGGTCTTCCACTCGGACGGGGAATCCCCCGAGACAATCGGCGTGAGCGATTGCGGTGATTTCATCGCTTCCCTCCAGCTCGCAATGCGTTCCACAGCCGGCCCAGCCTCCACGCAGACCTTCGGCAATCCCCCCAGTTTCGATCAAATTCGCACGATTTCAATTTCTGCCAGCATTCGGCATCGAAATCGCTACTTTTTAGCAGCTACATTATTTATGCCGCACTAAAATAAGTCAATCCATCCGAGCATCGCTGTCGAAGATTATCGGCGGGTCGGCCGAAAGGCAGGGGATTACGGTCAACCCGGGCCCGGGTTCTGGGCCATCCCGGGTCGGGCTCGCGGGCAGGGAGACGCGAAACCGCCCGCTTACTCTCCGAGGATGCGGGCGCGGCCGAGCGTGTTATCCAGTTGCAAAAGCGCTCCCCTCGTCGATGTTTTGCAACAAGACTCGACGGGTTCCGGCGGGTGCGTCCAGACGGCGGCGCCCCGGAGGGCTGTCATTACCGTGCCGCGGTCGTTCGCGCGCCCAGTGATTTCGCGAATTAAGTCGCCAGCTTGTGCGGGAGTGGGCCTAGAGTTCCCCAGGTAGCCGGATTGGCACGTCGGTTGCGTCATGCCTCGAATCTGAAGGCGCCCGGCGATGGGTGCGGCTCAGAATCACGCGAACCGAGAGGGAGGAATTCATTTGCAGCCAAGCATGTTTCTGATGGTGAACCGCGCACATGTCGCGGAGCTGGCCTGCAGCGCCTGCGGCGGACCATTCGCAACCAATCCGACTGGTGACAAGGCCCTGGTCGCCACGATAGGGAAGGACTCGCGAGTCTTCTTTTTCTGCTCGGCCTGCGGCGACAACATCATGGGTCGCGTGTCGAGCGACGACGCCAAGGGCCATTACGGATGGGACTGGGCGGTGCCGGTGCGCAATGGCGTGGTCCACGAGCGGCCTGCATAACGACCCCCGCGAATCCAGTCGATATCGTCGAACTTACGCTTATCTCCCGGTGCCCGCGAACTGCGTGCGAAGGGGGTGGTGGATGGGGGAGTGGTGGTCGCGCGTCCGGCGCGATGAGGCGAAGTCACGCCCACGAATCCGCAGGAAGTCCAGGTTCGCGGGGAACCCTTCAGGCGGCGACAGAATATCATTGCCATTATCGGCGCGGGCGAACGTGGCGCCCAACGCCTGGAATGCCGCCTTGAGTTCGGCCACCGGCACCTGAGCCCGAAGTGCCCGCAACGAGATCTCGCGCAGGCGGCACCGACCCTCGAGGATCTGGTCGCGCGCGAAGCACAGGGCGCGGACCCGGCCGTCGCTTTCGAGCACTGAATTGTTCTCGCGATCGTGAGGGTTCTGCGGCGATTTCTTAAGCGTGTAGCCGCCCTCATGCGCGAGACTCCTGCCGATCATCGGCAAGAGTCTCATGCGCGTGAGGATCGGGCGCGGTGCAAATTCCACCAGGTGGTCCCACGCGTAGTTTTGCCGGACCGCACGATCTGCCTTGGCCACGATAGTCTCGCCGCAATCCGCGCAGAACACGACCTGTACGGCGCCCCCTTCTCCCGAGTGCGCCCTTGCGATCAGAATGCGATCGCCGATAAACACTTTCGATTTTTCGAACAACGGCGCAAGCGCAGGGCTTGCGGGCGCAATCAGAATCGATGAGCCGGCGAATAGCCAGTAGTGTTTCTCAACATGGCAGGCGCAGGTTTGCGCCGCCGGGGCCAGATATGGAATCGCAGCGTCAAAGCATTCGCCACTGGAGCGGGGAGCGCCGAACACGTGCCCGCACGCCGCGCATCGCGGCTCTTCCAGCGCAACGCCTTTCTCGAGCAGATGGTGCTTTGACGCAACCTCCGGCTCGGAGCCCGGGTTCCACTTCACGCCCAGCAGATTGTACGCTACCGATCCCAGTTGGTTCATTGTTGATGATTCCTGTTTGAGCCCACTCGCAGTGGAAATTGATTCTGCTTACGCGCTCACTCGCTCAGCGGCACGGCCCAGTCCCAACCATAGTGAGACCTGGCGTCCTCGCGCTGCACGCGGCCCATGATGTTCTCGCCGCAAGCACCGCAGAAAAAGAAATTCTGCGCCGCAGCTTCGCCAATCGTCGCCACCAGGGTCTTGTCGCCGGTCGGGCTCGCCGCAAAACGGCTGCCGCACGCGCTGCAGGTGGCTTCCAGCACCTCAGCGCGATTGACCATCAGAAATGATCCCGTGTTCAACTTCGTGTCCTCCATCTTAGAGACTCCTCCCGCGTGCCATCTCCCGGCGCGACTGCACCGGACTCGAGCATTGCTATGGGAGTGCATGAGCAGGTAGCATGCCAAAGTGGCAATAAACCCGCCTAATCGTGTAAATTATGGTCTGGAGCTGGCGCGTCCATCGGCTAATTCCATCAAATTGCCCGAATTTGCCGCGCGAAATCGCCGAAAGCTGCTCGCCCGCTGAAGCCCAGCCCCCAAGTCCGGTCCGGCTCCGGGTTTGCGTGCGACGCTTATGCCTGCACTGGCGCCTTGCAGCGCCAGTTACAAATTGTAGCAAGCTTGCTACTTTTGTTTCCCTGACGCACCCCGGCGGCGAGCGGCTGTCCCGCGGCCCGGGATCACATCAGGGATGAAATCGCCCCGCCGGCAATCCCCTGGGCAACAGGTCCGTCCCGCGTTGCCGTTGGAAGAACCGCCCGACGATCGTAGCGACCTCATCGAGCGCGGGAAGGAATGCGTGCATGTCCGACGCCATCATGCCGCGCTCGACGGGATGGAAGTAAGAGACATCGCCAGCCTGAATCTCCACCGATGCGATGCCGCTTAAAAGGGCCGACTGAACCGGCACGACATCATCGCCCGGCCCCGGGGTCGCATGGTCGAAGTCGTACATTCGGTCGGGGTCGGGGCCGACTTCGACCCGAAGCATCACGGATTTGCACTTGTTGCCGAAGATCACCAATTGATCCTGGGGAGGAATCCCGAAGGCGGGATCGGTCGGCGACGGGAGGTTCGTCAGCACGGTCTTGGCCGCGGTGAGATGGACCTGCTGAACGTCGTAACCGCTATTGCGTGAATCGGGGTCCACCGTGTTTTTCTGCCAGTTGTTTTCGTCAAAGATGTCGAGCTCGATGCCGGCGCGGACCACCGCTTGCGGAAATCGCGGCAGCAATTCATAGACGGCGGGAAACGTACGCGCGAGTTTGCGCAGCTCCTTGCGCCCGCCGAACAAGGGAGTCTCACCGGTGATCAACGCCACGGCCGCATCGAGCGAGCCCAGATGCGGCGTCGCGATATAGACGATTTGTCCCACCGGCGGCGGCGTCGCGATGCCCGACTTCCGCCACGCATCGACGAACGCTCTCAGCACCAGTCCGCCCATGCTGTGGACCGCGAAATCGAATTGGTGATCCCACCCGCCAACCGACTTCATCTGCTTCTGCTGCAAGCGCACGACGAATTGAACCAGCGCCTCTGCGCTCTGCACGATCGAGTAGCGCCAGTCGTAAGGAAATACGTACGCCGGCGCTTGGAGGCGCCCTTGCAGCGCCTGCGCCAGAGGGCCGTACGCGATTTCGAGCAGTTGCGACGGCCGGCTGACGACGTTGTCCTTGAGATCCGCGGCTGCTGCGTCATCGAGGGCGAGGCTATCGAAGTCGGGCGTCGTGAATTTCTCGGCGACGACCGCCAGAGTGGACCAGGTTGTTTGCGGCGAGATCGGGTAAGCGTTCTGAAGCGCGGAGCCCTGGATTCCAGGGATGATTATGCACGGGCGCGCGGGCATCGTCGTACCTCCCCTTAGGTTCTCTCAGCGACAACGAACCAGATCGGCGCTCGGGCCGCAACTCGCCGATGCATTCGCGCGGGCGCCCGGCTCCGCAGCCGGTTTCCGGACGCGCGGCGCGTATGCTTCTGCTAGGATGGCCGATCGTTATGAAGAAGGTCCTGATGGTGTGCACGGGCAATATGGATCGCAGTCCGACGGCGGCGATGGTGCTGGCGGAGATGTGCGCGCCGATGTGGGTGACTTCGGCGGGCACCGAGAGTTGGGCAAAGAATAAGGTTAGTTTGGAGCTGGTCGAGGAGGCGGACGTGATTTGCGTGATGGAAGACGCGCATCGGCGCTTCATCCTCAGCCGCTTCGGCGACTCGCACGCGGAGAAAGTTGTGGTTCTCGATATTCCCGACAATTACATTTGCGGCGAGGCCGAACTCATCCATCTGCTCAAGGGCAAGCTGCGCGCCGCACTCGGACTGTTGCGCGCATCGCGGTAACGGCGCGCGCTGCGGCAAGCCTCGCGGGAAAAGTTCCTGGAGCGATACAGACCACCATCGAATTGTCGGCAGGCGCTGGACCGCCGAGGCGATGACTCGGTTGGACGCGCGCGTGTATCCATCCGCGACAGACCCGATTAAACAGTGACCCGCGCGGCCGGCACCCGCCCGTGAACATCATTGTCCGTGAGAGTTATTTTCGTCGGCCTGCGAGATAGTGCTGGCACGCCCGATGCTCGCGTGTCTTAGTTTTTGGGGTGCACGCCGATGAGCGCCAAAGCCAAAGTACAAACCGAATCGGTCCGGATACCATCGGATTCGATCGAACTCGAGGGATTGCTTGCGATTCCCGATGGCGCGGCCGGTATTGTCTTGTTCGCCCACGGTAGCGGCAGCAGCCGGCTCAGTCCGCGCAATATGTATGTCGCCGATGCTCTTCAGCGCGCCGGGGTTGGAACGCTGCTGTTCGACCTGCTGACGGAAGAGGAGGCCGAGGACCGCGAGAACGTCTTCGACGTGGATTTCCTCGGCCATCGGCTCGGCGACGCAACGCGATGGTTGCGCAGGAGGACGGCCGCCCATCCGTGTGAGATTGGCTATTTCGGCGCGAGCACGGGCGCGGCGGCGGCTTTGATCGCGGCGGCGCAGGATCCGGCGATCTCGGCAGTGGTATCGCGCGGCGGCCGGCCCGATCTTGCCATGCGATGCCTGCCGGGGGTGAAAGCGGCCACGATGCTCATCGTCGGTGGCAATGATACTGGAGTCATAGAGTTGAATGAGCGCGCATATGAATGCCTCGGGTGCGAGAAGCAGCTAATAATCGTCCCCGGCGCTACGCATCTGTTTGAGGAGCCCGGGACGCTCGATGCGGTCGTGCGGCACGCGACCAAGTGGTTCAAGCAACACCTGGCGCGAGCCAAGGGAGATCCCGACCCGTTGTCGGACTATGCAACCGTCTACGCGAATCGCGCCGAGGCGGGCCGGGCGCTGGCCGCGGCGCTGCTCAAATTCAAAAAGGATCGGCCGATTGTGCTCGGCATTCCGCGAGGCGGTGTGCCGGTCGCGCTCGAGGTGGCGCGAGCGCTGGATGCGGAACTCGATGTGATAGTCGTGCGCAAGCTCGGCGCTCCCAATGAGCCGGAACTGGGAATCGGCGCGATCGTCGATGGCGACCATCCCGAGAGCGTTCTTAATCAGGAAGTGATGAGCTACCTCGGGGTCTCGCGCGAGTACCTGGACCGCGAGATAAGAAAGCAGTTGAAGGAGATACACCGCCGCCAACAGGCGTATCGCGGTGGACGCCCGCCGCTTCGGCTCGAGGGACGCACGGTAATCGTCGTCGATGATGGAATCGCGACTGGTGGATCGACGCGCGCGGCTCTTCGCGGCGCCAGACGCGCGATGCCTGCGCGCCTGGTGCTCGCCGTGCCGGTAGCGCCGCCATCCACGCTTCAGGCGCTCAAAGGCGAGGCGGATGAGATCATTTGCCTGAGCAGCCCCGAGGAATTTTTCGCAGTGGGCCAGTTCTACCGCGATTTCCATCAGGTGAGCGATGAGGAAGTCATCCGGATGCTCGAAGAAGCGCAGCATCCCCGGCCCGCCGCCGCGCCGGCGCCATAGCAGGATGTTGAGACAGCAGGCCGCTCGAATCGCGATGCTCTCGCCTTTCTCAACATCCTGTGTAGCCGCGTCCGCAAGCGCGTCGCGGCGCAAGTGAGGCAATCCAGATGAACCTTGTCGTGCTCTCGGGGTCTGCCAACCC
>DASPOF010000108.1:0-122665 GCA_035626155.1 Binataceae bacterium (SeqCode)
AGCCTCTCGCATCACAGAACCCGGGCCTGCCCATGCCCGTCGGCAGCTTCAGCATCACGCAACTGGGGCTGAAGGCGGACAAGGTCGGCAAGGACGACAACTTCCGCGGCCTTACGATTTTCGACAACGTGATCTATTTCACCAAGGGCAGCGGCGGCAACGGCATCAACACGGTGTACTTCATCGATACGACCGGCTCGGCGTGCCCCAAGGGCGTGGGTCTTCCGTCAAGTTCCGCGACACTGCCCACGTCACCGCTCGCGTACAATCCCGCGACTGTGGCAACCAGCGGATTGCCGAGCAACATGTGCATCCTGAGCGGCTTTAACACGGTGCTTGCCAAGACCACGACGAATGTATTTCCGTTCGGCATCTGGTTTGCCAATGCCAATACTCTGTACGTTGCCGACGAGGGCGACGGGAAGTTCGCCGATGCGGCGACATCGACCACCGCCGGACTTCAAAAGTGGATTTTCAATCCGACTACCAAGACCTGGCAGATGGCTTATGTGCTGCAAGCCGGATTGGGCCTGGGCGTGCCCTACACGGTGCCCGGCTATCCGACGGGAAATAATCCGGCTACCGGTCTCCCGTGGGCGCCCGAGACCGACGGACTTCGCAACATCACCGGCATCGTGAACGACCGGGACAACACTGCGACAATCTATGCGATCACCTCGACCGTCAGCGGAAACGGCGACCAGGGCGCCGATCCGAACAGGCTGGTCGCCATCACGGATGATATCGCAGCGACCACCCTTCCGGCGTCGGAAAGCTTCGCGACGCTTCAGACTGCGCGCTTCGCGGAAGTCCTGCGCGGCGTGTCCTGGACACCGGACGGCGGGGAACATTTCCCGCACTAGGTCTTCATCATAGATGGGCGCCGGGGAGGCGAAACCGGAAACGGACCGCCTCCCCGGATGCTTCGCTCGAAATCTCCCACGCTCCTGGATGAGCCGGCCTTTGCCGCGCATCGCGCGCGGGGGCTTTCCGCATCGATCCCATTCGCGATACGGTTGCGTGATAAGGTAACACCTATGCCCGCCGCCTCGCGCGAATTCCAGGTAATGGTCAAGCCGATAGGTGCGGTCTGCAATCTTGACTGTACCTACTGCTATTACCTTTCGAAGAGCGAGCTCTATCCGAAGGGCGAACCTCCCCGCATGGCCGACGATCTGCTGGAGACCTACATCGTCCAGCACATAGAGGCCTCCCCCAAGGAGTTGATTTTCTTTCTATGGCACGGTGGCGAGCCAACGATGCTCGGGGTCGATTATTTTCGGCGCATCGTCGAGCTCCAGCGCAAGCATCGGCCTGCGGGACGGCAGATTCTCAACGGCATCCAGACCAACGGAACGCTGCTGGACGATGAGTGGTGCCGCTTCTTTGCGGCGGAGCGCTTCCAGGTCGGAATCAGCATCGACGGGCCCAAGGAGGTGCACGATCCCTATCGCATCACCAAGGGCGGACGTCCGACTCACAAGCGCGTGATGGAGTCGTATCGGCTGCTCAAGAAGCACGGGGTCTCCTGCGATGTGCTCTGCGTGGTCCATCGATGGAACGTCCGGGAGCCGACACAGGTTTATCGATTTTTCAAGGAGATCGGCGCCGACTTCCTGCAATTCCTTCCGCTGGTGGTGCGCGAGGGAGACCGAGGCGTAAGTGCGGAAACCGTGCCCGCGGAGGCCTACGGAACCTTCCTGTGCACGGTTTTCGAGGAGTGGGTCAGGGACGATACGGGACGGCTCGCGATCCAGAACTTCGATGAGGCGGCGAGAACGCTGCGCGGCGTGGACCACGCACTGTGCATCTTCAGAGAGACGTGCGGTGACGTTGTGGTCGTCGAACATAACGGCGACTTTTATTCGTGCGACCATTTCGTGAACCCGGAGCATCGGCTCGGGAACATCCGCGAAACGCCGCTGGTCGAGATGCTCGAGAGCGCAGAGCAGCGCAAGTTCGGACAGAGCAAGCGCGACTCGCTGCCCCGGTTCTGCCGCGAGTGCGAGGTCCTCGATGCGTGCAATGGCGGATGTCCGAAGGACCGATTCGTGCGGACGCCCGACGGCGAGGAAGGCTTGAACTACCTCTGCCCGGGCTACAAACGATTTTTCACGCGCACCCGGCCATTTCTCAAAAGGGCCGCATCGCTCGACCAGCCGGGCGAGCCGATCGAGCGGCTCGTCGATCGAGTGCGATCCGAGGATCGCGAAGCCGCTCGCCGAACGCGCCGCAACGACCCATGCCCGTGCGGCAGCGGCAAGAAGTTCAAGAAGTGCTGCCTCGGGAAATCGCTATTCGATACAGCAGGCGCCTGATTTCGCTTCGCGCGGCAATCCGCGTTTGCCGGGCCCTCTCTACGATCCGATCGGATGCGACTTCAGGAACGCGAGGAAGACGGACAGGAACTCGTCGCGCCTCTCGGTCGTGAATCCGTGCCCCGCATTGGCGATCAGGTGCAGTTTCGCGCCCGGGATTTGTCCTGCGAGCAGCTCTGAGTTGCGCGACGGAATCAGCACGTCGTTGGCGCCGGTGATGACCAGGGTGGGCGCCTTTATCTGCGGCAGCCGATCCCAGGTCTTGAGCGTGTAGGTGCCCTCGAGCTGGCGCTTGAACGCGAATGGCGGGATCGGATTCTTAAGCAGGCGCGGGATGCTCGCCTCGAGCTCGGCGCGATGCGTACGGATGTAATCCGGGCTGAATGAGAGCGGCCATCCGCGCCGGATCACTTCGTCGGGCGGAACTCCCTCGCGCGGCGCGGCGAGAACCTTCATCGACTCGGGCGGAGGCGGCACGGAATGGCGCCCGCCGGCGGTCGTGCAACCCAGCGTGAGGGTCGCGGCGCGGCCGGGATGGCGCAGTCCGAACTCCTGCGTGATCATCCCGCCCATCGAGACTCCGAAAATATGCGCGCGTTTGATGCCGGCCGCGTCGAGCACGCCCGCCGCATCGTCGGCGAACATCGCGATCGAGTACGGTTCGTCCGGCTTGTCGCTCAAGCCGGTGCCGCGATTATCGAATGTGATCACGCGAAGCGAGCGCGCGAGTTCTTCGATCAGGTCGGGATCCCAGGCCGCCGAACTGGCGCCGAGTCCCATGATCGCAAGCAGCGGGTCGCCCTTTCCGTACACGTCGTAATGGAGATTGACGTTACCGACTTTGGCCTGCGGCATGGATTTGTCCTCCTGCCCCTGCGGTCGAGACTAGCGCGTACAGGACGCCGTCGTGAAGGAGCGCGGCCGCAGCCCGTCGATGGGGCGAAAGTCGCCACGCGCCACGGGCGCGCCCGGGTGCTTTCTTAGCCGGCTGCGATCGAGGCCTGGGTGGTGGCGCTGCCGGCGTCGGCTCGTTCGCCAAGCTCGATCTTGCGGCATCGCATGATTAACTCGCTCCCGCCGACGTATGCGGTTTCCTCGATCGCAAACCCGTGACGCGCCATGATTTTCCCGAGCTTCTCGCGCGTGTAATGCGTGATGTGCTCATCGTGGTAGCCGCCCGGCAGAACGAAACCATAAACCGGCTCGATGATCCGCCAGCCCAGTGTCGCATAATCGGGAGTGCCGAGAATCAGAATCCCGCCGAGACGCAGCACCCGGCGCATCTCCTCGAATATCGCCTCGTCGTACGGGATATGTTCGATCACTTCCGATGAGATTACGCAATCGAAGCTGCCATCCTGAAACGGGAGCGCAAAGGCGGAGCCGCGCACCAGCGGCATTCCGTAGCGCCGCAGAAAGCGCAGCTTGGCGAAGTTGAAGTCCATCCCGATCGCGTTGTTGAGGCTCTGCACGATCAGGCTCGATCCGCAGCCCGCATCGAGGATGCGCTCGGCTCCGCGCGCCCACGAGACCGCAATATGATGGCGGCGATGGTGCCAGTAGCGCTGGATCGGGATGATGCTGTAGAAGCCTCGTTCATCGTAGTCGGCCGACTCGAGCGAATTGCGCAGCTTCCAGAGCTTGAGCGCCGAGCGCCCGATATCGAGGCCGAACCGGAAGAGCTTCGCGTGCGAGCGGCCCGCCCCGCGCGGAAAATAAGTGAACGGCACTTCGGTGATGCTGAACCCCTGCGCGTAGGCGCGGACCAGGACCTCCTCCTGGACCTCGAAATTTTTCGAGGTGAGCTTGAGGCCCTCGACCGCCTCGCGCCGGTAGAGCCGGAATCCGCTCGACATGTCGCGCACTGGAACCGAGAGGAAATGGCGCAAAAAGACGTTGAGAAACCAGCTCGTGACCTGGCGGGTGAACCCGGTGTATGCAACGCCGCCGCGGGTGTAGCGCGATGCGACTACGATGTCTCCGCGGTCGCGGGCCCGCCACATCTTGGCCACGAAATCCGGCTCGTGCGAAAGGTCCGCATCTAGCGTGAGCAGGTAATCGCCGGCGGCCTCAGCGAACCCGGTCTCGAGCGCCCCCGCATATCCGCGACGCCGCTCTCCGACCACCCGCGCGCCCATCTCCTCGGATGCTTCCCGGGTGCCGTCGGTCGAGTTGCCATCGATCACGATGATTTCGTAGCTGAGCTTGAGGCGGTCCAGCAGGGCCTTGAGGCGCGGGACGAGCGCGATGAGGTTGTCGCGCTCATTGACGACGGGGAGGATTACCGAGATGTCCATGGGCGCGGCACGCGTCGATGTAAATGATCTATTCGCATTTGAGGGAGAACGGAATATGCCCGCGGCGGTGTTATCCGCTTGCGGCGCGCCGGCGCGGGCCATAGCTTGATCGAGTGGAGTGCGTGATGCGGGCCGTGACCGTCCACCATCGTAATTTGCATGCGTTCGCGATCGCGGTTCTCGCGATCGCAATCGCGCTTCTCGACGTTCCGGCGGCTCGCGCCGCGCGCGCACATGGACGGCGGGCGGAGCCCGAGCGCGAGGCGGTTTCGGCGGCGGCGCTCGCGCAAATCCACGTTCTCGGCGGCCGTCCCGCACCGTTTGCGCTCGATGCGCGTGCGGCGATGCTCGTCGATGCGCGCACCGGGGCGGTGCTCTACGGGTTCAACGAGCACGCACGGACGCAGCCAGCGAGCCTCGCCAAGATTATGACTTTCTACCTCACGCTCGATGCGCTCAAGGGCGGCCGGCTCGCGCTCGACACGCCGGTAGTGGTCAGCGAGAAGGCGTGGCGGCTCTCGATGGACCAGGAAGTCTCCCGGATGTTTCTCGGCGTCGGGCAGCGCGTCGCGGCGCGCGACCTGCTTTACGGCCTGATGGTCTCGTCGGGCAACGACGCCGCAGTTGCGCTTGCGGAATACCTCGGCGGAAGCATCGAGGCGTTCACAGATCAGATGAACGCCAAGGCGAAGGAAATCGGCCTCGATGAGACCCGGTTCGCCAATCCCGACGGATTGCCGGTCGAGGGCGAGTACACGACCGCCGCCGACATGGTGAAGCTCGGCCGCGCGCTGCTCGCGGAGCATCCCGAGGCTCTCACCTACACCGGCGCGAAAGAGTTCACCTTCGACAAGATCCGCCAGCGCAATTTCAACACGCTGCTGTTCTATGATTCGCGCGTGAACGGAATCAAAACCGGCCACGTCGAGGAGGCCGGGTTTCACCTGGTCGCCTCGGCCGAATCGAACGGGATGAGATTGATTTCGGCGGTGATGGGCACGCCCAATGCCGAGAAGCGCCGGCTTGAGACCGAGAAGCTCCTCGACTGGGCGTTTCGCACCTTCGTCGCCGTCAAGCCCGATTGGCGCGCGCAGGTGCCGCCGGCGATGCCCGTGTACGGCGGGGTCGCGGACACGGTTGCGATCGCGCCCGCGCGCGATGCGTACGTGACCGTTGGCCGCGGCGAGGAAAAGCGCGTGAGCGTCGCGTTTGCCCCCGCGGCGAAGTACCTGACCGCTCCAGTGGCGACGGGTGCGCAGGCAGGCGAGCTGACCGTCACCCTCGACGGCAAGCCGCAGGAATCGATTCCCGTCGTCACGCAATCGGCGGTCGCGCGAGGGAGTCTGTTCAAGCGGATCGCCGATCGAATCCGCCGCGCGCTCTGAGAGCGGGCGCGCCGGCGATTCCGGCCGCGCCGCGCCGTGGCGGCCTCCCGATTGCCGCTCCGGCGGCCAGGCCAGGAGACGCGGAATTATGGACAACCAGGAAATCGCCAGAGTCCTCGACGAAATCGGGGACATGCTCGAAATCACGGGAGAGAACTTCTTCCGCGTGCGCGCCTACCGCAACGCGGCGCGAACCGCAAAAGATTATCCGTCGCCGCTCGCCGGCATGGACAAGGAGGCGCTCCAGGAGATTCCGGGAATCGGCGCGGACCTTGCCGACAAAATCACGACCCTGGTTGCAACCGGCGATCTCGAGATGCATCGCGATCTCCTGAAAAAGGTCCCGCGCGGGTTGCTCGATCTGCGCCAGATTCACGGCCTGGGCCCGAAACGAATCAAGCTGCTCGCGGACCTGCTCAAAATCCAGGATCGCGAGGGACTCAAGCGCGCGGCCGAGCAAGGCGCCCTTAAAGGCATCCCGGGCTTCGGGGAGAAGCTCGAGGGACAGATCCTCAAGGCGCTGGCCGAGCAGGCGGCCGCGCCCGCCGCCCGGATGCTGTATGCGGACGCAGCGCGACTCGTCGAGAGCCTGGTTGCTCACATGCGCAAGTGCCGCGCGCTCGAGCTGATCGAAGCGGCGGGGAGCTTCCGCCGCCGCCGCGATGCCGTGGGCGACCTCGACATCCTCGCCGCGTCATCGAAGCCGCGCCTGGTGATGGAGCAATTGCTCAAATTTCCGCAGATCAAGGAGACGCTCGGCTCCGGCGAGACCAAGACCAGCGTGGTGCTTTCGGGCGGCCTGCAAGTCGATCTGCGCGTGGTCGCGCGCCAGAGCTTCGGCGCGGCGCTCGTGTACTTCACCGGGTCGAAGGCGCACGGCGTGCACCTGCGGCGCATCGCGCAATCCAAGGGACTGCTGCTCAACGAGTACGGGCTTTTCCGCGGCGAGAAGCCGCTGGCGAGCGAGGACGAGGAGGGCGTCTATCGCGCGCTTGGACTGCAGTGGATTGCGCCCGAACTGCGCGAGGACCGCGGCGAGATCGAAGCGGACCAGGCGCATCGCCTCCCCAAGCTCATCACGCGCGACGACCTTCGCGGCGACCTCCACAGCCACTCGACCTGGACCGACGGCCGCGCGTCGATCGAGGAGATGGCGCGCGCGGCCAAGAAGGCGGGGCTGGAGTACTTCGCCGTCACCGACCATTCGCAGCGCCTGCGCATGACCCACGGCCTCGACCCGGCCCGAGTCCGCGAGCAGGCGCGCGAGATCGCCGCGGTTGCCCGGCGCGTCGGCGGAATCGAGATCCTGCGCGGAATCGAGGTGGACATCCTCGATGACGGCAAGCTCGATCTGCCCGACGATGTGCTGGGGCACCTCGACTGGGTCGTCGCATCGGTCCATTCCAAGCTCGACATGGACGCGAAGGCGATGACGCGCCGGATGGTCGCGGCGATTCGCAATCCCAACGTGAACGTGATCGGTCATCCAAGCGGCCGGCTCATCAACCAGCGCGCGCCCAGCAGCTTCGATCTCGACGCGATCCTGAAGGCGGCGCGCGAGGAGGGATGCGCGCTCGAGGTCAACTCGCAGCCCGACCGCCTCGATCTCACCGACACCGCCTGCCTGGCGGCCAAGCACGCCGGCGTGAAGCTGGTAGTGTCGAGCGACTCGCACCATCCAACCCAGTTCGCGGTGCTTGAATTCGGAATCAACCAGGCGCGCCGGGGATGGATCGAGCCGGCCGACGTGCTCAACACGCGGCCGCTTGCGAAACTGGCCGAGCGCCGGTAAGCGCATCACGATTGCGTTTGGCAGCCACCTGCCCAGCGTGCGCGCGATACGGTAGCCTCGAATCAGTGATGGCAGCGATGGCAACCCGCATCATCCGAATCATCCGAGTTGCAGGCGCAACGGCCGCGATGGTCTTCCTTGCGGTGGCGGGCGCGCGCGCGCAATCGAGCCTCGAAGTTCCGCTCCCCGGCGCGCAACAGCCGCCGCGGGTCGCGCCCACTCCCGCATCTCCGCCGCCCGCATCGAATCCCGGCTACGGCCCCAACGTGCTCCAGGTTGCCCCGCCTCAGCCCCCGGCGCCCGCCGCGCCTCCGCCACCGCCACCTCCCGAGGCGGCTGCGCCTTTGCCGCCTCTGCAACTGACGGCGCCGCTACCCGCGGTGTTTCGCGGATGCTGGAAAGGGCAGGTGAACGAACTCGATTCGATCCAGCGTCTACCCGGTGCGCACAAGGTCGGGTTCTGGACGCCCAAGACGTATCGCCTGTGCTATCGGCGCGTCGGCGGCGCACCATTCACGCTCACCTTCAGCGAGACTGGTGTTACCCCGACCGACAAGATCATCAACGTGCGCGGCGAGGTGGTTGCGCTGTCGACCGATGGCCGTGCGTTCGCGAAGATGCGCTCCGATCTGCACTTCGACGAGTATTACACCGATCGCGGCTTGCGCGGCACGACATTCGCCGTTGATGAAGTCACGATGCTCGATTGCAGGATCAAGAACGATCAAATGTTCGTGAGCGCCGAGGTTCACGGCACGCGTGACGGCGAGCCCTGGTTCCGCGCTTACTGGCACGCCGGCTTCCGCCAGGTGGCGCAGTAAGCCGGTCGCGGGACGCGCGCTTCCACATCCCTCATCGCTCCGATCCGGCCGCCGCATTCCGTCCGCACGCATCGCTATTGTATGGTGTGTGCGGGATGGACGATCGCGCCCACGATGAGCATCGCGGCGAGCCGGTCGTGCTCGTCAAGGACCCCGTTTGCGGGATGGATGTCGATCCCGCTTCCACATCGCTCACCCATACTCACGACGGGATGACGTACTATTTCTGCGCCGAGCGATGCCTCGAGCTGTTCCGCGCGAACCCCGCCGAATTCCTGGGCGGCGCGGAGGCAGCCGTCGAGCGCGCGGCGAAGCTCGCGCCGGGCGCGAGCGAGTGGACCTGCCCGATGCATCCCGAGGTCGTCCGCGAGTCGGCGGGACCGTGTCCGATTTGCGGGATGGCCCTGGAGCCGGTGACGCCGCTTGCGGGTGCGGCCGAGGAAAACCCCGAACTGGACGACATGACGCGACGCCTGTGGATCGGCGCGGCGCTAACGGCGCCGGTTCTGGCGATCGCGATGCTGCCTGAGGCGTGGGTCGCGTACGCGGTATCGCCCGCAGTCTCATCAATCCTCGCGATGGCGCTCGCGACGCCGGTCGTGTTGTGGGCGGGATGGCCATTTTTCGCGCGCGGGTACGCATCGCTCCGATCGCTCAATCTCAACATGTTCACCCTGATCTCGAGCGGCGTCGGCGTCGCTTACGGCTACAGCATTATCGCCACGCTGGCGCCCGGGATTTTTCCGGCCGAGATGCGCGATGCGCACGGCATGGTGCCCGCCTATTTCGAGGCGGCCGCGGTTATCACGGTCCTGGTGCTGGTCGGACAGGTGCTCGAGCTTCGCGCGCGCAGCCAGACCAGCGGTGCGATTCGCGCGCTGCTCGGCCTGGTGCCGAAGACCGCGCGCCGAATCCGCGATGACGGCTCCGACGAGGACGTCGCGCTCGATGCGGTGCATCCGGGCGATCGATTGCGCGTGCGGCCGGGCGAGAAAGTCCCCGTCGATGGCGTCGTGATCGAGGGCGCAAGCGCGGTGGATGAATCGATGGTGACGGGCGAGCCAATCCCGGTCGAGAAGCACGTCGATGATCGCGTCATCGGCGCGACGGTCAACACCGCCGGCAGCTTCGTGATGCGCGCCGAGCGCGTCGGCGCGGCCACCCTGCTCGCGCAAATCGTGCAGATGGTCAGCGCGGCGCAGCGAAGCCGCGCGCCGATTCAGCGCCTCGCCGATCGCGTCTCCGCGTGGTTCGTCCCGACCGTCATGGCGGTCGCAGCCGTGACGTTTATCGTCTGGCTGGCCGCAGGGCAGGGACTTGGCCACGCAATCGTGAACGCGGTCGCCGTGCTGATAATCGCCTGCCCATGCGCGCTCGGACTGGCCACCCCGATGGCGATCATGGTCGGTACCGGCCGCGGCGCAGCGGAGGGCGTGTTGATCCGCGATGCCGAGGCTCTCGAAGTGGCGGAAAAGGTCGATACGCTTCTCATCGACAAGACCGGCACGCTCACCGAAGGCAAGCCGCGCGTCGTCTCGGTCCTCGCGCTCGCACCCCGGACCGAGTCCGATTTGCTGCGCCTTGCCGCGAGCGTCGAGCGCGCAAGCGAGCATCCACTCGCCGCGGCGATCGTCGGCGCAGCGCGCGAGCGCGGCATCGAGCTGGCCGATGCGCGCGAGTTTCGCGCAATCGCCGGCAAGGGCGTAATCGGCGCCGTCGATGGACGCGCGGTTGCGCTCGGCAATGCGGCGTTGCTCGATGAGCTTGGAATCGACGCGGGCGCGCTCGCGGGAACGGTCGAGGAGCTTCGCCGCGACGGGCAGACGGTGATGATGGCGGCGGCCGATGGGCGCATCGCGGGCGCCATCGGAGTCGCGGACCCCGTCAAAGCATCGACGCCCGAGGCCGTCCGCATGCTTCATCGCGACGGAATCCGGATCGTGATGGTCACCGGCGACAACCCGGTCACCGCCGCCGCGGTCGCATCGAGGATCGGCATCGATGAGGTGCGGGCCGGAGTGATGCCGGACGAGAAGGCGGCGGAGGTGAAGCGGCTCCAGGCTGACGGGCGCATCGTGGCGATGGCCGGCGACGGAATCAACGACGCCCCCGCGCTCGCGCAGGCGCAGGTGGGAATCGCGATGGGCACCGGGACGGACGTCGCGATGGAAAGCGCGGGCATCACCCTGGTCAAGGGCGATTTGCGCGGAATCGCGCGGGCGCGGCGGCTCAGCCGCGCGACCATGCGCAACATCCGCCAGAATCTTTTCTTTGCGTTCTTTTACAATGTGCTCGGCGTGCCGATCGCGGCGGGAGCGCTGTACCCGTTTTTCGGGCTGCTCCTAAGCCCGATCATCGCGAGCGCCGCGATGAGCATGAGTTCCCTCTCCGTGGTTGGCAACGCGCTTCGGCTGCGGCGGGTGGAGCTATAGTTCGGTTCTTTCCTGCTTGCGATCGTCGTCGCTCCTGCTCAAAGTATTCGCCGGCTGGTGCGAATCGTGCTGGCAATGCTCGCGAGGTAATTGTGATGGCTGTTGCCCTCGACCCGCAGATGAAACTTCTCCTCGACGCGATGAACGCCGCCGGTCCTCTCTTTTTGCGCGCCGAGACGCCCGAGCAGGCGCGCGCCAAGATGGCCGCGCTGATCGAGGCCAGGCCGCGGCCGGTCGTGCCGATCTATCGCGTCGAGGACCGCCACATCCCGGGTCCGGCGGGTCAAATTGCGATCCGGATTTACACGCCGCAGGCGCGCACCCCGATGGGCGTGCTGGTCTTTTTCCACGGCGGCGGATGGGTGCTGGGTGACCTCGAGAGTCATGACGGGCTTTGCCGCTCGATTGCCAACGGCGCGGGATGTCTCACGGTCGCGGTGGATTACCGGCTCGCGCCCGAGCATCCGTTTCCCGCAGCGCCCGAGGATTGCTACGCGGCGACGCGTTGGGTCGCGGAGAACGCCGCATCGCTGGGCGGAGACCCGTCGCATATCGCGGTCGGCGGCGACAGCGCGGGCGGCAATCTCGCGGCAGCGGTGGCGATGATGGCGCGCGATCGTGGCGGTCCGGGACTTTGCTTTCAGCTCCTCATCTATCCTGCACTCTCAGCCGCCTGCGACACGCAATCGCAGCGTGAGTTCGCTGATGACGGTTTCCTCGCTTCGCGCGCCGATGCCGAGTGGTTCTGGGGCCACTACCTCGGCGCTCCCGGGGATCGCGAGAATCCGTACGCGTGCCCGAACGCGGCAAAGGACCTCGGGCGGCTTCCGCCGGCCCTGGTTCTAACCGCAAGCCACGATCCGTGGCGCGATGACGGAGAGGCTTACGCCGAGCGGATGCGCCGCGCGGGCGTGCCCGTCGTCTGCACGCGCTACGACGGTGTGATTCATGGCTTCGTGAGCTTCGCCGACCTGCTCGACAAGGGCAAGCAAGCGCTCGCACAAGCGGCCGAGGCGCTGCGCTCCGCCTTCGCGAAATAGGGGCACCGAATATCCCCGCGCGCGATCAGACCGGCCAGACGGAGCGATGCCAGGACATCTCCCAGAACAGGTATTCATAGCGGCTGCTGGTCAGGAATAACGACTCCAGCGGGACGAACTCGCGCCGAGGCCATCCGTCGGTGAGCTTGTCGAGCAGCGCCGAGAGCTGCCTTGCCCCCGCGACGAACTCCGCCGAACTGTACGCCGCGATCCATTCGCGATAGTGCGAGTTCTTCCCGGCGCTTCGCCTGCGCGCGAGCGCCGATGCGATCTCCGCGTAACCGAGCTGGCATGGCAGCACCGCCGCGACGACCTCCGCGATCGAGCCCGAGTGCGCCGCGGTCAGCAGGTGGCGCGTGTAGGCATACGTAATCGGAGCGGCGGTGGTGCTTTCGAGGTCGGCCTCGGCGATGCCGAGCCGCTTGCAGTAGTCGCGATGCAATTGCATCTCGACATTGAGCGTATCGTTCAGGAGCCGCGCGAACATCCCGATGGTTTCGAGATCGCGCGCCCTGGCCGCGGCAAGCGCAAACACGCGGCAATACTCGATCAGAAACACGTAGTCCTGGCCGAGGTAGAAGCGGAAGCGGTCGAGCGCGAGGGTTCCGTCAGCAATGCCGCGCACGAAGGGATGCTTGAGTTCGCGCCGCCAGATTTGCGCGGCCTTCGCGCGCAGAGAGTCCGTGAAACGCCGCGCGCTCACTGCCGCGATGGCTTCTCGCCGAAGGCGGCAACCAGGTGATCGAGCGGCTGGGAGCCGTGCCCGAGGGGCGGCCCCGCCTCGATCGCGCGCGTGACGTACCGCTTGGCCGACGCGATCGCATCGGGGAGCGAGTCGCCGCGCGCCAGACACGCCGCAATCCCCGCCGACAAGGTGCATCCCGCGCCGTGCACGCGCCCCTTGCGGACGCGCGGGGACGCAAGCTCGTGGATTTCGTGTCCGTCGAAGAACACGTCGAGTGCATCGCCATCGAGCGCGCCCCCGGTTACCAGCGCCGCCTTCGCACCCATCCGCACCAGTTCGCGCGCCGCCCGGCGCATCCCGGCGATATCGGTCACCGTCCTGCCCACCAGAATCTCGGCCTCGCGCAGGTTGGGCGTGACCACGATCGCGAGCGGGAACATGTGCTCGCGCATCGAGGCGACCGCGCCTGGATCGAGCAGCACGTCGCCGCTCGCTGCGACCATCACGGGGTCGACCACCACGTTCGGAATCGCGCGCGTGCGGATTCGATCCGCGACGAGATCGATTACCGCGCCGCGCGAGAGCATCCCGGTCTTCGCCGCGCCGACCGCAAAATCGTCCACGACCGCATCGATTTGCGCCGCGACGAAGGATGCATCGAGGTCGGCGGTCGCTGCGACGCCGCACGTGTTCTGCGCGGTGAGCGCGGTAATCGCGCTTGCGCCGTAAACTCCGAACGCAGTGAAGGTCTTCAAGTCGGCCTGGACTCCAGCCCCTCCGCTGGAGTCGGAACCGGCAATCGTAAGAGCGACGTTGATCATCTCATCAACCAGGGGATGCCGCACCGGCGCGGCGCATTTGTGCGATCGATGCTAGCGGGATGCGCGGCCCGCTGTACAGCGGCGAATCGACGTCACGCGCAGTGGGAATTCCCAAAATGAAGCCCCCGGATTCGGGCTCGCCGAATCCGGGGGCTTGTCTTTCTCGCGTCGCGCCGCAGCGTTCAGCCGCTAGCGCAGCGGTTCAGCCGCGCTCTACTTCATCTTATCTCCGGTAATGACAACACCTCCCGCGAAGGGCACGGGCGGCACCGCAAGACCTGCCGGCTGGTTCAACTTGGTATGGCCGCCCTGGAGCTTCGCGGTCGCGGGGATGTCGCCCGTCGGGTTCGGCCCAAACTGCTCGACCGTGTTGGCGTTAGCGTTCGCCACAAACAGCGTGACGTTGTCCTCGCCGTCGGTCTGCGCGCCAATGCCCAGCGGCATGTACAGTTTGGTGGCTGTGCCGGAGAGATCGCCAGCGGGTGCTCCAACAACGAAGGGACCGTATGAATCCGAGCAGTAATAATTCCCGCCACTTTCAAACTCGTACAAGCATACCCCCGAAGGATAGTTGAGGAGATCGAAGGTCTTGACCCGCCCGTGTGGGTGCTTCGCATTGCCCGCTCCGCCAGTGAGGTCGGTTATGAAGGCGCGTGTTTCGGGTTGATCGAGCGCGATGTAGTTCGGCGTCGTTGTGTCTCCGTCACCCTCCGTCGTGTAGAAGAAACCGCCCAACGGGGGCTCATTGCAGATGTTGCTGCCGTTGCAGTCCGCGACCCCAAGGTCCCAGGCGAATTCGGGAGCGTAGATCGTCACAAAGCCGGCGAAGCGATTGACTGCCCAAATCCTGCGGGTCGGCCAGTACGGGAAAACTTCGCCGGTCTCGCACAGCGCCGCTGCCGCCGCGGTGCAGTTTGACGCGCTCGCGCACTCGACTTCTCCCACGCAGAGGTCGAGCACCGTTTCATCGACGAACAGGCCCACTGGGCCAACAAGCGCAGTGCCACATCCCTGAATTCCAAAAACCGGAGTGCTCGGCGCTGGAAAGGCGCCGGCCGTTGACGGCGTCCCATCCGTGCGCAGAAACTCTGTGATGCTGCCATAGGAGCAAGCTTTGCCCTCGTACGTTAACTCCGGGAAAAGACTGGCGACATAGACATCGCCCTCAGTCTCGATCGAGGGGGCAGCGTTACCGGGCCACAGACCTCCGCTTGAAACGGCAGACTTTTTGCCGGCCCCGTATACAGTCGGGTGAGCGTTGCCGACGTCGAACGCAACGCCATTAGGGCTGATTACCATGCTTTCGTCGTAGATAATCTGCTCGGGCGCTGAGTTTCCGCTCGCCGATGGGGAGAACACGAGAACCAAGCCCGGGCCTGTAGTGTAGCTGTCAGTCACATAGACGTGCCCGTCCACCGGACTGATCGCGTTGCCCGAAGGAGCGAGCAGCGAACCCAAAATGCCACCAGCGGAATATTGACCGAGTAAAGTGAGGGGGCCGGCGACGTCGTAAAGGGCGGCCTGGTCCCCCTTCTGCCCTTCCGCGAACGTTTCGAGAGAGCCACCCTGGATCGCGCCGCTGTTCGTCACTGTGACCTGCGATGAAAGTTGCGCGTATGCGTTGCCGCTGACGCCGGCTGCAAGCGCCATGGTCATCAGCATCGCCACCAGCAAGCCGCCAAGCCGGATGCGGCGCGCGAGAAGCCGATGTTCCGCTCGTACTGGATTCCCACCCACGGTCATCATAGTCGTCCTTCCCTGAGCCATTTTCTGTAACCCCCGCCGAGTCAGTCGGTGAAACGCCCCTCGACTCAATTCGTGCTGCGCATCACAAGTTCGTGCGAGATCACCCCTCCGAATCTCCGGTGCTATGCTACGGGATCCCCGGAGAGATAGCCGAGCCTCCCACTCACGCGTATCGGTGGCATTTCCTACACCGATCGCGCCCGAAATTCAAGTGCGCCGTCATCGTTCCGTAATCGAACTAATGGACGCGGCACTCTCAGCGGGCCCGCCCAGCGCACCCCGCCTCGGCCGCAGCCGGCTCCAACCGGGCGCCGCGCAACGGCTTAAGCACCCCGATGTTGCACAAATGTGACCTCGCCATGTCGCCGCAATGTCGCGGGCGTGACCTCAGGGTCTCCCGCTTCTTGACAAAGGCCCGAACCAAGTGGTAGCTAAAACGCGTTCGTAATCTCTAACGAGCGGCGGGGGAGTGTCGATCCGGGCAGCTGGTTAGACGATGGTGCGACCGTCAATGATGGCTCCAACTGGCTTGGGGGTGCATATGCCAAACGGGAATGAAGGAATTGGCCAAGGATCGCGGTGGCGGAGTGTGTTCGTGGCCGCGGTGGCGACGATTGCCACGCTGTGGTCGACGGCGGCGATGGCGACGATTACTCAAGGTGATTTTTCGGTCTTTGGATACTTCGAGAGTCGGGAAGGAGGGCGCTGGGGTGAGGGCAGCAGCAACAACAACGCCACCCCAACGATTGTGAGTAATGCGTTGCCCGGAGTCACGACTGCGAAACTGGGCACGGCCGCGACCACCAATGGCGGCAGCTTTGATTTCAATCACTGGGATTTGGTCGAGGCGCGTCAGCTCGCTGACATCCGCCCCGACTATCACATGGTGAAGAACTATAGTTTCCTCGGCCGCATCGACACGCTCTTCCTCAAGGATGCCGACTTCTTCGGCTTCTATCGTCCATGGTACGACGCGGAAGGCACTCTGAAGAACAAGGGCATCGCGGAGCCCAACACCGACGCGCTGAACTACACGCATCGCCAGTTGCAGGCGCAATATTTCCAGAACACCTTCCGAGAGTATTATGCGCAGATGAACTTTACCGACAACTTCTCGATGCGTGTCGGCAAGCAGCAGGTCATCTGGTCGGAAGCCGACGCACTGTCGGGAACCGAAGTCACCAACCCCGTTAACACCACCTGGCACGGCTTCGAGGGCGCCGAAGCGCCGGAAGATACGCGTACCAACCTCCGGATGATCAAGCTCAACTACATCTTTCCGGATTTCTTCCAGACGGCCAACAACGAATTGGAACTCTTCATCATCCCGGGCGATTTCGAGGGAAGCCTCAAGGTTCAGACGGACCCGCGCAACCCGTGGGTTGCCCCCGCAGTTCTGGGTGCGCATTTCCCTCTGAGCATCAATCAGGCTGGCCAGCAGCTTCGCGTCATTACGCTGCCGGAGGCAGACGACCAGGCCATGCTGTTCAACGGTGGCTTGTTCTATGACGTTGCGCTGTCGGGCAGGAGCAAGCCGCCCTCCAACTCGTTGCAGAACAGTGAGTTTGGCGGGCGCTATTCGACCCTGTTGCCGATCGGAAACGGCCTCCAGGTAAGCTTGATCTTCCTCTACGAGTATCGCGACGCGCGCAGCGTCCCCTGCATGGATTGCAGCGCGCAGGAGGCGTTAACCATCCTTCGGGCTCAGGCTGGCTCTCGGACCCATGTCCTGCCGATTAAGGTCGGGCCGGGCGAATTCATCTATCCCGGGGTTTACACGCATCCCGTGCGCGCGGGAGTACCGAAGGCGGGGTTGTTCCAGGACATCGGGGAAACCGACTATGTGCGTAACAAGTTCTTCGGTATGACGGGAACTTACTACGACAACGACGTTACCGACATAGTCTTCCGTTATGACTTCCTGTATCAGCCCGACCACGCGATCGGATGCGTTGGCTGCTCGGTGGAGGGCTCGGAGTGGACGCAGCTTACCCGGTGGATCATCGCCGGCGACCGCCCGACCTACATTCCGTGGATATCGAAACAGCATACGTTCTTCACCCTGCAGTACACGCTGACGTGGCAGCCGGATCGTCCGAAGAATGCAGCGAGCATCGTGGTCGCCGGATTGCCCGCAGTAGGAAAGTCGCGCGAAGTGACCAACCTGGCTTTCCTTGCTGTGACGAACTGGCTGTGGAATGGACAGTTGACCACCGGCCACGTGTTCACATGGGATATCGACAACAACGTTGGCGATTTCTCCGCCGGCTACACGTTCCGCTATTCGCGTAACGTGGTTCTCGGCATGAACATGATATGGTACCTTGGCCGCAGCGGACGCATCACCGATCCATTCCTGTTCAGCCGCTCGCAGCGCTGGAACCAGCTCGAGGCCACCTTCACCTACGAACTCTAGACCAAGGCTGGACTGACAGGGCGGCTGTAGCTTAAGCTACAGCCGCCTTTGTTTTTTTTGCCGGAAGTGCGGTGATGAGCGGGCGCGGCGAAAGCCATTCGGCGGATAGATCCAGCGAAACGATCGAAAACCCGGGCGACGCCTGGTACCTGGTTCGGACCAAGACGGGTAGAGAACGCTGGGTGCGCGATCAGCTTGGGGGGATCGCGTCGGATGTTTTTCTGCCGATGCTGCGCACGCGCACGCCGCGATGGGGCCGGATGGCAACCGCGGTGGTTCCCCTGTTTCCGTGTTATGTATTCGCCCGGCTCGATTTGCAGCGTTCCTACTTCGATGTGAAGTACATGCAGGGGGTGCGCGGAATCGTTTCGGCGGGCAAGGACCCGCTCGCCGTGCCGCCCGCGATCATCGCCGAGATTCGCCGGCGCGGCGTCGATGATGTGGTCGTGATTCCGGAGAAGCCGTTCGGCCGCGGCGAGCGCGTGGTGGTCGTCGGCGGACCGTTTCGCGGCTTCGATGCAATCTTCGAGCGTTACTTGTCCGGCGCCGAGCGCGTTGCGATCCTGCTGAGCGCGATCGAATCGAGCGGGCTCAGAGTGGTTCTCTCCGCTTCCGCGGTCGCCAAGTACACGTAGTCGCGGGGCGGGCGGCAGGGGCCCTGCGGGCCGTGCGATCGAGGATCATGACAGCGTTCCCGCAGGCCAGGCGCGTCATCGCACGAAGCGGTCTTGCCGTTGCGCTCGCCGCGTTGGCCGGATGCTTTGTCCCACCGGCGCAGAATGTTCCGGCCTGGCTGGGTCTCTCCCAGCCTGAACTGACTTCCTTTCTCGGCGTACGATTCGGCGAATCGCTTGCGCGCGTGGAGCGCGAACACCCGGGCGGGGCCATCGATACGAGTCCCTACGGCGCCGACCTGTACAGAATCGAGAATGTACAAGCCGATTCGGCCGGCTACGAATCGGTTGACTACGAGTTTACAAAGAATCTCGGCATGCAGGCCGCGATCGCAACTTTCAGTCACACGGCGAGCGGCGATGTGTTGCGCTCGATGGAGGCCGCTCTGGGAGCCCCCGGCGTCTTACGGCCGCGATCGGCCGCCGGGCCCGACACACTGGAAGCATCGTGGGAGATGCCGCACGGGGCTAAAGCGATGTTCCTGGGTCCGGCCCGCAAGGTCGTGATGCTCGGCCCGGCAGGATCGTCGCTCCGAAACGACATCGCGTTGCAAGCCTCCGCCCGGCTCAGGCCGTGATCGCACGATCGGCGCATTGAGAACGGCCCGGTCGCCTTTCGGGGGTGCGCGGTCCTTGCAGTTAGCGGTCTAAGCGTGCTACACGACGCCGCTGTAACCTTGGGCGCACCAGGACTTAGCTTTCACTAGCATCGCGTCTGGCCCGCACGCCGTGGTCAATCCCGCCTCGGAAATTGCGCGCCGCTGCAAGCTTTTGCACGGCAAAGCCGCGTGAAGACCACGTGAGATGGCGGACGCGCATCCGTTCCGATTAGCGGTGCCCCGATAGCGAAAACGAGCTTTTTCGCCATGGTGACCTTATCCATCTTTTCTTTTCCGAGGGCTTCGCGATGAAGGCCGCGCCGCGGCCCTCGCGAACTTGGGAGATCTCGCAAGCGCGCCTGAGCGGCGCTCAGACCGCGTCGTTATGCTCGGCACGATGAAACATTTTGCGCTGGCGTTAACTGCGAGTGTCGCGATTGTTTCGGCGGTGTTCGCTTTTGGCGGCCGCGCGCACGCGCAGGCGAACGGCGGCGGGCTGGGCGCCGCGAATCCCGCCTGCTTCAATCCCGGCGATGCGAACGCCGATGCCGCATCCGCCGCTGGAGTCCCGCCGTGCGCATCGCCATCCGTAACCGGCGCGGGCTCCCTGGAACAGGGTGCGGGCGCGCTAAGCGCGACTGCGGGTGGCGCGGTCACGGGCGGAGGCCAGATTCTCCCCCGGTCGCCGGCGAATCGGGAGGCCGTGTCAAACGTCCTCCAGCACCTGGGACTTTCGGCCGACGAGTTGAGCGCGCTCAAGAGCGAAACGGCGACGGGCGGGCTTGGCCCCGATGAAATTCAGCAGCTTTGCCTGCGCCTGGCCGCCAAGCAGCTCAGTGCGGACGATGTCCCCGGTATCACGTCCGCCCTGGGGCTTAAGCTTACCGACGAGCAGATCGCGCAGCTCAAGAGCTGCACGCAGCTTGCAACCGAGCAGAAGTCCGGCGCGCAGGCCGGATCAACGGCTGGCGCGGCGCGCACGAGACCCGATGAGGTCTCATCGATCGAGAAGACTTTCCGCGCGCTGGATTCCGGCGCTGCGCCCGAGGTTCCGACCGCGCATGAGATTAGCCAGTTTGGCTACGCGCTGTTTTCGGCGAAGAGTTCGGGCGCGGCCGCCGCCTCCGACGTCCCGGTTGGAATCAATTACGTGATCGGCCCGGGCGATGAGCTCAAGGTTCTCATGTGGGGGCGCATTAATGACACGCTCGCGCTCACCGTCTCGCGCGACGGCGCGATCGCGATACCCGGCATCGGGCCCTTCGAGGTGGCCGGTTTGACCTTCGATCAGGCGAAAAAACTGATCGAGGGCCGCGCCGGACAGATAACCGGGGTCAAGGTCGATGTCACGATGGGCCGGCTCAGAACCATCCAGGTGTTCGTGGTCGGAGAGGTCGAGCAGCCGGGCGCCTACAGTGTGAGCGCGCTCGGGCACGTATCCAACGCGCTCGAGGCCGCCGGCGGGATCACGAAAATCGGCAGCTTAAGGCGCATCGAGCTGCGCCGCGGCAATCAGCTCGCAAAGGTGATCGATCTGTACGGACTTCTGCTGAGCGGCCGGCTTGCCGGCGACGACCAGCTTCAGGCCGGCGACGTGATCTTCGTACCAGTGATCGGGCCGGTGGCGGGTGTCGTCGGCGACGTCAAGCGTCCGGCGATTTACGAGCTGGCGAGCCAGAGCGATTCGCTCGGCAATCTGATCAAGGTCGCAGGCGGGATCAGCGCGTTCGGCTATGCGCAGCGCGTGCAGGTGGAACGCGTGCAAAATCACCAGCAGCGCGTCGCGCTCGACATCGATCTGAGCGATGTTCGCGCTGCGCGGTTCGAGGTTCGCGACGGCGATCTGGTCAAGGTTTATCCGGTGCTGCCCGCGCAGCACGACGTGGTGCTCGTGCACGGCAACGTGAATCGTCCCGGCAAGTATGAATGGCATCCGGGCATGCGGGTCGCCGATCTGGTCGCGGCGGCCGAGGGAGTCGCGCCGCATACCTTCTTCCGCTACGCGCTCATCCGCCGAAAGGAAGGCCGCGAGAAGAAGCTGCGCATCCTGCCCGTCGATCTCGGCCAGGCGCTGAGCGATCACCTCGCCGGCCCGGCCAATCCGGCGCTCGAGCAGGAGGACGAGCTGACCGTCTTCAACGAGTCGCAGATGAAGTATCTGCCCACGGTCCAGGTGCTCGGCGAAGTTCGCAATCCCGGCTATTACGTGCTGACCGACGGGATGCGCGTAAGCGACCTGCTGTATCTTGCCGGCGGGCTGAGGGACGATGCGTACCAGAAGCAGGCGGAGCTGGCGCGCACGCAAGTGGTCGATGGCTCGCATACGAGCCACACGTTCATGGACATCGACCTGCGCGCGGCGCTGGAGGGCGCGGAGCAGCACAACCCGGCTCTGGAAGCCAACGATCAGCTCTTCGTGCGCCGCGCGACGGATTGGCATCTGCCCTGGGTGGTCTATGTGCGGGGACGCGTGGCGCGGCCCGGGCCATACACGATCCACGAGGGCGAGCGGATCGCGTCGGTGCTCGAGCGATGCGGCGGGCTGCTGTCCGACGCGTTTCTGCCCGCGGCGGTCCTCATTCGCCAGTCGGTCAGACAGGCTGAGCAGGAGCGGCTGGACCAGGCGCGCCAGCGGCTGGAGGAGGCGATCCTCAGGGCGCGCCTCAACCCCAGTCCGTTCGCGCCCACGACCGGCCTTGCAGGCGGCGCGAACGGAATTGCCGCAGCGCCCGGAGCTGACGCCCAATCGGTCGCAATCCTGGAACGAGTGCTGGCGGAATCCGAAGGCCGGCAAGCGCAGGGACGGCTCGTGATTCACTTGAAGCCGCTCGATGAACTCGTCAGCACGCCCGACAACATCGCGATGGTCGATCAGGACGCGCTCACGATTCCGCGCCGGCCCGCATCGATCAACGTTCTCGGCGAAGTGTACAGCCCCAATTCGATCGTCTATCGCCCGGGACTCACCGTGCGCGATTACCTCAATCAGGCAGGCGGCCCCAACGAGGGCGCGGACCCCGGCCACATCATGGTGATCAAGGCCGACGGTTCGGTTCTCACCGACGATGGGTTGCGTGCAAGCAGGGAGGCCACGATGTTCCCGCTGCTGCCAGTCATCTCGGGAGGGTTGATGTCGGCGCGCGCGGAGCCGGGTGACACGATCTACGTGCCGGAAAAACTCGAGTACGTGAGCAAGCTCCAGATGACTGCGACGGTCACGCAGGTAATTGCGCAGACCGCGGGAGCGCTCGCCGTGGTCGGGATTCTGGCGGCGGCGCTCTAAGGGGGGAATTGAAAGTTCGCGCAGCAGCCGCGCTGCTTGCGGCCGCGTGCCTGGCGCTGGGCAGCGCTGCGCCCGCACTTGCCCAGCAGGCCGGCGCGCCGGGCCGCGAGCACGTCGATACGACGCGCCTGTTTCGCGCGGCGGCGCGGCTGTATGGCCTCGACCCGGACCTGCTCGCCGCGATCGCTGCGGTCGAGTCGGGCGCAAGCTACGATGCGCTCTCGCGCGCAGGCGCGCAGGGCCTGATGCAGCTCATGCCGTCCACATCGATGCGCTTTGGCGTGATCGATCCCTTCGATCCTGTCAGCAACACGCTCGGAGCGGCGCGGCTGCTCAACTATCTTCACCGCGCGGGGACCGCTGCGCTCACGTTGCCCGAGATTCTCGCCGCCTACAACGCCGGCGAGGGCGCAGTCGAGAAGTACGGCGGAATTCCTCCGTACCCGGAGACCCGCCAGTACGTGAAGAAAGTCCTGATCGCTTACCTGCTCGGGACCGAGTCCGATTCGCTGGCCGCGAAAATCCACGGCGCGGCCCCGCCGTCCGAGCCGGTGCTGATTCGCGACCGAAGCCCGCTCGACCAGCTTGCAGAGATCCGCCGATTGCGCGCCCTTGCGCTGGAACGGGCGCGGCCCGGCGGTTGGGAGCAAGGCGCGCGGTGATGCCCGCTCGCCGCACCAGCGCTCGATGCGCGCTTGCGGCCGCGCTCGCCGCGCTATGGCTGCTTGGCGGGCCGCGCGCCGCACTCGCCTCGACTTATGCGGTATATATCCCGCTGGACAGTTCCATTTACGCCGAGCTCGACACGCTCAACGGGCTTGGATTTCTCGATAGCTACCTCCCCGAGATAAAGCCGATCACCCGGGTCGAGGCCGCGCGCCTGGCGCTGGAGGCCGAGGCGAATCTCGACACCGGCGGGCCGAATCATCTGGCGGATTCGATCGTCAAAGTGCTGCGCGCCCAGCTCAAGGAGGAAATCAACTGGCTCGAAGAAGACCACGAGGACGGGCTGCCCACGATGGTCCATCCGGTCGAACGCGTCGAGGGCCAGTACATCTACTCGGGGGGCGTGCGCCGAAAGCTTGACACCGGAAACTCCGGCATCGATTTCACCGAAGGCACGCCGCTGCTTCCCAACAACGACAACCTTTCAACTGGCGCCGGAAGCAATGAAACCTTGCGGTGGTCGGGATGGATGGGGCTTGGCGGTTTCATCGCGGGATACGGCGAGGGCGCGATCTCGGGGCCGCTCACGCACGGCCCGCGCGGATTGAACCGCGCCCAGTTGCTGACGGGTGAGGCGGTGGTCGGACTGGGCAATGTCGCGATCTCATTCGGGCAGGAGGAGATGGCGTGGGGGACTGGCCAATTCGGGTCGCTCTCGCAGAGCAATAATGGGCTGCCGTTTCCGGCGCTCCGCATCCAGAACATTCATCCAAGCCATCTCCCCGGAATTCTTAGGTACCTCGGATTGTTCCGCTGGCAGGCATTCTTCGGCGAGCTCGATGGCGGCCGCCAGTTTGCGCACCCCTGGATCGACGGTCAGATACTGAGCTTCAAGCCGCTTCCGAATATCGAGTACGGCTTTACGCATACGATCATGTTCGGCGGCCGCGGGAACGACCACTACGGATTCGGCGGTTTCCTCGGGCGCGCGACCGGATTTGCAACCGGCAGTCCCGCCGGTGCGAATACTAACTCCCGGGGCGGTCTCTACGTGAAATATCGGATGCCGGGATTGCGCAACACGGTCCTCTACCAGGAGATTCTGGGCGAGGACAATCTTTCCGGGGAGATCTCCGGCATCGGGCGCTTCATGCCATTCCTCGCGGTGTCATACCAGGGAGGGGTGTACATTCCCGAATTGACTTCTGACGGACGCACTACAGCGCAGATCGAATACGCCATCCTGGATCCCAACTACTCGACTCACAGCGACTCGCTCTATTGGACCTATCAGAATAGCCTGATGGGCTACGAACTGGGGCCCAACGGGTCCAAAGTCGATATCGACTTCGGGCGATGGAGCAAGGATTTCGCGAAAGTTGATCTCGACCTCTTTTACACCGAGCGTGCGCCGATGCTTAAGGGGGCGAACCTCAGCAAAGAGCACAGCGGCGGGCTGGCTATTGACTACTGGCAACTGCCGGTTGCGATGAGCGGGCTTCAGGATTCACTCGGCGAGGTGCGCACGCGGATCGCACTCGAGTACGTGAACAATATTAACTACTCCAGCCGCAATTCCATCCGATCGCTGGTGCAGATATCGGTTGGACTCAACCCGTCCTGGCGGAGCCTGGTCTGGCGATGAGCACCCGCCCGAAGCAAGACCGCGCTGAGCACTCGCTCCCGGAAGGAGATCGCACAACACCCGGGCAAGAGGTGTCCTATGCTCCCGGGCCGGCATCGCCGCCTGCGCTGAGCGAGAGCCAGTTCGCGATGTTCGAACTCTTGCGGTGGGTGCGCCTGCTCTGGTCGCGCCGGCATTTGATAATCGGCGCGACCCTGGCCGTGGCCATGTGCTTCGGTATCCGCGACAAGTTCTTCTCGGTCAAGATGTACCGGGCGCAGGCGGTGATCACGCCGGTAGATCCGGACGCGAGCCTGGCGGGCTCGCTCGGCATAGGCGGCCTCAACTCCGGCGCAGGAGCGGGCAACGGGATCGCGTCGCTGCTGAACCTTGGCGGCCAGAACGACAATACGATGATTGCGCAGCAGTACATCGCGATCATGACCAGCTTCGCGTTTACCAGCGAGCTGATGAACCGTTATCACCTGGAGCGCAAAATCGTCCCCGTCGAGAGCGGCCCCGGTGCGCGCCTGACGCGCTGGGCGATTCACGAAAGAATTTCGAGCCGATTTCAGGCCGAGTACGACTACAAGAGCGGGAATCTTCTCCTGTACTTCATCGATTCCGATCCTGGCGAGGGCGCCGAGATTCTCGGCTTCTATCTCGCGAGCCTTCGCGAGAAGGTGCGCGCCGAACAGATTGGCAGCGCGGCCGCCGCGGCCGCATCGTTGCAGGACGAGATTCGCAAGACTTCCGACGCGTTGCTGCAGAACGAGCTCTACGAGCTGGTCGCGCGGCAGATCGAGCGTGAGAAGATCGCGCAGGTGGAGGGGGATTTCGCCTTCAAAGTGATCGAGCCGCCGGTGGTCCCGGACCAGATCTTCGCGCCCCGCGCGAGAAGGGACGCTACCCTGGCCGCATCGATCGTCTTCGTGCTTTCGTGCGCGCTGGTGCTGGGCTTCGACTTCGTCAGACGCGCACGCGCGCAGATGGAACTGATCGAGCGCGCGCGATCGATGCCGCCGGCTTTGCTCCCGGAGCCGCCGGCTGAACCGCCTTCTTCCCCATCGCCGGTCATCCCGGGGCGTGCCGCGCGTCCTTCAGCTCGCAGGTAATTCAGGTCCGGAGATCGGGCAGGATCTGCGATCGTTCACGATTCGTCTTTGCGCGAGAAAGATATGTTCATGAGCGCATCGCGCCGCCCGCGCGATCGGGAGGCAGACCCCTCGATGCGCGAGCGCGGCTTGCCGCCGCCGATCGCGCCGGCGCTGATCGCGCGGGCGCAGGCGCGCATCGCCACAATCGTCGGCGCGCTCGGGAACGCGGCCCTGGCAGCACTGCGGTGGTGCCTTTGGCCCCGCCGCCGGCCGGCCCGCGCGGAGCGCGTCTGCATCTTCCGAATCGGCAATATCGGCGACACTGCCTGCGCGCTGCCCGCGATGCGCTCGATCCGGCGCGCGTGGCCCGGCGCGCATCTGACCCTGGTGACATCGCCGGGCAAGCGCGGCATGCCGGGTGCGCAGGAACTGCTGGCGCGCGCGAGGTGGCTGGATGAGAAATTTGTTTATCATTCGGAGGATATCGCGGACTTTGCGGGGCGCCGCAGGTGGCTCGACGCGATGCGCGCGCGGAAATTCGATGTTTGGATCGAATTGCCGGCGGTGGCTGCGAAATTCCACACGCTGGTAAGAAACATGATCGCCGCAAGGCTCGCCGGCGCGCGATGGGGAGCGGGATGGCGCTTCGACGGCATCCGGCTCTTCGCCCGCGCGCAATCGGTCGCGATCGACTTCCCCGATGAAGTGACGCGCCTTGGGCGCCTGCTTGAGAGCCTGGGAATCGGCGCGGCGGATGAGGCGGCGGATGACGCGGAGGGTACGCTCGGAATCGGCGAACGCGAGCGCGATGCGGTCGCCGCGCTGCTTGCCGAGCCGGGCGCCCGCGCAAATGCTCCGCTGGCCGCGCTCGCGCCCGGCGCCAAGGCGCCGCCGCACCAATGGCCCACCGGGAGATTCATCGAGGTGGGATGCGAGCTGGCGACGAGCGGATATGGAATCGTGCTGGTGGGAGGAAGCTCGGACGCATCGCTATGCGCGGGCATCGCGCGCGGGATCGGGCCGCGCGCGATGAGCGTCGCGGGCCGCACCTCGCTCACCGAAACCTGCGAGCTGCTCCGGCGCTGCGCGATGTTGATTTGCGTCGACTCGGGCGTGCAGCATCTTGCCGCCGCGGCAGGGACACCGTGCATATCGATTTTTTCCTGCCGCGATTTGCGCGGCAAATGGTACCCGCACGGCGCCGGACACACGGTGCTGCGCAAGTGGGTCGATTGTCACACCTGCCTGCTCGACCGCTGCCCATCCGACAATCGCTGCGTCAAGCTGGTCACGGTCGGAGAAGTGATCGCTGCGGCGGCCCGGCTCGATGGCATCGAGCGCGCCGAGCGGCTCGCGAATTGACCCCGCACGATGGACGCACCCTACCGAGTCGCCTGCCTGACGACGCATCCGATTCAGTATCAGGCGCCGCTGTTCCGCTATCTTGCGCGCGATCCCGCGATCGATCTGACGGTGCTGTTTCTAAGCGGCTTCTCCGCGCGCGAGCATCGCGATCCCGGTTTTGGCGTCTCGTTCAAATGGGATGTGCCCCTGCTCGACGGATATCACTACGAATTCCTCGGCGGTTCCGGCGCACATGGCGGGATCTCGTTTTGGCGGCCGCTTACGAGAGGGATTCGCCGCGCGCTCGGAGCGGGGCGCTTCGATGCGCTCTGGGTGCACGGCTATGCGCATCAGGCGCACCTGCGCGCGCTCGCGGCCGCTCGCTCGTTCGGTATCAAGGTGATGATGCGGGGCGAGTCGCACCTCGGCAGCGAGAGTCGCAATCCGGTGACGCGTGCGATCAAACGCCGCATCTTGCCGCGCCTGTTCGGCCACATCGATGCGTTCCTGCCGATCGGCGCCTTGAATCGCGAGTATTACCTGCACTACGGCGCGCCAGCGGAGCGGATGTTCGCGATGCCGTACGCGGTGGACAATGCGTTCTTCCGATCGCGCGCGGAGCAGGCGCGCGCGCACCGCGAGGAGCTTCGTGCAGAACTCGGCTTCGAGCCGGGGCGGCCCGTGATTCTCGCCGCATCGAAGCTCCAGCCCAAAAAGCGCGCGCGCGACTTGCTCGAGGCGTATGGCCGGCTGTCATCGGGGGGCGGGTGCGAGCCGCAGCCGTGTCTCTTGTTCGTCGGCGATGGCGGCGAGCGTCCCGCCCTCGAGGCGCGCGTGCGGGAGCTTGGCTTGCGCTCGGTCAGATTCGCGGGATTCCGCAACCAGACCGAACTTCCGCGCTATTACGATCTCTGCGACGTCTTCGTGCTGCCCTCCGAGTCGGAACCGTGGGGGCTCGCCGTGAACGAAGTGATGAATGCCGCCAAGCCGGTGATCGTGAGCGACCAGGTAGGCGCCGGGCCGGACCTGGTCGCCGACGGCGAAAATGGGTTTGTATATCCGGTCGGAGATACGCAAGCACTCGCGGAGCGGCTCCAGATGCTGACGAGCAGCCGCGAGCACGCGGCCGCGATGGGTCAGCGCAGCCTTAAGCGGATCGAAAAGTTTAGCTTCGAGGCGGACCGGCGCGGGCTCCTCGATGCGCTCGAGAGCCTCTTTGCGCGGCGCACTCTGGGATTTCGCAATTGATGAACGCGGGCGCTCAAGGACTCAAAAACGGCGCGCCAATCTCGCCCGCGCCCCCAAGCGGGCTCGGGGCCACCGGGCTTACGAGAAACGTCGCGGCCACCTATGCCAACTGGGCGGTGAACTTTCTCTCGCCGCTGGTTTTGATCCCGCTGTTCGTCCGGCTCCTCGGGCACGAGCTATACGGCCAGTGGCTCATCATTCTCAGCATCGCGTCATACCTCGGACTCGCCAATCTCGGTTCGTGGCAGGCGATCGGGAATCGCATCGCCGAGTCGGTGGCCCAGCGCCGCCATGATCGGGTCGCGACGATCGTATCCACCGGCTTCTTTGCCTACACCGCCATCATCGCGGCCCTGATGACCGGCGTTCTCGCACTGACGCCAGTTGCGTGGCGTCACTTCCTGCCGCATTCGAGCGCTCAGGCGGTCATCGCCTTTGCGGTCTTCATCTCGCTGTCGGCGGCTGCGTTTCCGTTCAACGCGTACTCGATCATGCTGCGGGGTTTCGAACGGGTGGACCTCGAGCAGACCATCTTGTTCGGTGCGAACCTGGCGCGAGTGCTTCTTATCGGCGCCGCCCTGCTGGCCGGGCTGAAACTGGCCGCGATCGCTCTGATCCAGGGCGCGGCGCTGCTGGCGGCCGGGGCGGCGTCCTACGTCGCGGCAGTTCGGCTGACGCCCGCAGCTCGTCCGCGGCTGTCGCAATTTTCGCGGGCGATGCTCGGCGAGCTGGTGAGGCCGAGTATCGGGTTCTTCGGCCTGACGGTCGCATCCACGCTGGCCTTCGGCATCGACAACCTGGTGATCGGGTACTGGATCGGCGCCGCCGGCGTGACGCGATACGCAGTGCCGTTCAGGCTCGCGATGGCCGCCTGCGCGGCTTTTTCGATCGGGCTCTCCTCGCTTTGGCCCACCGTTACGGCATACTACGCGCGCCAGCAGCATGACGTTCTTCGCGCCGCCTTCATCGCGGTCATGCGCGTGGCGCTGCTCTTCGCCGGGGCGGCCGCGATCCTGTTGTGGCTGGCCGGGCCGGCATTCATCCGGTCCTGGGCGGGCGAAGGAGTGTTCCCGGGCCGCGTCGTATTTGGCCTGCAAATACTCCTGATGATGATCCAGGTGCTCGTCACGCCCGCGGATGCGGTGCTGATGGCGACCACCCGCCATTACCTGTACGCGGTCGTGGCGGCGTTCGAGGGACTGTTGAACCTGGCGCTGTCGGTATGGTGGGTCCGGTACTGGGGACTGTCAGGCGTAATCGGCGGCACGGTGGCGGCGCGCCTGATGACCAACGGTTGGTATCTCCCGATGGCGGCGATCGACACGCTTGGGGTGGCCCCGCGCGAGTGTCTGCGGACGATCGCGCCAGCCGCCGCACTGACGGTGGCGATGGTCGCGGGGGCATTGCTGATCACACGCGATGGCGCGACGCTGGCCGGCGCGCGCGGCGCTGCGATCGCCGCGGTGTTTGCGGTTGCCTTCCTGGCGGCCTTCGCCGTCGTGGGATTTACCAGCGAGGAGCGAAAGATGGTGCGCGCCTGGCTCGCCGCCCATCGCACGCAGCCAACGGCCTGAACGATATCGTCTTCGCGGCCCCGCTATTCCCAAGGATAAATTTTACATGCATCGGTTCGAGCGAATCAGCATCGCGATTCGGCATGCGCCGCTGCTCGACGGCGCCGACTGGCTCTGGGACCGGGTGCGGCCCTCGTACGACCGCGTGCTGCACGCATGCTTCAGCGAGCGAGGAATTTCCCGGGTGATCAACGGCACCGACCGCATCGTTTTGAGCCCGCTCGCGCGCGGATTCGCATCCGAGACCTACGAGCCGGAAGTATGGCGCCGGATAATGCGCGAGGTGCGCCCCGCAGACGTGATCGCCGAAGCCGGCGCGAGCATCGGAATCTATACGCTTGCGTTCGCAGCACGTGCCGGCGGCGCGGGCCACGTGTTCGCATTCGAACCGGACCGGCAAAGCGCAGACACGCTCGAAGCCAATGTCGCGGTCAACCGCTGGCAGGACCGCGTGTCGATAATTCGCGCGGCGCTGGGTGAAAGCTGCGGCACGGTCGCGTTCGGGGCAGGGCGCGGAATGGAATCGCGCGTTGCCGCCGCGGATGACGGGGCTGCGAAGTCGATTCGGATTCCCATGGTCACATTGGACCGAGCGCTCGCGGGGCAGCGCGTGAGCATTTTGAAAATCGACGTCGAGGGTTACGAGGAACCGGTGCTGAGGGGCGGCGCGGCTTTGCTCCGCGACCGCAGCCGCCGCCCGCGCACGATCCTGGTCGAGACGCATCCCTTTGCGTGGGAAGCCGTCGGAACCTCCAGCGAGTCGTTGCTCGGATTGTTGCGCGAGTGCGGCTACCGGATCGAGGACTTAAGCGGCGCGCCTATGCGGCGAATCGAACACTATGGCCACCTCATTGCGCTCGCCGAGTAGCGTCGCTCTGCCGCCGACGGTTGTGGCGCCGGCGCGCGACCGGGGCAGGTTGCTGGTCGCCATTTACACGAATCCTGACTATTACCCGGTCGCGATTTCAGCCGTGCGGATGCTCGCGGCGCATTTTCGAACTATGGTGGTGTGCCGCAACACCGCCGGTCCCCGCGCCGTCTGGCCCTGCGGCGTCACGATCGACCGCGTGGGGCCGCGGCGCACCCCGGCGGAGTCCGAGCATGCGTCGTCGCTGGCGAAGGTTGCCGAATACGTCCGGTTCGTGAGACACGTGCGCAGGGCTGTTGCGCAAGACCAGCCGCGCCTGATTTATGCCTACGATCCGCTCGGATTCGCCGCCGTGCTGCTGGCCGCAAAGCGCGGCGCACCGCCAATCATCTTCCACTGCCACGATCTGCCGAAACTGGAACGAATGGGTGCGCTCTCATTCCAGACCTGGCCGATAAAGTACGCGCTCAGCCGGACGTCGCGCGCGCAGTTCGTGGTATTTCCCGAGAAGTACCGCGCCGCGTACTGGCTTGAGCGCGCGCGCGACTCGCGCCCGCCCATGATCGTGCCAAACGGCGCGCGATCGGATTTTTTCGACGCCCCATCGGACTGGAACGCCCTCATCGCAAGCCGTTTTGCCGGGCGGCGGGTTCTGTACATGTCATCGATGGGCCCCGAAAACGGCCAGCAGGAGGCAATCCGCGCGGCAGCGCTTGCAAATTCAGGCTGGCGCATGACGCTGATTGGAAATTCGGCTCCTGAATTCCGCTCCGAGCTTGAGCGGGAAGCTCGCGCGCTCGGCCTCGAGGATCGCGTCGCAGTGGCGGGTTGGGTGGAGGAAACCGAGCGAATGGAACTGCTCCGCAGGGCCGCGATCGGATTGGTGTTGTACAAGCCGGTTTCGAGGAACTGGGAATACTCGGGTTCCGCTCCGATGAAACTGTTCGAATATGCAGCGTCGGGATTGCCGGTGATCGTTCCCGATCGGCCGAGCTATCGCGAGTTTTTCGCGGATGAGCAGTGGGTGGTTTACGCGGCGGCGGACGAACCGGCCTCGATCGCGCGCGCGATCGATTCGGTGCTCGCGGATCGCGAGCGTTACGCGGCGATGTCGGTTGCGGCGCGCGATGCGCACGAGCGCAAGCACAATTACGAAACCGTTTTCCAGCCGGTGCTGGCGCGTATCGAAGAGCTGGCCGCAGCGCCGCCGGGGGTCAGGATATGATGCGCTGGCGGCAGGCCGCGCATATCGCGATCACCCGCCCGCGCACGGTCACCTACCGGGCGGGCCTGCTGCTCAAGAACGGGAAGTTCCGCCGCGTGCGCGCACAGTCGCTCGCCGGTCTTACGGGCTGCTCAGCGACCGAGGCCGAGCGATACTGCCGGGAAGTCGAGTCGGACTCATCGTTCATCGCGGAAGTCAGAAGCTTCTATCGCGCGCACACGGAGTACTTTCCACTGCCAACCGATTTCATGGTCGCGCCGGATGGAAACACGATGTTCTTTTCATGCGTGGCGCTTTACGCGCTGGTGCGCATCTTCAAGCCGGCGCGGATCGTCGAAACCGGAGGGACACCTGGAAAATCATCGGCGTTCATCCTGCGCGCGCTCGATCGAAATGGAACTGGCCACCTCTGGACCGTCGATCTTCCGCCGCCCGAGACCTCGCGCGATTTCATCCCGCCGGGTGACGCGCACAGCATGATGCCGGCGGGTTACACTTCCGGGTGGGCGATCCCCCAGCGCCTGCGGGAACGCCACACGGTTGTGTCCGGCGACGCGCGCGAAAAGCTCGTGGCGCTGCTGGAGTCGCTTGGGCAGATCGACGTCTTCATCCACGACAGCGATCACTCCTACCAGCACATGATGTGGGAATTCGAAGCCGCGCATCGGTACGTGCGGTCCGGCGGTTTCATGTGGAGCGATGACATTCTCGGCCACTCGGCGTGGCCGGACTTCTGCCGCACGCACGGACTTGAGCGATGCGATTTCACCAGTCAGGGCGCAGCCCGCAAGCCATGAGTTCGCGCACGACCCGATTCGAACTCGCCGAGGCGAAGTGAGGGTCTGCGTCGCCAGCGCGGGGCGGTTTCACGCCTTCGACCTGGCGCGCCAGATGGCGCGGCTCGGCCACCTCGATCAGCTCTATACCGCCTATCCCCGGTTCAAGGTCGATGGTTTGCCGCCGGACAAGGTGAGCACGTTTCCCTGGCTGATGGGGCCGGCGATGTTCGCGGCGAGGCTCGGATTCGCGGGCCTGCAAGATCGTCTGAACATGAGCACGATCGAGACGTTCGATCGGTGGATGGCGGCAAGGCTTGAGCCCTGCGGCGTCTTCCACTGTCTTTCCCAGTTCGGAACGTACAGCCATCGCACCGCCCGCGAGCGTTTCGGCGCGCTATGCGTATGCGATCGCGGCTCGGCTCACATCCTCTATCAGGACGAGATTCTGCGCGACGAGTGCGCGCGAATGGGAGCGCCATACGCGGGTCCGGATCCCCGGCTCGTCGCGCGCGAGCTTGCCGAATACGATTTCTGCGATCTGATCGCGCTTCCGTCGCGATTCTCCATGCAATCGTTTGTGGAACATGGCGTGCCGCGCGAAAAACTTCGGCTGGTTCCGTACGGCGTCGATCTCGACATGTTCCGGCCGCTTGCGAAAACCGACAAAGTGTTCCGCGTCATTTACGCCGGCGCTATCTCAATCCGAAAAGGAGTTTCCTATCTGCTCGAGGCGGTCGCGGGTGCGCGAATCCCCGGACTCGAAACCTGGCTGGTCGGGAACGTGGATCCCGAGATGCGCCCCGTCCTCGCTCGATATGAAGGGAGCTTCCGGCACGTGCCAGCCGTAGCGCGGCAAAGACTTCCCGAATATTACGCCCAGGGCTCGGTCTTCGTGATCGCATCGATCGAGGAGGGCCTCGCGCTGGTGCAGGCGCAGGCGATGGCATGCGGGCTGCCGGTGATCGCAACCACGAACAGCGGCGCGGAAGATCTATTCACCGACGGCGTGGAGGGCTTCATCGTGCCGATTCGCGACGCCGAGGCGCTTCGCGAGAAGATCGTCTTCCTGTACGAACATCCCGAGGCGCGCGAGAGGATGGCCGCGGCCGCGCTGGATCGCGTGAGATCGCTCGGCGGGTGGGACGATTACGGCGACCGGATGGCCGCGTGCTACCAGGGCGCCCTGGCCGCGCGCGATGCGTGCTTAAATGCGAATCCTCTACGCTGAGACCAGCGCGTATGCGCCGTCGAGCGCGCATTTCCTCGAGGCGTTCGAGGCGATGGCGGCGCGCGGAGCGCTTAAGTTCGCCTTTCTCGACGAAGCGAAATACCTGCGCGCGCGGCCCTCGATCGCTTATCGGATCGCTCGCCGCGTAACCGGACGCCCGCCCGGTTATCGCGCGCTCAATGTGGCGCTGGTCGCTGGGGCGCGCCGCCTGCGCCCCGATCTCGTACTCGTCGGCAAGGGCGCATGGTATTCGCCGGCTGCGCTCCGCGAGGTTCGCGAATCAACCGGCGCGGTGATGGTGAACTGGGCCACCGACGATCCGTTCAATCCGGCGAACGGCTCGCACGACCTGGCCGAATCGATTCGGCTCTACGATCTTTACGTGTGCACCAGGCGCGCGGCGATGGCCGACGTCGAACGCGCGGGCTGCCGCAATGTCGCCTACGTGAGATTCGGCTACAAGCCCGAGGTGCATTTTCCCCAGTCGCCGGCGACCGCCGAGGAAGAGCGCCGCTTCGGCTGCGATGTGGTGTTTATCGGGGGATGCGATCGCGATCGCGCGCCGTACTTCGAGGCGCTCGTGCGCGCGCTGCCGGAAATCAGGCTGAATCTCTTCGGTGGATATTGGGGCGAAGTTCCGGCGCTGGCGCGATACTGGCGCGGCGTCGCGGTCGGCCGCGATTTCCGGCTTGCGATCGGCGGCGCGAAAATCGCAATCAACCTCGTTCGGCGCGCCAACCGCGACGATCACGTGATGAGGACCTTCGAGGTGCCGGCCTGCGGCGGGTTTATGCTGACCGAGCGCACCCCGGCGCACGAGGAGATTTTCGGCGAGGATCGCGAAGCCGCGTTCTTTTCTTCTCCTGGTGAGATGGCGGCCAAAGTGCGCGACTGGCTTGCGCGCGACGAGGCGCGGCGCGCCGTCGCCGCCGCAGGCCACCGCAAGGTGACCACCTCGCACAACACCTACGCGGATCGATTGGCGGAGATTCTCGATCTTTCCCGTCCGCTGATGAAGGAACGCGCGGCCCTCGGACCGACCGCTCATGCCGTCCTCTGACGATCGCCCCGGCGCAATACGCATCCTCCATGTGAGCCCGTGCTATGCGCCCGCATGGAGCGCAGGCGGTCTCACCGAGTCGGTCTATCAGTCCACTCGCGAACTGGCGCGTCAGGGAGCGTGGGTTCGCGTGCTCACCACCGACGCCGACGGCGCGGACCGTCGCCTGGAGAAGCAGGCGATGCGCGATTTTGAACGGGCCGACGGGCTGGAGGTGCGATACTGCGGGCGCATCGCGCGCCAGTCGGTCTCACCAGCGCTCGCAGCAGCTTTACCGCAACTGGTCCGATGGGCCGACGTCATCCATCTCCACTCGGCCTATTCGTTTCCCGTTATCCCGACCATCGTTGCGGCCCGCGTGTTCGACAAGCCGCTGGTGTGGGCACCGCATGGCGCGTTGCAGAGATGGCGCGGCTCGCGGCGCACCAGGCTCAAATCGATTTGGGAATCGATCTGTCTTGCAATCGCGCCGCGCCGGCTTGTCCTGCATGTGACCTCCGAGGAGGAAGCGCGCGAGAGCGCGGGGCGGCTTGGAGCCGTCGCGACCGCGGTCATCGCCAACGGCGTGACCATCCCCGCGAATCTTCGCCGTGTCCCGCCGAGCGGCACGCTGAGGCTCCTCTTCATCGGCCGCCTTGACCCGAAAAAAGGCGTGGACAACCTGCTTGCCGCATGCCGGCGCCTGGGCGATCGCGGCCGCGTGAATTACTCCCTCACCGTGGCCGGCTCGGGCAGCCCCGCCTACGAGCAGGAGCTTCGGCAGAGGGCTTGCGAGCTCGCGCTTGGGCCGCGGCTTGCGATGGCCGGCGATGTGCGCGGCGAGAGCAAGCTTCGCGTGTTTGAGAACGCCGATATCGTGATCGTGCCTTCGCACACCGAGAATTTCGCGATCGTGGTGGCCGAGGCGCTGGCGCACGGCGTGCCGGTAATCGCGAGCACCGGCACTCCCTGGCGCGACGTCGAGAAAGTCGGGTGCGGGCTTTGGGTCGCAAACGATCCCGCAAGCATCGCCGACGCAATCGAGCGAATGAGCGCGATGCCGCTTGGGGAAATGAGCGCCAAGGGCCGCCAGTGGATGACCGATCGATACTCGTGGGAGCGCTCGGCGAGGGAATTGCTCCGCTGCTACGCCGGCCTGCTCGCACCAGCGGCGAGCGTGCCGATCGCCGTCGCTGAGAGTCCTACCCGATCCGCGCAGTGACGTTGCACCCGAAAAGGCCGCGGCCGCCATGTTGATCATCGGAATCAACGCGTACCACGGTGATGCGAGCGCGGCCGCGGTGGTCGATGGCCGGTTGGTCGCCGCCGCCGAGGAGGAGCGATTCAACCGGATCAAACACGCTGCCGGATTTCCCTCGCAAGCGCTGCGTTACGTGCTCGATGCCGCAGGCGCATCGCCCCGCGAAATCGACGTGGTCGCGATCGCGCGCGACCCGTGGGCTCGGCTGTGGCGTAAGGCGTGCTATGCGCTCAAGATGCCCGGGCACGTGCGAGATCGCCTCACCGTGCAAACAAAGTTTGCCGCAATCGGCGGCGAAATCGCCCGCGCGGTGGATGCGCCCGGCATTTCGCCCGCGGTGAGCCGCGTCGAGCATCACAAGGCCCACCTTGCCAGCGCCTTTCTGGTCTCGCCGTTCGACGAGGCGGCGCTGTTCTCGGTCGACGGGCTGGGCGATTTCGCAAGCTCGATGTGGGGCGTCGGGCGCGGCGACAAGATCCAGCCGATGGGCGCGGTTGCGTTCCCGCATTCGCTCGGAATCTACTACACCGCCCTCACGCAATTCCTCGGCTTCCCGCGCTACGGCGATGAGTACAAGGTGATGGGGCTCGCGTCGTACGGAGAACCCGAACTGCTCGAGGAATTTCGCCGCATCGTGATCGCGCGCAACGGAGGCCGGATGGGTTTCGAGCTCAACCCTGCCTACTTCGTCCATCATCGCTCGCGCACCGACATGACCTGGGATTCGGGTGAGCCGGTGCTGGGCCGCATCTACTCCGATTACCTGGTCGAGCGCCTGGGCCCGCCGCGCGCCCCGGCCGACCCGATCGCCGACCGGCATCGCGCGATCGCCGCGTCGACGCAGCGGCGCCTCGAGGAGGTGATCCTCGAGCGCTTGACGATGCTCAGGCGCGCGACGGGGATGCGGAAGTTGTGCATCGCAGGAGGCGTCGCGTTCAATTGCGCGGTCAACGGCAAAATCCTCGAGCAGACCGGATTCGACGATATCTATATCCAGCCGGCGGCGGGCGATGCGGGACTCGCGATCGGCGCGGCGATGTACCAGTGGCACGCAAGCGCGCCAAGGCCGCGCCAATTCGTGATGGATCACGCCTACTGGGGACCGGAGTTCCGCGACGAGGAGATCGCCGCCGCAATCCACGCCGCGTCCCGCGAAATCGAGCGGCTTGGATGCGAGGTGCGTCGGATCGAAAATGAGGATGATCTCATCCGGTTCACGGCGCAGCAGATAGCAAATGGATCGGTCGTGGGATGGTTCCAGGGCCGGATGGAGTGGGGACCGCGAGCGCTCGGCAACCGGAGCATCCTCGCCGATCCGCGCCGCGCCGAAATGCGCGACATCCTAAACGCTAAGATCAAGCGGCGCGAGATGTTCCGTCCCTTCGCGCCCTCGATTCTCGAAGAGGCCGCTCAGGACTACTTCACGCAGTCCTATCCGTCGCCGTTCATGCTCATGGCCTACGGCGTGCGCCCGGAAATGCGCCCCCGCATCCCCGCTACGACGCACATCGACGGCACCGGGCGGCTTCAGACCGTCAGCGAGGAACAAAACCCGCTCTACTACCGGCTGATTCGCGAGTTCGGCCGCCTGACCGGTGTGCCGGTCCTCCTCAACACGTCGTTCAACGAGAATGAGCCGGTCGTGTGCGCGCCAGAACAGGCGCTGGACTGTTTTCTGAGAACGAACATGGACCTTCTCGTGATGGGGGATTTTGCAATAATGAGGAATCTGAGAGTTTGAATCCCTATATGCGGTCTGAAATGATTAAAGCAGCTAGGAGATGGTATGGCTGCAAGCACGAAGGTCCTGGTTACGGGCGCCGGCGGCTTCATTGGGAGTCATCTGGTCGGTTATCTGAAGCGGCAGGGTTACTGGGTCCGTGGCGTGGATCAGAAATCACCCGAATTCCGGCCGACCGAGGCTGACGACTTCAAACTGCTCGACCTGCGAAATTGGGCCGCCTGCCGCGAGGCGACCGAAGGCGTGAGCGAGGTCTACGCGTTGGCCGCCGATATGGGCGGGATGGGGTTCATCTCGTCTCATCATTCGGCGATCCTCTTCAATAACGCGATGATCAATTTTCAGACGCTCGAGGCGGCGCGGCAGAGCGGCGTGAAGCGGTACTTTTACAGTTCGTCCGCCTGCGTCTATCCCGAGTTCAAGCAGACCGACACGGATGTTACCCCGCTGCGCGAGGAGGATGCCTATCCGGCCCAGCCGCAGGACGCATACGGATGGGAGAAGCTGATCACGGAGCGGCTGTGCACCCATTATCGCGAGGACTACGGCATCGAGACCCGCATCGTCCGGTTTCACAATATCTTCGGTCCGTACGGAACCTGGGAGGGCGGGCGCGAAAAAGCTCCTGCCGCGATGTGCCGCAAGATTGCGGACGCCAAGCTGACCGGAAATCACGAGATCGAGATCTGGGGCGACGGCGAGCAGACGCGTTCCTTCTGCTACATCGATGACTGCCTTACCGGCATCTACAAGCTCATGCGCTCGGACTATCGCGAGCCGCTCAATATCGGCCAGGACCGCATGGTGACCATCAACGAACTGGCCGACATGGTCGCCAGTATCGCGGGCATCCGCATTACCAAGAAGCACGTGCCAGGGCCGCAGGGCGTACGCGGCCGCAACTCCGACAACACACGCCTGCGGGCGGTGCTCAGGTGGGAGCCCGCCATTTCGCTCGAAGAGGGTCTTGCGCGGACCTACGCGTGGATCGAGCGGCAAGTGCGCGAAAAAGAGCGCTCGCACGCCGCGGCATCTGTGTAATCCCGCTCGCGCTCGCAAACAATTTCCAGTTCGCCAGAGGGCCAGTCGCCTACGCGACTGCTGTTTCTAAATCGCGCGTTCGGGCCGGACGAGGAAGCGACCGGCCAGCTTCTGTTCGAGCTCTGCGATGACCTCGCGGCGGTGCATGATGTCACCGCCATCGTGGGTCCGTCGACCCGCGCGAATTCGCCGGCGCACGGCCTGGTGAGCCGCGAGATGCGCGGCCGGGTCACCATCATCAGGAACTGGGCCACGACTTTTGCGAAGACGCGGCTTTCTGCCCGGCTGATCAACCTTGCCACCTACTTTGCGTGCGCCGCTCTCTCGACGTTCGGTGTGGAGCGCCCCGACGTGATTGTCGCCGAGACCGATCCGCCATTGCTGGGCGCGCTCGGCGCGATTCTCAAACGAAGATGGCGATGCCGGCTGGTGTATAACGTCCGCGATCTTTATCCCGACATAGCGATCGTCAATGGCGGCGTCAGGAGCCGGGTGCTGCTCGAACTTCTTGCCCGCGCGAATCGGATTGGGTTTGAGCGCGCCGACCTGATTATCACTCTCGGACAGGACATGGCCGAGCGCATCGTTCGCCAGGGCGTGCCTCGATCGAAAGTTGCGGTCGCGCCTGACTGGGCCGACTGCGCCCGGATCTTTCCGTTGGCAAGTAGTCCGTTGCGGCAATCATTGGGCGAACGGTTCGTGGTGATGTATTCGGGCAATCTCGGGTTGTCGCAGCAACTCGAGACGGTCCTCGCAGCGGCCAATCGCTTGCGCGGCGACCCGCGAATCCTTTTCGTGCTGGTCGGCGAAGGCGCGCGCAAGGAATGGCTGATTGGTCAGGCGAACGCGATGGGGCTCGCCAACGTCGCGTTTCTTCCCTATCAGCCCAGGGAGAAATTGGCCGAGTCGCTGAGCGCCGCGGATTTGCACCTCGTGGCGCTTGCGCCGGGCGCGGCGGGATGCGGCGTGCCGAGCAAGATCTATGGGATTCTCGCCGCCGGGCGTCCCTTCGTCGCGGTTATGGAAGACGAGGCCGAAGCCGCGCGAATCGCGCGCGATCATTCGGTCGGACTCGTGGTGGCGCCCGGCGACGCCGAGGGGCTTGCGGCAACGATTGCCGGCGCCGCGGGCAATCTCCAGGAACTCAGGGCGATGGGCGCGCGGGCGCGCCGGCTGGCGGAACAGAAATATGACCGGGCTGTCGCGACGCGCAAGTTCGATGCGCTGCTCGCCAGCCTCGCGTCCTGAAAGGGGTGTCCTTCAGATCGAACTCATCAAAGGGCGGATGCGAGAGACTCCCGCATCGCGATTTAGAAAGCATTTCATTCTCACGGCCCGATCCGCAGTTCTTCACGACTGCTTGCTGGTGCTTACGCGGGCGCCTTTGTGATCTAGCCCCGCGATTTTAAGGATCATCACGACTCCAATCATGTCGGCTATTCCAGCCGCGCTGGTTTCGATCGCCGCCGCCCTCGGTTCGTCGTTTGCGGTCGCGATTGCAACCGTTCCGGCCGCAATCCGAATCGGCAACCGGCTTGGCATTACCGCGAAGCCGGCCACGCCCGGTGATAGCGAGTCCGTTCCCGTGTTTGGCGGCGCGTCGATAATTGCGGCGATCCTGGTCGCGCTCGCGGCGGTCGGCGAATTGCAGCTTTGGATTCTGGCCGGCGCAGGAGCGCTGCTCGTGGCAGGGATCGTGGACGATGCGATCCCGATGCGCCCGCGCCAGAAATTTGTGGTTGAGGTTGTAGTAGTCGGTTGGGCGCTGAGCTTCGCGTTGCCGCCGATGCCGTTAACGCCTTGGCACGCGGCCGACATCGCGCTGGCTGGCTTGTGGTTGGTGGCGACGATAAACGCGTTCAACTTCATCGATGGGCTCGACGGACTCGCCGCCGGTATCGGCATCGTCATCTCGATGGCACTAGCGGCAACGGGGATCCTGCGCCACGATCAACTGCTGACGCTGGGAAGTTTTGCGATCGGGGGCGCGCTCGCGGGCTTCATGCTCTATAACTTTCCGCCCGCCACGATATTCATGGGCGATGCGGGCGCACTCCCGCTCGGGTTCATCCTGGGCGTCCTCGCGCTAAGAGGAGGGGTGCTTGCCGACAACACCCGTCTTGCCAAGTACGTTTTCCCCGCGCTGGTGATGGCCGTGCCCTTGCTCAACACCGCGATTGTTACGGTGACGCGATTGGCGACGGGCAATCCGATTTCCCGCGGCGGCCTCGACCATTCGCATAATCGGCTTCGGTCGTTGGGACTCAGCGACCGCAAGGTGGTGGCGGTGTCCTGCGCGGTGGCGTCCGTCGCCGCGGCGTGCGGAGTCGCAGCGAACATCCTGGCGCACGCCTATGTGGTTTCGGCTCTGCCCCTCATCACCTTGGCGGCGGCGGTGATCGCGCTGTTCATGATGGATCTGAGCTTCGACGCGCGTCCTCCCGCGGTCACCTACGGATACGTTCAGGGGCTGGCGCGGATCATCCTCAGTTTCGGCTACAAGCGGCGGCTCGCCGAAGCCGGGGTGGACCTGGCCCTTATCAGTGCGGCGTATTTCGGCGCATTCGCATTGCGGTTGGACTTCGGCATCGACAGCCCGCTCGTCACAACAGTGACGGCGAGCATGCCGTGGGTCCTGCTGGTCACGTATCCCGCGTTTTTTCTGGCGGGCGTTTATCGAGGAATCTGGCGCTATACGGGTCTTTCCGACGGGATCCGCTTCGCCAACGGCGCGGCGCTTTCCGGAATTTTCCTGGCAGCCGGCTCGATGCTATTTCCGATCGCGCTCTCCGGGTCGATCGTTGTCCTCTACTCGATTCTCCTGTTCAACCTGCTGGTTTTTACGCGGGTCTCATTCAGGGCGATGCGCATGGGGATAAGCCGGCTTGCCGCGCCCGACGAGCGGGTTTTAGTGGTCGGCGCCGGCGAGGTGGGCGCGGCGGCGGCAGACTACATGTTCTCGGCGCAAGGGCGCAGCGGCGTGCGGCTGGTCGGCTTCATCGATGAGGACGGATTCAAGCGGAACAAGCTGGTCCACGGCCAGCGCGTGCTGGGCACGTTTGACGACCTCGCGCAGATCTATCGGTCAAAACACTTTAGCCAGCTCCTAATCGCGGACGAATCGCTGCCCGCTGCGAGACTCGCGATGCTCTCCGCATTCGCCGAACGGCACGGAGTCACGGTGCACCGGTTCTCGATCCAGGTCGATCGGATGGGAGAGACGCGGGCGATCATTGGCGGCCGCCCCCGCGCGGTCAGCATCGGCGAGCCGCGCGCCGTCTGATTGCGGTTTTTTCCCAGAGCGATCCGCCCATTTTCGCCGATAGTACATTCAGGGGCTTCAGAGTCAGAGATAGAAAGGTTAATGAATGCTACCTTGCGGCGTGTAATAATTCGGCTACCGGGGCCGGGAGGAGGATGGGAAGGAGCTGCGATGAGCCGAATCAGAAAACCCGTACATATCGAGCCCAAAGGATGGGGACGCGAGGTCTGGATCGCCAACAACGAGTTGTACTGCGGAAAGATCCTGGAGATTCGCAAGGGCAAGCGATGCTCGCTCCATTTCCATAAGCTCAAGACCGAGTCCTTTTTTCTGAGATCGGGCCGGCTCAAGGTCAGAATCAAGGAATCGCCCGATTCCGAGATTATCGAGGAGTTCGAGATGCGCGCCGGCGACTGCATGGACATACCGCAGGGGCTGGTGCATCAGATGGAGGCGCTCGAGGACGCGGAGCTGATCGAGTTTTCCACCCAGCACTTCGACACCGATTCGCATCGCCTCATCCGCGGCGACTGACGCGAGGTTCGGGTTCGGACAGCAAAGGGCGCAACGCCGGCGGCGTTGCGCCCTTTGCCGTCTGCGGCGGCCGGTGGTTTCGGGCCGATCGATCGGATGTTATATTTGATGGCTTCGATGGCGAAAGTTGCACTGATAACCGGCGTCACTGGGCAGGACGGCTCCTACCTGGCCGAATTCCTTCTCAACCAGGGCTACGAGGTTCATGGCGTGGTGCGCCGGACCTCCAGTTTCGCAACCGGCCGCATCGATCATCTCCGCAAAGGATACGGCCCCGGTTCCGAGACCCTTCAGCTTCACTATGGCGACCTTGGCGATGGAACCGGCCTCAGGCGCATCATCGAGCAGGTGCGTCCCGACGAGGTCTATAATCTTGCCGCGCAATCGCACGTGCGAATCTCCTTCGATCAGCCCGAATACACCGCCGACGTGGTCGGGCTGGGCGCGCTGAGATTGCTCGAGGCGCTCCGCGATCACAACAAACGTCACGGGCGCGCGGCGCGGCTGTACCAGGCGGGATCGTCCGAGATGTTCGGGCGCGCGGTCGAAATCCCGCAGCGCGAGACTACCCCGTTCCATCCGCGAAGCCCCTATGCGTGCGCGAAGGTGTACGCGCATCTTCAGACCGTGAATTATCGCGAGGCCTACGGATTGTTCGCGTGCAACGGCATCCTGTTCAACCACGAATCGCCGCGCCGGGGCGAAAATTTCGTGACTCGCAAGATCACCCGCAGCGCCACGCGCATCAAGGTCGGCCTCCAGGATCGGCTCGCGCTCGGCAATCTCGATTCGCGCCGCGACTGGGGTTTCGCCGGCGACTACGTCGAGGCGATGTGGATGATGCTTCAGCGCGACGAACCCGACGACTACGTAATCGCGACCGGCGAGAACCACTCGGTGCGCGAATTCCTCGAGCTCGTGTTCGATCGTCTAAAGCTCGATTGGGAGAAGCATGTCGAGATCGATCCGCGCTTCTTCAGGCCCTCCGAGGTGGACGAGCTTAGGGGTGACTGGAGCAAGGCCGCCCGCGTGCTCGGCTGGAAGCCCAAAGTCAAATTCGATGAGCTGGCCGCGATGATGGTCGATGCGGATCTGGATCTCGCCGAGCGGGAACTTCGAAGCCGCGGCCGCTAGGCGGCGGCATCACCGACTCCGCGCGATTCAACGCGCTTGGCGCGGGCTATTGACCCTGGGCCGCCAACTCGCGCTCGAGCCGTTCTACATCCGCCTCGGAGAGGCTGAAATACCGGGCCTCGGGATGATGGAAAACGATCGCGCTGACCGAGCTTTCCGGGTCCATCATGAATCCCTCAGTCAGCCGCACGCCGATTTGATTGCGCTCGACTTCGAGCAGCGCGAACAGCGGCGCCTGGTCTTCCATCCGCGGACAGGCCGGGTAACCGAATGAGTATCGCTTGCCGCGGTAGCGAGCCTGGAACAGATCCTTCATCGCGATTCCCGGCGCGTCGCCAAGTCCCCACATCGCGCGGATCTTCTGATGCAGCAGCTCGGCGAACGCCTCGGCGCTTTCGTTCGCCAGCGCTTGCAGGATGTGCGACCTGAGATAGTCGCCCCGTTCCTTCCACTCGTCGGCGAGCGCGCGCACGCCGGGACCGATGGTCGTCACGAACATGCAGAGATAGTCCATCCGGCCCGAATCGCGCGGGGCGAGATAATCCGCCAGGCAGAGATGCGGCGGGTCGCTCTGGCGTCCGAACTTGAACGTGTGGAGCACGCTCTTTGAATCCGGCGAGTAAACCAGGATCGAGCGCTCGCCGTCCGATTGCGCGGGGAAGAACTTGTAAATCGCGCTGGCGGTGACGTCCGCCCGCTTGAGCATCGCCTCTTCGACTTCATCGACCGCCGCCTTGAGTTCGAGCGCCCTGGCATCCCCCGATTTAAGCGCGTTCTCGGCGTCGCGCAGTCCAAGATGCTTGCCGTAGAGACTGCGTGGATTGATGAACTTGAAAATGTCGCCGAGAGCGTAGCCGCGCAGCACGTGGATTTTGAGATCGGGCGGATGCGGGATCGCGAGGTCGCGGCGGACCTGCGGCGCGGCCGCACCCGCGGGCGCCCCGCCATCGGGCGCTCCAGGAGCCGATGCGAGCAGGCGGCGCGTGTCGGCATCGAGTATGCGCTTGAGCGTCTCGCGCCGCTCGTAGTCCATGATCTGGTTGGCCAGATCGAGTCCCTCCATCGCGTCGTTCGCGTACGCGACCACGCCCGTATACTCCGGCGCGATTTTCATCCGGGTGAACCGCCGGGAAAGCGCCGCCCCGCCGACCAGCAGCGGACAATCGATTCCGGCGTTCTTTAAGTCCTGCGCGGTTACGACCATCATCTGCGCCGACTTTACCAGCAGCCCCGACAGTCCGATCGCATCGGGATGATGCTCGCGAAACGCCTTGATCAGATCCTCGGGGGGGACCTTGATGCCCAGGTTGATCACGCGGTAGCCGTTGTTCGAGAGAATTATCTCGACCAGGTTCTTGCCGATATCGTGGACGTCGCCCTTGACCGTGGCGAGCACGATGGTGCCCTTGGCCGCGATCTCGGCCTTCTCCATGTGCGGCTTAAGGTGCGCGACCGCGGCCTTCATCACCTCGGCCGACTGGAGCACTTCGGCGACGATCATCTGATTCGAGTTGAAGAGCCGCCCGACCTCATCCATCCCCTTCATCAGCGGGCCGTTGATGATCTCGAGCGGCTTCATGGTCTTGAGCGCTGAGTCGAGGTCGGCGATTAGCCCGTCCTTCGAGCCTTCCACGATGTAGAGCGCGAGCCGCTCCAGGAGCGGGAGATCCTTGTGGTAGCGTTCCGCCTCGGGCGCTGCTTTCTTCTCGCGGAAGTACGCGGTGAACGCGGCGATCGGGTCGGCGCCCCGCCACCAGATAAGGTCCTCGGCAAGCCGCCGCTCGTTTTCGGGAATCGACGGGTAGCGCTCCAGCTTCTCCGCGTTGACGATCGCGAGATCGAGCCCCGCCTGCACGCAGTGATAGAGCATCACCGCGTTCAGTACCTCGCGCCCGGCGGCGGGAAGGCCGAACGAGACGTTCGAGATTCCGAGGATCGTTTTCGCACGCGGCAGCGCCTGCTTGATGAGCCGGATGCCTTCGATCGTCTCGACGCCGTTTCCCTTCAGCGAGGCATCGCCGGTGCCGATCGGCAGGCAGAGCGGATCGAAAATGATGTCCTCGGGCGCGATGCCGTGCTTTTCGGTGAGCAGCTTGTAGGATCGCTCCGCGATCGCGAGTTTGCGCGCGCGGGTTACGGCCTGCGCCTGCACCTTGTCCTCATCGATGCATCCGACGATCAGCGCCGCGCCGAATTGCTTCGCCGCGCCAATCACCCTGAGCAGCCGCTCGGCGTCCTCGCCGTCCTCGAGATTGATCGAATTGATGATCGATTTGCCGGGCGTGCGCTTGAGCGCCTCCGCGATGACCCGATGGTCGGTCGAGTCGATCATCAGGGGCGCTTTGACCTTCCTCACCAGAATTTCGATGAAGCGGGTTACGCCCGCGAGTTCATCGCGGTCCGGATCCTGAAGGCATACGTCCAGCACCTGTGCGCCGCTCCGGACCTGCGCGCGGCCGATCTCGGATGCTTCCTCGAACTTCTCCCCGGCGATGAGCTGCTTGAACTTGCGGCTGCCCAGGACGTTGGTCCGCTCGCCGACGATGACCGGGCGGTTGCTCTCCTCGATCGGCAGGGCCTCGATGCCCGAGACGATCGACCGCCTGAGCGCGGAGCGAACGCGCGGCCTTGCGCCGGCGGCGGCCTCGGCAAGAAGCCGGATGTGTTCGGTCGTCGTCCCGCAACATCCGCCGACCAGGTTCACCCATCCGTTGCGGATGAACATCGCCATCTTGGCGGCGAGCATCTCGGGCGTTTCGTTGTAGCGCCCCTCCTCGTCGGGCAGCCCGGCGTTCGGCACGCAGGCGACGCAAAACCGCGAGATCTCCGCGAGCGTGCGCAGGTGATCGGTCATGAAGTCGGGGCCGGTCGCGCAGTTGAGTCCGATCCAGAGCAGGTCGCGATGCGCAACCGAGGTGTAAAAGGACTCGATGTCCTGGCCCGCGAGCAGAGTGCCCATCGTCTCGATCGTCGCCGAGATCGCGATTCCCGGATGGACGCCGGTCCTTCCGATCGCGCGGTCGACCCCGATCAATCCCGCCTTGCAGTTGAGAGTATCGTTGACCGTTTCCAGCAGCAGGACGTCGGCGCCGCCCTCGATAAGTCCGATCGCCTGCTCCTCGTAACCGGCGGCGAGTTCGTCGAAAGTCGTGTTGGCGGTGACCGAGATGCTCTTGGTGGTGGGGCCCATCGAGCCGGCTACGAAGCGCGGCTTTTGCGGCGTGCTGAATTTTGCCGCCTCTTCGCGGGCGATGGCCGCCGCGATGCGGTTGATTTCGCGCGTGTGCGGCGCAAGCCCGAACTCGGCGAGCACGACCGGGGTTGCCTGGAAGGTCGCGGTCTCGATGATATCGGCGCCGACCTTGAGAAAGCCGTCGTGCATCTCCCGAATCAGGTCGGGGCGCGTGCGCACGACATTTTCGTTGCAACCCTCCGCGCTCGCGCCGCCGTAATCCGCGGCGCTCAGATGACGGCCGAGGATGAACGTCCCGAAGGCGCCGTCGAGCACCATAATTCGCTCGGCGAGCAATTCGGCGAGCCGCTTGATCCTGTGCGCATCGGTGGCCATTCTAATGTTCCGCCCGGACGCGGATGGTAAACTCAAACCTTATCTTAGCAATGCTGACCAGGCAATTTTCTGCCGCGCAAAGCGAGCGCCGCGCGCGCTCGCGCGAGCGGGCATCAACGCGATGAGCACCGCCGAGGCCATCGCGCCGCGCGCGCGCACGGTGCTCGTCACCGGCGGCGCGGGATTCATCGGATCGCACCTCGTCGATGCGCTCGCCCAGCAGGGCCATCGCGTCCGCATCATCGACAACTTCTCAACCGGGCGCCGCGAGAACCTCAATCGTGCCGCCGAGCTGATCGAGGCCGATGTCCGCGACCCCGGCGCGATCGCGCCCGCGTTCGGCGGCGTCGATTGCGTGTTCCACACCGCCGCCCTGGCGCGCATCCCGCTCTCGATCGAAAAGCCCGTCGAGACGCACATGACCAACGTGGTCGGGACGCTGAACGTGCTCGTGGCGGCGCGCGATGCCAAGGTCAGGCGGGTCGTGCTTTCCGGTTCGTCTTCGGTGTACGGCGAGCAGAAGAGCCTGCCGATGGTCGAGACGATGACGCCGAATCCGCTCAACCCGTACGCGCTGCAAAAGTACGCCGGCGAGCAGTACGCGCGGATCTTTCATCGCCTGTTCGGCCTCCAGACACTCACCCTGCGCTACTTCAACGTGTATGGGCCGCGGATGGACGAGGAGGGCGCATACGCGCTCGCGATAGGGGCGTTCCTGCGCGCGCGGCGCGCCGGGCGTCCGCTCACGATTTTCGGCGACGGAGAGCAGACCCGCGACTTCACGCACGTGAGCGATGTCGTGGCAGCCAACCTGCTCGCGATGGATGCGGCGGTGGCCGACGGACGCGCGATCAATATCGGGCGCGGCCAGAACGTGAGCATCAACCGCGTCGCGGCGATTATCGGGGGACCCATCACGCGGCTTGCGGCCCGCCCGGGCGAGATTCGCGACACGCTCGCCGATCGCACCGAGGCCGAACGCGTGCTCGGATGGCGTCCGCGTGTGTCGATCGAGCAAGGTCTCGCCGATTTGCTCGGCTGCTGACTACACCGCAGACTTATCCAACAAGGTCCCGGATTTTCGGACGATAAGACGCCGCAGATTACACTCACGAATCTGCACTGAGTCGAGGTATCGGGAAAATGGCTGAAAACGGCAGACCGATCGTCAGTGTTCTGTATCCTGAGCAGCACGAGCAGGCCGCAGTCGCGCTCGGCCGCGCTTTCATCAACGATCCGGGCTTCAAGGTGATTCTTCCCGATATCACCGAGCCGGTCGCGCGCGCCGAGCATCTGGCGGACTTGTTTCGCGCGCAGCTCGCGGTGGAACGCAGCAGCGGGCAGCCGGTCTTCGGCATAGTCGATAACGGGCGCGCCGTTGCCGCCGCGGTGACTGAAGGCGTGGGACATGGCGGCGTGCTCGGTCTGGTTGTTACCGGGCTTTTCCAACTCCCGCGTCTGGTGCGCGGCGTGGGATTCGGCGGAATGATCCGCGCGCTGAGAATGTTTGGCATGCTTGCCCGGCACCATCCCAAGGAGCCGCATCTATATCTGCAAACCCTCGGAGTCGATCCGGATTTTCAGGGCAAAGGCTACGGAAAGGCGCTGCTCGACCGGCTCGCGCTGGAAGCGCGGGTGCGCCCCGAGATCGCCGGCGTTTACCTCGAGACCGGGACCGAGGCCAACGTCGCGTTCTACAGTTCCAAGGGCTATGAAATCCTGGGCGAGCTGTACCCGTTGGGCGTCAAGCAGTGGAGGATGTACCAGCGCAAACGCTAGCCGCGCGCTGCGCACGGCGGCGCCGATGTCGTCAGGGGGATGAACGATGATACCTGCGTGGCTCGCATTCTTTGACGGACTGCTCGCGATCGCTCTGGTGGCGGCCGGAATCATCGGCGCTCACTTTTACATGATCGATGGGTTTTTCGGTTTTCAGCTCTTCGTGTTCGGGTTCCTGCTGAGCATCATCGGTTTCATCATGGGGCTTATCGGAATTGCGATTACCCGCTCGGCGGAGCTCCGCTCCGCGCGCCAGCGCGCGAACGTCGGCCTCGCGTTCAGCGTGGCCGTCGCGATTCCTCTGCTCGTCTTGGCTTTCTCGGTCCGAAATTACCCGGCCATCAACGACATCACGACTGACTTCGACAATCCTCCCGAGTTCACGCACGCGCAGGAACTCGCATCCAACCGCGGCCGCGACATGCGATACGACAAGGCGAGGTGCGCCGAGCGCCAGCAATCCGGCTACGGCCCGCTGGGGCCGATCGTGATCGCGGGTGACGCCGCGGGCACCTTCGAGAAGGTCAAAGCGGTTGCGGCCCAGATGCCGCAGTGGGAAATCACCACGACCGACCCCAAATCGATGACGCTGGAGGGCGTGGGCACGACGAGCCTGTTCCGCTTCCAAGACGATTTCGTGATCCAGGTGCGGCCGGGCGAGGCCGGCAGGAGCCTGGTCGAGATGCGCTCGAGGTCGCGGGTCGGCATCGGCGACTTCGGCTCGAATTACAATCGCATCGTGCACTTCTTCGATCGGCTGAAAGCATCCGCGTCCTAACGCGCGACGCCTCACGGCCGCGGGCATCCCGAGAAAAATCAAGAGGAATATCCGCTCGCGCGGCAGGGTGGCCAAGGGCAGTTTGCATTGCAACTTGCAATTTTCATAATGTAAGAATCCATGCAAATTGCACTGAGCCCGGGCGAGGCTCAACCACCGATATGGTGCCGGCGGATGAGATGAGCGTGGCTGCGCCCATATCCGCGGCCGGTGGCGACGGGACTTCGAGCAACGGCGCAGCCGTCGACTCTAGAAAGCGCACACAGGTCATCCTTGTCACGACCGGGATGCTCACTTTCATCTCGTTCTGGCGAGCCTCTGCGGTGGTGCTGTGCGACCTCGCCTCGACCGCATACTACATCGGCGGGATCGTCGAGGCGTCAGTGGGCAGATCGGCGCCCTACTTCATCCTGGCCGTGATGTTGTTTTCGTACGCGGTACGCGCGGTGTACGTCGAGTCGTGCTCGATGTTTACCCGGGGCGGCGTATACCGCGTGGTGAAGGAGGCGATGGGTTCGACGCTGGCGAAGCTTTCCGTCTCCGCGCTGATGTTCGACTACATACTGACCGGCCCGATTAGCGGTGTGTCGGCGGGCCAATACCTGGTCGGTCTGATCAACGAACTGCTGAACCTCGCCCACATCAATCTGACGCTCCCGCCCGATTTGACTGCGGCGGGGTTTGCAACCGCGGTCACGCTGTACTTCTGGCGCCAGAACATCCTCGGGATCGAAGAATCGAGCGGCAAGGCGATGCGCATCATGCAAATCACCACCGTGATGGCGGTGCTGATGATCGCGTGGTGCGGCATCACGCTTTATTTGCGCGGGGCGCACCTGCCGCCGCTGGAACTCAGATACACGGATCAGTCGCTGGGATGGCTCAGGCATTGGCCGGCGGCGCGGACGATCGGGGCGATCGGCATAATGATCGGTTTCGGGCACTCGATCCTCGCGATGTCGGGCGAGGAGTCGCTGGCGCAGATCAACCGCGAAATCGAGGCGCCCAAGCTCAAGAACCTGCTCCGCACCGGCTTCGTCATCTTCATCTATAGCCTGCTGCTGACGTCGCTGATTTCCTTTTTCGCCGTGATGATCATCCCTGACAACGTGCGGATGGCGCGCTACGGCGACGACTTGATCGGCGGGCTGGCGATGTTTGTGGTGGGGCCGGTCTGGATCCGAATTGCGCTGCGCGCGTTCGTGGTGCTCGTGGGGTTCCTCATCCTCGCGGGCGCAGTGAACACCGCGATCGTCGGCTCCACCGGCGTGCTGACCCGGGTCGCGGAAGACGGGGTGATGCTCGACTGGTTCCGCCATCCGCATCGCAAGTACGGAACCAACTACCGGATCGTGAACCTGGTTGCGTTCCTTCAGATCGCGACGATCGTGCTTTCGCGCGGCAACATTTATTTGCTGGGCGAGGCGTACGCGTTCGGCGTGATCTGGAGTTTCGTATTCAAGACGATGTCGGTCCTGGTGCTTAGGTACAAGCAGAGGTACGTGCGGCTGTGGCGGGTGCCGCTGAATCTCACGTGGTTCCGCCCCTGGGGACAGGACTTCCCGCTCGCGCTCGCCTTCACGCTCCTGGTGCTGCTCGCGACCGCAATGATCAACCTCTTCACCAAGGAAAGCGCGACCATTACCGGCCTCGGCTTCACGCTCTGGCTGTTCACGGTTTTCGAGTTCTCCGAATGGGCGAACGGCCAGGTAGAGCACGAATACGGCGAGGAGCCCGAAAAGTTCAACCTCGACGTGGTCGAGGAAGAGATGCTCGTCCCCGCCTGCCTGAACAGCGATGGAACGATCAAGAAGCTGATCGCGATGCGGGATCCGAACAACCTCTCCCACCTCCATCGCTACCTTGCCGAGCGCGACAATGCGGAGCTGGTTGCACTTACCGTGCGCACCGAGCGCGGACTCGCCTCCAGCGAGGGCGCGCAGGTGTTCAGCGACGCCGAGGAAAAACTTTTCAGCAAGGTGGTGAAGATCTGCGAGGATCACGGGCGCGCGGTGGTGCCGCTGGTCGCGGTGTCGAACGATCAGATCTACGCGATCGCCCGAATCGCTTACCTGCTCGGCGTCGATGAAATCGTGATGGGCGTCTCGGAGCGCTTCAAACCCGACGTGCAGTTGGAGAATTTCGCGATGCACTGGGGGTCGCTTGCGGACGGCGATCATCACGTCAAACTGCGCGTGCTCTCCGACACCCGCGACATCCGCGCCGAGATCTGACTGGCGTCGCGAGGCTCCAATCGCCGCGCCATGACCGAAGCCCGAGCCGGACGCGGGGCGCCTTGGGTCGTACCCTGAATGTCGCTAATATCTGTTGAGTAATTCGCGTTCAGGGACTTCGCGATGATTGCGATAGTCGACTATCGGGCCGGGAACCTCGCCAGCGTCAAGCGCGCGCTCGAGCATCTCGGGCACCCGTCGGAAATCACCGACCGCGCCGAGCGCATCCGCTCGGCCGACCGCGTGATTCTGCCCGGCGTGGGCGCCGCAGGCGCCACGATGGAGAACCTGCGCGCGCTCGGACTCGATTCGGTCCTCAAGCGCGACGTCGCCGCGGCGGGCAAGCCGTTCCTCGGCATCTGCATCGGCATCCAGGTCCTGCTCGATCGCAGCGAGGAGGACGACGCGGACTGCCTCGGCATAATCAAGGGCCGGGTGGTGCGCTACCCGCGCTCGGTGGACGGGCGGCCGCTCAAGGTGCCGCAGATCGGATGGAACCGGGTGCACCAGACGCAGCCGCATCCGATTTTTACCGGCGTCCCGGACAACACGCACTTCTACTTCGTCAATTCGTACTACCCGGTGCCCGACGATCGCGATGCGGTCATCGCGGCATCCGATTACGGGATCGCGTTCTGCGCGGCGATAGCGCGCGGCAACGTAATCGCGACGCAATTCCATCTCGAAAAAAGCGGCGCCGCCGGATTGCAGATGCTCGACAACTTCTGCCGCCTGAAGTCCTGAGCGATGCTCGCCAAGCGCATCATCCCGTGCCTCGACGTGCGCGACGGGAAAGTCACCAAGGGCATCCGGTTCCTTGCGAACGTCGATGTCGGCGACCCGGTCGCGATGGCGCGTTACTACTACGAGCAGGGCGCCGACGAGATCGTCTTCTACGACATCACCGCATCCAACGAGCGGCGCGGCATAATGCTCGACGTGGTGCGCGCGGTCGCGCGCGAAATCTTCATCCCGTTCAGCGTCGGCGGCGGCCTGCGCACGCTCGACGACATGCGCGCGGTCGTGCTGGCGGGCGCCGAGAAGGTCTCGATCGATTCGGGCGCGGTGCGCAATCCCGCGATAATCACCGAGGGCGCGCGCGCCTTCGGCAGCCAGGCGGTCGTGCTCTCGATGCAGGTGAAGATGACCGGCGCGCGCCCGGCGCTTGAGTCCGGCTACGAGGTGGTGATCGATGGAGGCCGGGTCTTCACAGGCCGCGATGCGATCGAGTGGGCGCATGAGGGCGAACGGCTGGGGGCGGGCGAACTGGTGATCAACTCGATCGATCGCGACGGCACCAAGCTCGGCTACGACCTCGAAATCACGCGGCGGATCAGCGAGTCGGTCTCGATCCCCGTGGTCGCCTCGGGCGGCGCGGGAACGCCCGAGCATCTGCGCGATGCGTTCACGCGGGGCGCTGCCGACGCCGCGATCGTCGCCTCGATCGTCCATTACGGCGAGTTCCCGATCCCCGACATCAAGCGCTACCTGAGGACCGCGGGAATCGAGGTCCGCGAACCGGCCGCGCTCGAGAGGCCGGTTCCGTGAAAATCGCGCTGGTGGTCGCCGAGTTCAACTCCGAGGTGACAGGGCCGATGGAGCAGCGCGCCCGCAGCCATGCCGAGGCGCTCGGCGTCGAGGTGGCGCGCATCGTTCGCGTCCCCGGCGTGTACGACATGGGCCCGGTGGTCAAGCGCCTGCTCCGGAAGAAGGATATCGACGGCGTCGTGATGATCGGCGCAGTCATCAAGGGCGAGACCAAGCACGACGAACTCATCGCGCACGCGATCGCAAACGCAGGCGTCGCCCTCTCGATCGAGTTCGAAAAGCCGGTCGGCCTGGCGATTACCGGCCCGGGGATGAGCGATGAACAGGCCGAGGCGCGAATCGTGAACGCGACGCGCGGCGTGGATGCGGTGGTCAAGGTCGCGCGCGTCCTGAACGAAATCGGCGGCTGACCTCTCGCGCGGTTGTGAACATTTCAACGTGTTCGGCGTTGAGGCAGCGCGCGCGAATTCTTATACTCGATTCGAGTCACAATGGTTGAGGCGGACGGAGGGGGCGGGACGTTTTCCACGCGAGCGGCTGCGAGGATCCTCGCGGTCTCTCCCGAACGAATTCGCTATTGGGTCAGGCGCCGGCTGGTAAGGCCCGCCGCGACGCGCGGGCGCAACTACCGATTCGCGTTCAACGACCTGCTCGTGATGCGCCTGGCGAAGGAGCTGCTGCCCAGCCGCCGCCATCTCGAGCTGGTCCAGCGATGCTTCCAGCGCGTGCGCGAGTTCGTCGAGCCAGGGCGTCCGGTCACATCGCTCAAGCTGGTCAACGAGGATGGCCAGATCGTCGTCAGCGATGGCGGCGTTCTGATCGACGCCGAATCGGGCCAGCTCCTGTTCGATTACCGCCGCGAGCGCCCCGAGGGCAAAGTCGAGGACTCGTTCGGTCCCGCACGAGTGCGCGAGCGTTTCGAGGAGGCGCGCCGAATCGCGGAGGAGGACCCGCTGCGCGCGCTCACGATTTATTCCGGCCTGCTCGGGCGCGAGCCGGGAAACTTCGAGGCGCACATGCGGCTTGCGACTCTGCTCGAACGCGAGGGCGACTTGCAGGGCGCGCTGCGCCACCTGCTCGGCGCCGCGGCGATCGTTCCCGCCAGCGGCGAGGTCCACGTCAGGCTCGGGCTGCTGTACCGAAAGCGCGGCGAGGAGCAGAACTCGCTCAAAAGCATGCTTCGCGCGCTGGAATGCGATCCCACCTCGGTGGAGGCGCATCGCAACCTCGCCGAGGTCTACGAGGCGGCGGGCCGCAAGCGCGACGCGCAGAAACATCTGAACGCGATCCACCGGCTTATCAAGGGCGACTGAACGGCGCGCTCGCCGCGCGGCGTTGAATCGATCCGAGCGGCGGCGATAAGCTCATCCGCGATGGCCCCGCGCGAGACGCTGAAGCGAATCGATATCCTGCGTCACGAGCTGAAGGCGCTGCGCTTCATCCTCGACAACTACCATCTGGGCAAGCTCGACGCTCACGCGCTGCCGCCGCGCGGCGACTTTCAGTCGGCCCAGGCCCGCGAAATCTACGACACGATCGTGAACTCGCCGACCCTTGCGGCCGCCGAGGAGAAAATCCGCGGACTTAAACTCGATGAGGTCGATGTCGATTCGTTCCTCCGCTTAAGCGGCGGCCACTATTACACCTATCCGGCGCTGGTCCGCGAGCGCGCGGAGGCGATCCGCACGGGCCTGCTCAAGGTCGAAAACGCTTGAGCGCGCTTCCCTGCAAGGAGCTTCATTTCCTGCTCGATCGATCGGGAGCGCTGATCGTGTTCCAGGAAAAGCGCGCATCGTGGGCCGGCGTGCTGGCGTTCTCCAGCGAGGAGCGCGCGCGCGGGTTCTGCCGGGCGAGCAACCTCGATGTGGCCGAGGTGGCGGCGATTTCCGCCGACGATCGCGATGCGGCCGCGCGGCTCATCGCGGACGTAAAGCGGCGCGCGGTCCGCAATCTCCTGCTCGATCTCGACTACGAGACCGGGCGATGCATCCGGGTCGAGTTCGAGGGGGACGGATTCGGCGCCGCAACCGAGCACCAGTTCACCTCACCGGGTGAGCCGCGCCGCTGAGCCCACCCGGTCGCGATGCGGAGCGGAGCCGCATGATGGTTACCATCGAAGATATCGAGCTTGCGCGCCGGCGCCTGGCCGGCATCGTCAAGCCCACCCCGCTGGTGCGCAGCGCGACGCTCGAGAAGATGCTCGGCGCAGAGGTCTTCATCAAGCCCGAGAATCTGCAGAAGACCGGGTCGTTCAAAATCCGCGGAGCGTTCAACCGGATCGCCGCGCTCTCGGACGCCGAGAAGCGCCACGGCGTCATCGCCGCATCCGCCGGCAATCACGGCCAGGCGCTCGCCTACGCCGCCACCCGCGCCGGCGTAAAGGCGACCGTGGTGATGCCCGAGGTGGCGGCGATCGCGAAGGTCGATGCGACGCGGAGCTACGGACAGAACGTGGTGCTCGCGGGCGCCGACTACCCGGCGGCGCGCCGCGCGGCCGAGCGCATCTGCGAAAAGACCGGCGCAATCTTCGTCGATGCTTACGACGACGCGCTGGTCGTCGCGGGGCAGGGAACCGTCGGCATCGAGATCGCCGACGAACTCAAGCCCGACGTGGCGCTCGTGCCGGTGGGAGGGGGCGGATTGCTAGCGGGAGTCGCGACCGCTCTGGAAGCGCTCGCGCCGGGCACCGAAGTGATCGGCGTCGAGGCCGCCGGCTCCCCCCAACTGAGCGCGGCGCTCAGCGCGGGCAAGCCGTCGGTGGTCACCAATCCGATCGACACCATCGCCGACGGCCTGGCGACCGGCACTATCGGCCGCATCCCGTTCGAGGCTATCCGCGGCCGGGTCAGGCGCAGCGTCACCGTCGATGACTTTGAGATCGGCGAGGCGGTGCTGCTGATGCTCGAACGGATGAAGCTGCTCGCCGAGGGCGCGGGCGCGGCGGCGCTTGCGGGCGCGCTCAAGATCAAGGACGAGCTTCGCGGCAAGCGCGTGGCGGTTGTCGTAAGCGGCGGCAATATCGATATCAACCTGCTCGATCGGATCATCGGGCACGGTCTTGCGAAGATGGGCCGGCTGCTTCGGATCGCCTTGAATCTGCCCGATCGTCCAAGCGAGCTTGCGAAGCTGCTGGCCTGCGTCGGCGCGACCGGGGCGAACGTGCGCACGATCGAGCACGATCGCACGCGCCGCGACGTCGCGATCGGCGCTGCGCGCGTCATGCTCGAGCTCGAGACGCGCGGGCCGGATCATATCGCGGCGGTGCGCGATCACATGCGCCGCGCCGGCTACCAAATCGTGGAAGAGATTTGATCGAAGGGACCGCGCGAGTGCGCGCTCTTAGCTGAACATCGAGGCGATGCCCGTGGGCCGAACGAGCTTGCCCGCGGGCCTCCGCTCGCGCGCGATCCGATCGAGGTCCTTCTTGAACGCATCCAGCTCGGCCGCCTGACGCGCCTTGAAGGCCGCGCCGTCGCCCGCACCTCCACGCTCGAACGCATCGCGCTCGGCCCGCCGCCGGCCGTAAAACCCCTCGAACGTCTCCCGAATCGTGCGCACCATCGTGGACCTCGGCACGAACGAAGCCGAGCACGACGGGCAGTAAAACACCACGCCGGCCTGAAAATGCCGATAGGGCACCGCGAATCCCTGATTGCAGCTCTTGCAGATGACCGGGACTTCCCAGGTCATCGGATCGAACTCGTCTTTGACCGCTGCCGATTGCGGTGGCGCTGCCGGCGGTGCCGCGGGCGTTTCGGGCGGAGCGGCAGCCTTCGCGGGAGGTGGTGTTGCTCCTGATGGGGGCATCGCTCCTGATGGTGGCGCGGCGGGTTTCGCAGGCGGCGGCGTCGCGGGAGATGCCGGCTTGGGCGGCGCTTCGGCCGGAGCGGCCGCCTTTGGAGCCGCTTCCGATGATGGCGCCGCCGCCGCGGGCTTTTCCGCGGTCGCCGCTGATGCGGCGGGTTTCGGCGGCGCTTGCGGTGGAGCGGATGCCGACGGCGCGGGTTTCGGCGCTTCGGGCGCTGCCGCTACTGGCGGCGCCGGCTTCGGTGCCGCCGGCGTTTGCGGCGCGGATGCGGACTTTGCAGGTGCCGGCGCGACAGCGTTCGCCTGCGCGGCCGCCTTTATTGCGGCGAGCGCGCCGCCGGGCTGCGATGGCGCGGCTCCTTCCTGCTTGCGAAATCGCGACGGCGCATCATCGCCGATGGTCTCCTCGGGATGCAGCAGGCGGGCCCGCGCGAGCAGCGGCTCATGAGTCTCGACGTTATTGGGGTCGGGGATGCAGCAATCCACCGGGCATACTGCCGCGCACGCCTCGTGGTCGAAAAATCCGACGCACTCGGTGCACTTCTGCGGCGAGATGTAGTAGATGTCCTCGGCCAGCGCGGGATGCGACTCGCCATTGAGTTCCCATGCCGCCCCGCCCGCATAAATCGCGGTGTTGGGGCATTCGGGCTCGCACGCCCCGCAGTTGATGCACTCGCTCGTGATGATCGTCGCCATCTGGTGACCTCGGCCTCAGTCGAATAAGTAGCAGCAATAATTGCGGGAACCTCAGTTTAGCAACGCTGATTCTGCCCGGCAAACCGGCCCCCGCGCCGCGCGACCGCCCAGGCAGCACGGCGAGGCCGGGCTTGGCCGGTCCCCGCCAGCGCTTTAGAGTCGGCGGGGTTTTGACTATGCTGGCGCCAGGCTGAAAACGCTCACGGCAGGAGCCTGCGATGGATCTGAATTTCACTCCCGAAGAAGAGCAATTTCGACTCATGGTGCGGCGCTTTCTCGAAGAGAACGTGCCGAAAAGCGGTATTACCGGCACCCGCGAGGGCCGCGAAGACAAGGTCTGGCTCGAGCGCGCGAAGGCGTGGCAGCGCAAGCTCAACGATGCCGGTTACGTAGCGCTGGCATGGCCCAGGGAATATGGCGGCCAGGCGATGGACCCGGTCAGGCAAACGATCGTGAACGATGAGATGACCCGGGCGAAAGCGCCATACATGATCGGAGGGTCGGGACTCGGGATGCTCGGCCCGACGCTGATCACGTGGGGCACCGAGGAGCAGCGAAAGCGCTACCTGCCGAAAATTCTCACCGCCGAGGAAATCTGGTGCCAGGGATATTCCGAGCCCGGGGCGGGTTCGGACCTCGCTTCGCTGCGCACGCGGGCCGAGATGGTCGGCGACGAATTCATCGTCAATGGCCAGAAGGTGTGGACCTCGGGCGCGCAGCACGCGGACATGATGTTCTGCCTGGTGCGCACCGATCCCGATGCGCCCAAGCATCGCGGGATTTCCTACATCCTGATCGACATGCACTCGACGGGCATCACCGTGCGTCCCCTCGTCCAGATGACCGGGGATCGCGGCTTCAACGAGGTCTTCTTCGACAACGTGCACGTGCCGCGCAAGAACCTGGTCGGCAAGTTGAACGAGGGCTGGCTGGTCGCCAATGCGACGCTGTTCCACGAGCGCAACATGCTCGGCGCCGCCAGCGGGAGCGAGCAGCGCTTCAATCGCCTGCTCGCGCTCGCCAAGACGATCAAGCGCGGCGGCCGGCCGCTTACCGAAGATCCGGTCCAGCGCCAGCGGCTGGCGGATCTCGAAATTCGCGTCGAGGCGATGCGGTATCATTCGCTGCGCCAGCTCACCGATCAGATTCGCCAGAAGAGTCCCGGCATCGAGGCGATGATCAACAAGCTGGTCGGCACCGAGCTGAACCACGACCTCGCGACCGCCGCGATGGAGGTGATGGGCGGCTATTCGATGCTGTCGCGCGACGACGAGCGCGTGATGGATAACGGGTACTGGCCGTACGAATGGATGTTCTCGCTCGGACTGGTGATCGGCGGCGGAACGTCGCACATCCAGAAGAACATCATCGCAGAGCGCGGGCTCAAGATGCCGAAGTCGCGCTGACGGCGCGGCCTCGATCGGCCCCGGGGGATCGAATCGAAAATGGACTTCGGACTAAGCAGCGAACAACAGCAACTGAAGGACAGCGCACGCGAGTTCCTAAGTGGCGAATGCTCGACCGCCCAGGTGCGCAAGGCGATGGCGAGCGAAGACGGCAGGATACCCGGCCTCGACGCCCAAATCGCGAAGCTCGGATGGAACGGGCTGATCGTGCCGGAGAAGTTCGGCGGCCTGGGGCTTTCGATGCTCGACATGGCGGTGCTGCTCGAAGAGCAGGGATACGCCGCGATGCCGGGGCCGTTCCTGTTTTCCTCGGTGCTCGCCGCAAGCGCGCTCGCAATCGGCGGGAGCGATGAGCTGAACGCGAAGTGGCTCGGCGCGCTCGCCGAGGGGAAGGCAACCGGCACCGTCGCGATCGTCGAGAAGAGCGACAGCATCATACCCGCCGATTTCGAGACGGTCGCGCGAAAGGATGGCGGGGCGTTTCGGATCCGGGGCGTGAAGATGTTTGTGCCCTACGCAAACCTCGCCAACTTCATAATCGTCGCCGCGCGCGCGGGCGACGGGGCCGGCGACGCCGGGCTGTTCGCGGTCGAAACCGGATCGCCGGGCGTGCGGGTCAAGATGTTGAAGAACCTCGATCTCACGCGGCGAGTCGCCGAGGTCGAGTTCGCGGACGCTCCCGCATCCGCACTCGGCGGCGGGGCGGGCCTTTACGCGCGCCTGCTCGACATCGGCGCGGTCGCGGTTGCGGCGGACTCGCTCGGCGGCTCCGAGCGCGCGCTCGATATGGCGGTCGAGTACTCGAAAGTGCGCGAACAATTCGGCAAGCCGATCGGCTCCTTCCAGGCGCTCAAGCACGCCGCGGCGGAGATCGTGGCGGATCTCGAGCCCGCCCGTGCGCTCTTGTGGTATGCGGCGCACGCGCAGAACTCGGCGCTGGATGAGGCGCCGCGGATGGCGGCGATGGCGAAGGCGCGGCTGTCGGATGTGTATAGCCGCACCACCGATCGAGCGGTGCTGATGCACGGCGGGATCGGATTTACCTGGGAGCACGATATTCACCTGTGGTTCAAGCGATCGCGCTTCAACGAATCGTACTTCGGCTCGCCGCCGTACCATCGCGAGCGCGTGGCGCAGCTCGGCGGATATTGAAGCGCGGCCCACTTGCGGGCAGCGATAAGGCGCGCCGGCGCGCGCCCGATCGGCATTGGCGCGAGCGAGCGTCGCGGCCCTAATTCCAGCGAATCGTCTGCTCCGCCTGCTCGGTCTCTTCGAGCCGGCGGCGGTTTGCGGAGCGGATGTCGCTTTGCGAGAGCATCGCGACCACTTCGGCCGGGTTTTCGCGCTTTACGACCGGCACGCGCCCCATGCGGTGGCGCGCCATCAGATCGACGGCATCGCGCAGAGTGTTATCCTCGAACACAACCACGCGAGGGCCGCGGACGACCTCGCCGACGCGCGTGCCGGCTGGCGTCACGGGGTCGAGCAAATCGCGCTGGCTCACGACGCCAACCAGCACCAGGTCGCCATCCAAGACCGGAAAGCCGTGGTGAGCGCTCCCCGGGCGGCCTTCCGCGATCCAGGAACGGATTTCTCCCAAAGTCAGGTCTGCCCGCAGCGAGACCACCTCGCGCGATGCCACATCACCTACCAATATCTGCGAGAGAAAATCGGCGGTGTAATCCACCGGCACGGGAATGCCCCGCCGGGCGATCTTTTCGGTCATGATCGTACCTTTCATCAGCAGGCTCGATATCAGGTAGGCAGCAGTGCAACCTGCCGTTAGCGGCAGCAGGGCGAAAGGCTGCAAGGTAGTCTCGAAGGCGAACACTATCGATGCGAGAAGGGCGCGCGAAGCTCCGGCAAACATCGCGGCCATCCCGATCAGAGCGCACAGCCGCAAATCGAGCCCGGCGCCCGGAAAAAGCGCGATTGCTCCGCCGCCGATTGCCGCCCCCATCGCGCCGCCGATCGTAAACAGGGGAGCGAGCGTCCCTCCCGAAGTGCCGCTCGAGAGCGAGACCGCCCAGGAAACAAATTTGAAGATGCAGAGCAGCACCACCGCCCGCTCGGCGAGACCGTCGGAGAGTTCGCGGCTGATGTTGTCGTATCCGACGCCCAGGGTCTGAGGAAGCCAGTAGCCGATCGCGCCAACAACCAGCCCACCGAGCGCCGGCCACCACATCCAGTGAATTGGCAACAAGTTAAAACCGTCCTCGATAAGGTACACCCAGCGCGTCACTGCAACGGACGCGGCTCCGACGAGGACCCCAAGTAGCACATATGCAATCAGCGCGGTCTGATTCGCCGGCCCGACGCCGGGCATCGCGAAGATTGGCGCGGAGCCCATGAACTCCATCCTGAGCGCTGTTGCAGCCGCGCTCGCGAACGCGACCGGAATCAGCGAGCGGGGCCGAAACTCGAACAGAAGCAGCTCGATTGCGAGAAGCACCGCTGACACCGGGCTTCCGAAAGTCGCCGCCATTCCCGCGGCTGCTCCGGCCGACAGTAGAACCTTCCGCTCGTCGGCGGTCGTCCTGAGCAACTGGCCAATCAGAGAGCCAAGCGCGGCGCCGGTCGCGATGATCGGGCCTTCGGCGCCGAAGGGACCGCCGGTGCCTATCGCGATCGCGGCTGAGATCGGCTTGAGGAATGTGACCCGAGGCAGAATCCGGCTTTGATTGCGCAGCACCTGCTCCATCACTTCCGGGATTCCATGTCCGCGAATCGCCTCCGAGCCGTATCGCGCCATCAAGCCGACGATGAGGCCGCCGATTGCAGGGACGACGATCACGAGCAGTCCGAGCCGGTTCGCGGCGGGCGAAACGAATTGCGGACTCAGGCGGCCATAAAAGGACAGGTTCGTTATGAGGCCAATCAGGGCGAGCAGAATCCGGGCGGCCAGGCCCGCCATCAGGCCGATCGCGATCGCGATCAGGGAGAGATGCACGACGCGGCCATCGATCGCGGTCGTGCGCTGAGACGCGATCATCGACTCCAGCGCCGGTCCCATCGACGGAGCAACCGGCAAGCCCTCGGTGGAAGATGACCGTGCGATGCGCCGCTCGCTCATGTGGAATCACGGGACCCAACGCGGGAAAGTGTGCCGGTATGATACATTCGGTTGCCTAGCCGAATTGACACATTTGATTCACTAAATGTAGCAACCTTGCCACAAGAAACATTTGCGGCGCGGCTATCTGCGCCTGTGGACCCGTGCACGGCGCGCAACGCGGCTAATTTGAAACTATTAGTCGATATTGGCCGAATTCCGGCCGTTTCGAAATTCGCCGCTGCTCTCAATGATGACTAAGCACGGCTACCGAGCTTATAGCTACAACCAAAATTCAGCCTCGCGGCTGTGGCACGGCAATTGGAAGGGTCTGTCGCAGCGGTGATCGTTGTTTCACGCGAGCGTTGCGCGCAGAGCAAACGTTCCAGCAGGACGAAGCCGGAGGCGATCGCATGGGGTCTCCCAGAAGTGGAATTGGCGAAGAAAAAACCGACGAGATCCTGCTCGGCACTGCGGTCAGAATCTTTCTCGTCGAGGACAACCCCGAACACGCCTTCATCGCGCTCACCGTGATGCGGCAGGTGCTGGGCGATGCGATCGAGGTGCTTCATGCGCAGACCACCGATGAGGCGCTCGAGATGATCACTCAGTTCACGGAATTCGACCGGCCGGATCTGTTTTTCGTGGACCTGCGCCTGCCCGACAATGGCGGGTTCGCCGTGCTCTCGGCGGTGCGGGCGAGCGAGGTTTGCTCGACGATTCCGCTGTTCGTGATCACGAGTTCGATTTACGACCGGGATATCGCGGAGAGCTATGCGCTTGGCGCCTCCGCGGTGCTGTCAAAACCGCTCTCGCGCGGGAAGCTTCGCGAGGAGCTGGCGCGAATCGGCGCGCTGCCGCGGTCGTCGGTCAACGCCGAGATGACGATCCGGCACTAGCGCTGCAACCCTGATTCATGCCTTCCGTATCGGGCGGGTGAGCTTCGGCGACCCCGCCCGCTTTCCCTTTTGACTGTCCGGTGATCGTCAAATACGATCCGGGCACAACGGGGAATTCAAGGGTGCGCTGATCATTGACGGGAGACGCGCCCCCCGACGGCGCCATCCCTCTCGATCGGCGTCCCGACACCCGATTTCGCGCTCTGGTCCGCTCCGGCGGAAATTTATCGCAAGGAGGCGGTCTATCTCATGAAGTTCGGCACCTTCTACGAGCATCAACTGCCACGTCCCTGGAAGCCCGGCGCGGAGGCCAAACTTTTTCAGGATGCGCTCGATCAGGTCGAACTCGCCGACAAGCTCGGCATCGATCACATGTGGGAAGTCGAGCATCACTTTCTCGAAGAGTATGCGCATTCATCCGCGCCCGAGATTTTTCTTGCGGCGTGCAGCCAGCGCACGAAGAACATACGGCTCGGCCACGGGATTGTCCTGCTGCCGCCCGCCTACAACCATCCGGCGCGAGTCGCCGAGCGGATCGCGACGCTCGATCTCGTAAGCAACGGGCGCGTCGAGTTCGGAACCGGCGAGTCATCGGCGGACGCGGAGCTTGGCGGCTTCCTGATTCCGCGCGCCGACAAGCGCGACATGTGGCGCGAATCGCTGGGAGTCATCGCGCGGATGTTCGTCGAGGAGCCGTTTCTGGGTCACGAGGGCAAATACTTCAGGATGCCGGTGCGCAATGTGGTGCCCAAACCGCTGCAGAAGCCGCATCCGCCGCTCTGGGTCGCGTGCTCCCGGCGCGAGACGATTCATCTTGCCGCACAGCTTGGAATCGGCGCGCTCACTTTCGCATTCGTGTCGCCGGATGAGGCGCGGCAGTGGGTCGACGATTACTACACCACGCTTGCCACGGAATGTGAGCCGGCCGGATATGCGGTCAACGCGAATATCGCGATCGTCACCGGCTTCATGTGCGACAAGGACGAGGCGCGCGCTCGCGCGATGGGCGAGGAGGGACTGAGGTTCTTCGCCTTTGCGCTCGGCCATCATTACGTCTTCGGCCGCCACGAGCCCGGCAAGACCGACATCTGGTCCGCCTTCAAAAACAGCCCGATGGAGATGCCCGGTACCGCGGGCCCCAACGCGTGCATCGGGACGCCCGCCCGGATCCGCCAGCGGCTGCTCGATTACGAAGCGGCCGGCGTCGACCAGGTCGTCTTCATCTCGCAGGCCGGCAACAACCGCCACGAGGACATCTGCGCATCGCTCGAACTGTTTGCCAGGGATGTGATGCCCGAGTTCAAGGAGCGCGAGGGCAGGCGAGCGCGCGAGAAGGCCGAACGGATGGCGCCGGTGATCGAGCGCGCGATGAAGCGCAAGCCGGAGCCGAAAATCCCGAAGACCGACGGGCCGACGGTGATACAGGCGGGGATGCAGGTTTAGCGCGTTTTGCGCAGTCCGCGATTCGATCGTAAGGCCCGCCGCTTCCGCGCGGCCCAGCCGCAACTTGGAACTCCGCGCCGGGGTGAGTAAACTGCTGCCTTGATGGATTGCGCGATTCGCATCGGGAAGATTGCATCGGCCGCGGCTGTGCTCGCCGCGATTGCGGTCGCACCGCCCGCGTCCGTCCGAGCAGCCGAGCCAACCGGCAAGAACGGGGCGAACAGCGCGCCGGCGGACAAGGCCGCGGTGTTGCACGACGTCGTGCGCAAATTCTCAACGGGCGAGAAGATCGACCCCGGCGAGCTCCGCGCATTCGTCAAAGCGCAGAACGAGGGCGCCACCACCGGCCCCGCGATCGGCTCCCGGGTCCCGGACTTCGAACTGCCGGATCAGAATGGCAAGCGCTGGCCGCTTCACGATCTGATGGGTCCCAAGGGGCTGCTGCTCGTATTCACGCGCAGCGCCGATTGGTGACCCTTCTGCCGCACGCAGCTCGTCGAGCTGCAACGATCGCTCCCTGAATTGAAGGCCGCGGGGCTTGGCGTCGCGGCGGTGAATTACGACCCGCCCGAGACATTGAAGCGCTTCGCCGATGCGCATCGCATCACGTACCCGCTGCTCTCGGACAAGGGCAGCGTCGTAATCCGCAAGTTCGGAATCCTGAACACGAACATCCCGCAGGACCATCCGTTTTACGGCGTTCCCTTCCCCGGCGATTATGTGATCGCGCCCGACGGTGTCGTACGCGACAAATTCTTCCTGCCCGACTACGAGACGCGGCCGGCCGCATCCGAGGTGCTGCTCAAGGATTTCGGCGCGACGGCGGGAAAGAACACGGCAGTGGAGACCGCGGGCGATGTCACGATGGCGGTGACGCTGTCGGACGTCACATCCGCCCCCGGTCACGAACTCGGGGTCACCATTGAAATCGCGGTGGCTCCGGGATGGCACATCTACGGCCGGCCGCTGCCGAAGGAATACGTGCCGACGACGGTCACGTTCGATCCCGACCTGATCGCGAAGCAGTCAATCGATTTTCCAGCGGCGGTCCCGACCAAGTTCGAGGCTCTCGGCGAGACCATTCCGGTTTATACGGGCCGGTTCCGCGCGACGGGGACAATCCTTCTCAAGCTCGGACTCAAACCCGGAGATTACAAGCTTGGCGGGACGCTCAAGTTCCAGGAATGCAGCGATACGATCTGCAAGATGCCGCAGGCCGCGGCATTCGAGTTGCCGCTTAAGATCGAACCGCTCGTGGCGGGCCTGAAACCCTAGCGGAATATCGATCTGAGAGTGCCTGCGGGACCGTCCGCGCGCGGCGGAGCAACTGAGTTGGCGCGGCCGAAGGCGCGCGACGTGCTCCATCGCGGGAGATTGCGAAGTGGGTAACAGCGATATCGAGGCCGCGCGCGTCTTCCACGAGATCACGAAGCACTCGTACACGAGCGTGCGGTCGTCGGCGCATTATCTCGACTGGGATATCAAACCGCTCCCGTACAAGATTTATCCGGATGCGGCCGCAATCGCGCTGCCGCGCGATTTTGAGCTTTCCGCGATGCCGACGCTGCGCGCGATCGCCGGCGAGGCCGCCCCCTTCTCGGCGGAATCGATCGGACTCGAGAGTCTGACCCGGCTGCTCTTTTGCGGTGGCGGGCTGACGCACCGCTCGCGCGTCGGCGGCGAGGATTATCACTTCCGCGCTGCGGCGTCGGCCGGCGCGCTCTACCCGATTGAGATCTATGTCGCGGCGGGCGAGATCGATGGTCTGCAGGCGGGCCTGTATCATTTTTCGCCGGCGGACCTGAAACTTCGCGGACTCAGGCGCGGCGATTGGCGGCGCACAATCGCGCGCGCGGCCGCGATGCGCCCGTCGCTCGCGAGCGCCCGCGCGGTGCTCCTGATGACCGCGATCTACTGGCGAAGCGCGTGGAAGTACCGCGCCCGCGCCTACCGCTACTGCTTCTGGGATGCGGGCACGATTGCGGCCAACCTGCTCGCAGCCGGCTCGGCGGGCCAGGTTCCCGCCGAGATCGTCACCGCATTCGTGGACTCGGAACTCGAAGCATTGCTCGGAATCGACAGCCGGCGCGAAGGGCTGGCCTGCCTCGTCGCATTGGGGCGCAGCGAGACCGAGCCCGCCGAGCCGCCCGCGCTTGAGCCGTTCCCCTTCGAGGCGATCGCGCTCTCATCGCGCGAGGTCACCTATGATGACCTGGTGAAGATTCACGCCGAGTCGCGCCTTAAGAGCCGGGAGGAAGTCGAGGCGGTGACGAGCGCGCGAATTGAGACGCGAGCGTTGCCCGCGCCAGGGAGCCAGCTTCGATTCGAAACGATCGACCCCGATCACTCCTCCCCGCTCGGCGCGACGATACTGCGCCGGGGCTCAACCCGCGTGTTCGCCGAGGCGCCCATCAGCCGCGAGGAGCTTGCGACGATCATGGCGGACTCAAGCGCGCATCCCCGCTCGGATTTCCCGCGTCTTACCAGCACCTACCTGATCGTCAATGGCGTCGAGGGGATGGAGCCGGGCGCTTACTACTATCGGCGCGAAAACGGATCCTTCGAGTTGCTCAAGCGGGGAAATTTTCGAGCCGACGCCGGCTACCTGTGTCTCGAACAGCCGCTCGGGATGAAATGCTCGGCGCTGGTCGTGTACGCGGCGAACCTGGATTCCGCCCTCGGCGCGCTGGGTAATCGCGCCTACCGCGATATGCACCTGGAGGCGGGCATCCTTGCCGGCCGCGCCTACCTGGCCGCCTACTCACTTGGCCGGGGCGCAACCGGGCTCACCTTCTATGACGACGATACGACCAAATTTTTCGAACCGCACGCCGCGGGAATGAGCCCGCTCCTGATGGTCGCGCTGGGCGTCCCCCGCTCAGCCGCCGAAGATCAGACCTGATCCCATCTCAACACGGCGCGACCACGCGAGGAGTCCCGCGCGCGGCCGCCGCGGTGGTCATTCATCCGGGGCGCGCTCGTTTGCCATGGCGATGACCGCGGATGAGGCCGATGCTGTTCATGTGAGCATCGCGCACGCCTGATGCGCACGTTCGCCCCGGTTTTCACCGACGGCACCGCCCTTGCAAACATGATCAACGGGGCACCGGACGATTCAGCGATTCGGTGATGTGGGGGCAAAGCCACGGGGCGGGTGCGGTGAGAGGGCATGAAGAAGATCGAAGCGATCATCAAACCCTTCACCCTCGATGCGGTCAGGATTGCGCTCGAAAAAGCCGGCATCAGCGGTCTCACCACGTCCGAAGTGAAAGGTTTGGCCCGCCAGAAGGGCCGTGCCGAGCCATCTAAAGGCTCGGACTACTCCATCGAGTTCAAGCCCAAGCTGAAGCTCGAGATCATCGTGCGCGATGAGCAGGCCGACGCGGTTGTGAGCGCGATTCTCCGCAAGTCCCGCATCGGGGGAGCCGGCGACGGCGACATCTGCGTGATGAGTGTCGAGGACGTCATCCGGATTCGGACCGACGAGCGCGGCGACGCAGCGATCTGACGGCGTCTCTCGCTCTCGCAATCATCTCGCCTTGCTCTGCGACGGTCGCGACACTGCTTGAGTGCCGGGCCGCTCCCTGCCAGCAACAGCCGTTGCGACCTGCAATATGTGATGCGTTCTGAATGGGCGGATGCTCATTTCCTCAGCATTTATCTGCTCGGTACTGCGAATGAACATTGCAATTTGCGTGGCACCCTTCTTGCGCTTGGGCAGATTCGAGTCCGTGGCAGGCCGGCGCCTGCAAAGCGCGGACGCGTGGAATGCCGCCGATGTGGCGGAGACCAAGGAGGAGAGATGGCTCAATCGAACGAAGCACCCAAGATGAAGGCGACCCTCGGGCTGACGGGCGTCACCGTCAACGCGATGGCGCTGATCGCCCCGGGAGCGTTTTTGTGGCTGACTTTCGCGGGGCAGGCCAACGAGGGATTCCCCTCAGGAATCGCGATGTGGTCAGGGATACTGGTGGCCCTACTGCTCGCGTATGCCACGGCGCTGTCTTATTCGGAGCTCGCGAAGCTGTATCCCGGTTCCGGCAGCTCTTACTTGTTCGCGGAGCAGGCGTTTTTGGGCAAGACGCACGCCTACCGCTTCGCGCGCATCGCCAAGTTCGTCATCGGATGGTCCTCGCATCTCTACTACTGGGTCTATCCGGCGGTCATGGTCGCCTCGATGGGCGTCATGATTGGCTACATCGTAGGAAACGTCGCTCCGGGGTTTATGAACTCGGCGGTCCCCGGCCCGGTTTTCATGGCCCTGATGGCGATACTCTCCGCGTATTTCGTGTCGTGGATTGCGTTTCGAGGGGTGCAGGGCTCGACGATGGTCAATCTTGCGATCAACGCAATTCAGATCGCGGCCTTGCTGTTCTTCTCGGCGCTCGCGATCGCCTACCGCGTGTCTCATCCGGCGGGATCCACGGGCCTGGGCCTCGATGCGAACGGGAACATCATCACCTCGACGGTGAGCTACGCGCTCACGGGCGACAACCCCGCGCATCCGAACGCGCTGTCGGTCATCCTGCCGCACCGCTTCGACTACATGATGTTGCAGGCGACGGTCGCGATTCTGCTGCTGGTCGGATTCGAGTCGATAACCTCGCTCGGCGAAGAATCGAAGAACCCGACCCGGGACATCCCGCGCGGAGTTCTGCTCTCGCTGACGATCCAGGGACTGTTCTGCTACATGATCGAGTACTACGCCGCGAACTACATGCTGAGCAGCGCATACAGCCTCGCGGCCGCAAAGGGCTCGGCCGCTCCGCTGGGCGATATGATGATGATCGTGGGCAACGCGCTGCTCGGCGGGCACGGTCAGGCGTTCATGCTGATCGAGGCGCTGACGGTCTTTCTCGCACTGATCGGCACCACGCTCAGTTGCATCAACACCGGCGCGCGCGTGACGTACGCGATGGGTCGAGATGAGGAAGTGGCGGAGCATTTCGGACTGCTCCACGGTCAAAACCTGACGCCGCATCGCGCGATCTGGACGCTCGCGACGATCTCGGCGGTGCTGGGCGCATTCGGCGCGCTGTACTACTTCGCCGGCGGCTCCGCCCCCGATGACAAGACTATCGCGACGCTGCCCCACTCGATCTGGTACGCGATGGGAATGAGTTCCAACGCGGCGCTCTCCGCGCTGCCCAATGGATGGCTGCTGATCACGCTGATATCCAACTTCGGCACCTTCATCCTGTACGGGCTCACCAACGTCATCTGCATGGTCGCGTTCTACGAGCATCACGAATTCAGCGGGTTCCGGCACATGGTGGTGCCGATTTTCGGGGCGTTCGCCAACTTCGCTTGCATGGCCTTCTACGTAATTGGCCCCCTGGAGGGGATCGGCAGCGTGAAGGAGCCGTTGATGGCGGTAGCGCTTTCGGTGGTCTGGGGCGTGTACGGGGCGATCTACTTCGTTCGCAACTCGAAGAAGAGGGGCAAGGACACCATCCTGGTCGCCAAGCCGGTGTGACGCTTTAGGTGTCGCGAGAAATTGTGGGGCGGGCCGCCGCAAAGGCGGCTCGCCCCTTCGGTCGTTTTAGGAAAGTGCAAGTCTCTGCACGTGAACTGATTCGAGGATCGCCCGCGCGAATGGACCCAGCTTCCGACGAATCGCCCCTCATATCGACGCAGTTCGAACTAGCGTTGCTCTCCGACGTGGGCACGGACCGCCCCGACAACGAGGACTCCTGCGCCCACTTCATCGAGGCTTCCGACAGCGCCGTGTTCGCGGTTGCCGACGGGGTGGGCGGCTACGAGGGGGGCGAGGTTGCAAGCGCGATGGCGGTGCAGGTCGTGCTCGATGCCTACCGGGAGAGCCCGCCCGCATGGGGACCCGGAAAACGCCTGACGCGCGCGGTCCAGCAGGCCAACATCGAAATCCACAACAAAGCCATCGCGGTGCCCGAATTGCGGCGGATGGGCACCACGCTCACCGCGGTCGCGGTCGAAAAGGGGATGCTCTCGGCGGCTCACGTCGGCGATTGCCGGCTGTACCTCGTCCGCCGCAATAAGATCCTTCAGCTCACCAAAGATCACACGATGGTCGGGGAGCGGGTGCGGATGGGAATACTCAGCGAGGCCAGCGCGCGGACGCATCCCGAACGTTCGGTCCTGACCCGCAGCCTCGGCCGCGAACTCATAGTGCCGGTCGATCGGATCTCGATGCCGCTGGTCAAGGATGACCGCCTGATTCTGTGTACCGACGGCCTCTACGGCGTGCTCGAAGATCATGATCTCGAGCACCTGACGCGCGAGATCGAGGCGGCCCCCGCCTGCCGCCAGCTCATCGATGCCGCCAACCAGCGCGGCACCGCGGACAATCTCACGGTCGCCGTGTTCAAGATGCACGCCGAGACCGGCTTCGATCCGACCCCGACCGGATGGCGCGCGCGGCTGAGCGGCTTCCTGCGGCGCGGCCGATAGAGCGTGAGGCCAAATCGACTCAGTTTGGCAGCGGCGGTAACAGGATATACTCAGTTGCTTCGCTCGCGCGCCGGATGTTAGCGTCCGCTCCCGGAGCCCGGCCCCGAAAGCCCAACCCAGCATGCGCGAAGTCAGCGTCGGCGAGACCCTCGATCAGTACAAGCTCACCAGCGTGATCGCGCGCAGCGGGATGGCCTCCATCTTCGAGGCCACCGACCTGCTCGACGGCCGCACGGTCGCGATCAAGGTCCCCTACATGCAGTTCGAAAGCGACGTGGTCTTCTACGGCCGCTTCCAGCGCGAGGAAGAAATCGGCCAGCGCCTTGACCACCCCAACATCATCAAGGTCCTCACCCCGAAGCATAAGAGCCGCATGTACATCGCGATGGAGTTCGTCAAGGGGACCTCGCTGCGCGCCATCATGCGCGATGCGCATCCGCTTGCCACCGAGAAGGCTCTCGACCTGGCCCGGCAAATCTGCGACGCGCTCGTCTATATGCACAAAAACGGCGTGGTCCATCGCGATATCAAGCCCGAGAACATCCTCGTCACCGACGAGGGCCTCGTGAAGATAATGGACTTCGGGATCGCGCTCGATGCGTCTGCGCGGCGGCTTACGTGGTCCGGACTGTCCTCGACGATCGGCACGCCCGATTACATGGCGCCCGAGCAGGTCAGCGGCCGGCGCGGCGACGCGCGCACCGATATCTACTCGCTTGGCGTGATCCTGTACGAGATGCTGACCGCAAATCTGCCGTACACGGGCACCAACGTGTACAACATGATGCGGGCGAAGACGAGCCAGGATCCGCAGCCACCCAGCGCCTACCAGCCGGACATCGACCCGAAGCTCGAGGAGATCGTCCTCCACGCGATCGCGCGCGCGCCGCGCGACCGCTATGCGAGCGCGGCCGAGATGCTCGAGGACCTGCGGGACCCGTCCCGGGTCCAGCCGATGGGCCGCGCACGCGGGCTGCGTCCGCAAAACTTGAGACTGCAGAAGTTGCGCCGCGCGCTCGGGATCGTGCTGTTCTTTGGATCGCTCGCGGCCTTTTTCGTTTTCCTCATCTGGCTCGCCAACCGCTACCCGGCGGCTCCGAGCCAGCCGCGCCGCTCATATCGCGGGGAGGTGAAATGATGCGCGCACTACGCCGTCCGATTCGGCTGATTGCTTCCGCAGCGGCGCTGCTTGCCGCGCTGGTCCTCGCCGCGAACCCCGCGCACGCGCAGCCTGCCCTGGCTGAAGGGCCTCTGGCTCAGTCGCTCAATATGGCCTGGGTGCTGGTCGCAGGGTTCCTCGTGATGTTCATGCAGGCCGGGTTCGCAATGCTCGAGACCGGGTTCACGCGCGCCAAGAACGCGGTCAATACGATGGCGATGAACCTGGTCATTTACCCGATCGGGGTGATTGGCTTCTGGCTGACCGGCTACGGGTTCATGATGGGCGGCGTCGCACGATGGCCATCGCTCGGCGCGGCCCAAATCGGCCATCACGAACTTGCCGTCGCGATTGGCGCCCATACGTTCGGGCTGATCGGTCTCAGCAAGTTCGCGCTGGTGAGCGTCGCTCACGATCCGGCGAGTCTCGCGATGTTCCTTTTCGCAGTGGTCTTCATGGATACCGCCGCGACGGTGCCGACCGGCGCGATGGCGGAGCGGTGGAAGTTCTCGGCTTTCTTCATCTACGGGCTTTTCATGTCGATGTTCCTCTATCCGCTCTACGGCAACTGGGTGTGGGGCGGAGGATGGCTCTCGCAACTGGGCGCGAACCTCGGACTCGGTCACGGTCACGTGGATTTTGCCGGATCGTCGGTCGTGCACATGACCGGCGGCGTCGCGGCGCTCGCGGGAGCGTGGATGCTCGGTCCCCGCATCGGCAAGTTCCGGCGCGACGGCGCGATCGGCGCGCTGCCGGGGCACAACCTGCCGATGGCGGTGATTGGAACGTTGATCCTCGCCTTCGGATGGTTCGGGTTCAACGCCGGCTCGTCGCTTGCCGCCTCCGACCCGCGAATCGGCGTGATCGCGGCGAATACGATGTTGGCTTCGTCCGCCGGCGCCGTGACGGCGCTGTGTTACCTGTGGCAGCGCTTCGGCCGGCCCGACATCGCGATGGCCTGCAATGGACTGCTCGGCGGACTCGTCGCCATTACCGCTCCGTGCGCGTTCGTGACGCCGGTCGCCGCGGTGCTCATCGGCACAGTAGCGGGTCTGCTCGTAGTGTGGTCAGTGCTCGCGCTGGAGCGGCGCCTGCGCATCGACGATCCCGTCGGCGCAATACCGGTCCACGGGGTTTGCGGGCTTTGGGGCGCGCTCGCGCTGGGAATTTTCGCCGACGGATCGTACGGCGAGGGATGGAACGGCGTTGCCGGTCCGGTGCGCGGCCTGCTCTATGGCGATGCGGGCCAGTTCGCGGCGCAGCTCATCGGGGTCACGATGAACTTCGTCGTCGTGTTCGGCCTCGCGCTGCTGTTCTTCTGGATTGTCGAGCGCATCATGGGCAACCGCGTGCTGGTGGAGGTCGAATTCACCGGTCTCGATTCGCTCGAAATGGGCACCGACGCCTACCCGAACGTGTGACGAGCCCGAGGAGCGCGCCGTCGCATTGGCTCCTCTCCGGGACTAGGCGAGGGATTGGAGAGACGGACTTCGCCGCGGATACTTACTTAGAACTTTCCGGCGGCGATGGCAGGGGGAAGTCCGGCGGCGGAGGGGTGCCGGAGTGCACCGCCTGCGTGGCGGCTCCTGCGAGGCTTAAATACCAGTCGCTCGGTAACTGACATCCGTCCGCATCGAGCGTGACGAACGAGTATCCGGGCGGGATTCCCGCCACGGGCGCCTGCGCGGCTTGCCGCAGCATCTTGAACATCGCCGTGCCCTCGTTGAGTTCATCGAACATCGCGCCGTACAGCATCGTTGCTCCCGCCCCCAGCGCGTCATACACCTGCCGCCAGTAGAAGAGCCCGCAGCGGCGCGGAATCTGGTTGCTGATCGCCAGAGCCGGATCTCCCAACGCACGCTCAGTGTTGGCAAAAGAGTAGCCGGGGAACACGACGGGCATGTAGTCCACGCCGAGCGCACGCGTGGCCGCCAAATCCGGCTGAGTCACTCTGCTGCTGTAGTTATCCGCCGAGAGATCGTCGTAATAACGTCCAACCGCCCAGGGGCTAAGCACGCCGAGCCGCTTCCAGACCCGGCGCCAGCCGCGATCGGGCGACGCATCGTTCGTCCCCGTCCGCCAGTACGATGGCACGCCGCCGAGCACGGTGATGCCGCCATATTTCGCGCTCGCCTTGCCGAGCGCATCGAGCAAGCTCTCAGTACCGGCCGGCGTCAGCGGTCGTCCCGCGAAGCCGAGCCCCCACACCCCGAGCAGCGGATGGCCGCGATGGTGCAGGTAGGCCGGGCTGCTCGTGATTCCGCCGCGTTCCAGCCGCGCCCAATCCTGCGCGACCGTGATCAGCCTGCCCTCGGGCAGGCCGGTTAAGTCGTACATAACGAAGAACACCCGGCCGTTGTCTTCCGCCGCCTTGCGGACGTTGGCCAAGACTAGGTTGCGCCCGTACGCCTCAGCCTTGTCCAGGAGGTCCACCGAGAAGCGCTGGAGCGCGACGCCATCCAGCCCGTATTGCTGCATCCAGGCGAAATGCAGTTCCACGGTCGCCGGATTCGCGTTGCTGTACAGGTTCACCGGATTTCCGGCGGCATCGAGCATGCCGGTCGTGCACTGATCGGCAACCGGATATGCGGACGCATCCGGCAGCATGTCCACGGTCGGGTCGGCGCCCATCATCCAGTGCCACCATCCGAGTTGGGTGCCGTCGCCCGGGCAGTTGAACCAGCCCTGGTAACCCATGATGAGCTTGCCGGTGAGCGTGGTGGGATCGACGCTGTCGACGGGATTGGCGCGATGTCCATCAGCGGCGCGCGCGAGCCGCTGCGTGCCCTGCGCGTGCGCGTGGCCGCAAGCGATCGCGAGCGTACACCCGAGGGTGCCGAAAACCAGCAGCCAAAGTCGGTTGCGTCGTCGAGAAGTTATAATCTTAGCCCCCCAAATTGCGCTAGCATTCGCGCGACGCAAGCCCGCGGATTCTGTTACAGCCCGGAGCAGGACCGTACCAGCTTGCCGGGGCAAACGCACATCAGGGGGGCGCCAGGGACGACGGCACGATCGGCGCGCCTGTTCTCGGTGCGTAGCAAGACAATTTGTTGCGCGCGAAATCCCGGTTAAGCGAAAAGTTCCGACAGGCGGCGCGCGGCTTTAATAAAAGTTCGTTGTCCTGACTTTGTGCCTCAATAACCCTTGACAGGGATCGCCCTTCCCGTTACGTTCATCGAGCCCACAACGAAAATTGCCTTATGAAGTTAGGCAGCGATTCGCCCGAACTCGACGCGATCGACCTGCAGATTCTCAATGTCTTGCAGGAGCACGGTCGAATTCCGCACGTCAAGCTTGCCGAGCAGGTCGGCCTGTCGGCGCCGTCGGTTATCGAACGCGTCAAGAAGCTCGAGGACACCGGCATCATCACCGGCTATCACGCATCGGTGGATGCGCGCCGGCTGGGCAAGGACGTAACCGCCTTCATCGGCGTTTCGATCGCGCACCCCAAAGCGGTCCTCCTCTTCGAGCAGGCCATCGATCAGATCGACGACGTGCTCGAATGTCATCACGTCACCGGCCAGCACAGCGTGTTGCTGAAGGTTAAGACCGACAACACTTCATCGCTCGAGCGGCTCATCAGCACCATCCGTTCGATCGAAGGAGTGGCGAGGACGGAGACGATGGTGGTGCTTTCGACGCACATCGAGCGCGTCATGATTCCAGTCCACGCCACTGACGATGCCGGCGGCGAGCTGCCCAACGGCCGGCGCCATCGCCACGGCGCCATGAAAGGCCCGCTTGCGGATTCCAGGCGGGTATGACGATGCACCAGCACAGGAATTTTCCCCGACCCCAGGCCCTCTATGATCCCGCGCACGAGCACGACGCATGCGGCGTCGGCTTCGTGGTCAATATCAAGGGCGAACGCTCCCATGACATCCTCGTCAAGGGCATCGAAGTGCTCAACAACCTGACGCATCGCGGCGCCTGCGGATGCGACCCGACGACGGGCGACGGCGCCGGCGTCCTGATTCAGATCCCGCACGAGTTCTTCAAGCGCGAGGCGCACTCGCGCGGGTTCGATCTTCCCGCGCCCGGCGAATACGGCGTAGGGCAGGTGTTCCTGCCGCTCGACCCGGACAAGCGCGCGGCGTGCGAGGCGGTCTTCGAGCGCATCGTGAAGGAGGAAGGGCAGCGCATTCTCGGATGGCGCACGGTGCCGACGGTCGAGAGCGCGTGCGGCACCATCGCGCGCCGCGCGCTCCCGGCAATCCGGCAAGTGTTCGTCGGACGCGGCGCGGGCATCGCCGACGCCGAGGCGCTCGAGCGCAAGCTCTATGTGATTCGCAAGCGCGCGTTCAACGAGGCGGAAAAGCTCGGGCTGCGCGATCCCGAACTCTTCTACTTTTGCAGCCTTTCGGCATCCACCGTCGTCTACAAGGGACAGTTGATTTCCCATCAGATACCGAAGTTCTATCCCGACCTGCTCGATCCGCTGATCATCTCGGCGCTCGCGATGGTGCATCAGCGGTTTTCGACCAACACCTTCCCGAGCTGGGATCGCGCGCATCCGTTCCGCTTCCTCTGCCACAACGGCGAGATCAACACGCTGCGCGGCAACGAGAACTGGATGTGGGCGCGCCAGATGCAGTTCGCATCGCCGCTCTTTGGCGACGACATCAAGAAGCTCGCGCCGATAATCGAGCCGACCCAGAGCGACTCAGGCAAGTTCGACAACTGCCTCGAGCTGCTCATGCGCACCGGCCGCTCGCTCCCGCACGCCGTGATGATGATGATTCCGGAGGCGTGGCAGAACGACGAGCAGATGGCGCCGCAAAAGCGCGCCTTCTACCAGTTCCACTCCTGCATGATGGAGCCGTGGGACGGTCCCGCCTCGATCGCGTTTACCGACGGCGTCCGCATCGGCGCGGTGCTCGATCGCAACGGCCTGCGCCCATCGCGTTACCTCGTGACCAAGGACGGGCTGGTCGTGATGGCGTCCGAGACCGGCGTGCTCGATATCCAGCCCGAGACGATCGAGTACAAGGGCCGTCTCCAGCCCGGCCGCATGTTTCTGGTCGACACCTCGCTCGGCCGAATCGTGCAGGACGAGGAGATCAAGCAGGGGATGGCGGCGCGCCAGCCGTACCGGCAGTGGCTCCATCAGACGCTGGTCAGCCTCGATGAGCTTCCATCGCCGCCGAGCGCTCCGCCGGTCAGCGGCTTCGAGGGTAATGCGCTGCTAACGCAGCAGCAGGCGTTCGGATACACGGCCGAGGACCTCAAGATGATCCTCCCGCCGATGGCGGTGAACGGGCAGGAGCCGGTGGGCTCGATGGGCACCGACACGCCGCTCGCGGTCCTCTCCGACAGGGCGCCCCTGCTTTTCAATTACTTCAAGCAACTGTTCGCGCAGGTCACCAATCCGCCGATCGATCCGATCCGCGAGGAACTCGTGACCTCGGCGGAGACGACCATCGGCGCCGAGCAAAACCTGTTCGAGGAGTCTCCGCTCCATTGCCGCCAGCTTCGGCTCACGCGGCCGATCCTGACCAACGAGGAGCTCGAGAAGATCAAGCGGCTCGCCTCCCCCGGGCTGAGAACCATCACGCTCCCGACGCTTTACCGCGTCGGCGACGGCGAGGCGGGATTGCGCGGCGCGCTCGACGAGCTCTGCCGCCGCGCGTCCGAGGCGATCGATGCGGGCTACACGATCATCGTTCTGTCCGACCGCGGCGTTGACCGCGAGTACGCGCCCATCCCGAGCGCGCTTGCGACCGGCGCCGTGCATCATCACTTGATCCGCGAGGGCACGCGCACGCGCGTGGGCCTGGTGGTCGAGTCCGGCGAGCCGCGCGAGGCGATGCACTTCTGCCTGCTGATGGGTTACGGCGCGGGCGCGATAAATCCGTACCTGGCCTTCGCCACCCTTGCTCGCATGATCGAGGATGGGCGGCTCAAGGATGTCGATGAAGAGACCGCGATCGGGAATTTCATCAAGGCGGTGACCAAGAGCCTGATCAAGGTCGCCTCCAAGATGGGGATCTCGACGTTGCAGAGCTATCGCGGCGCGCAGATTTTCGAGGCGATCGGCCTGTCCAAGGAGGTCGTGGACAAGTACTTCACCTGGACCGCATCGCGGGTGGGCGGGATCGGCCTTGATGCAATCGCCAGGGAAACCGCCGCCCGCCACACCCTCGCGATCAACGCGCAGGCCAACCTCGACGGCGAACTCGATATCGGCGGCCAGTACCAGTGGCGCCGGCGCGGCGAGTATCACATGTACAACCCGAACTCGATCGCGAAGCTCCAGCACTCGGTGCGATCGGGCAACTACCGGGTGTTCAAGGAGTACACCCGGCTCATCGACGACCAGAGCCGCTCGCTCGCGACGCTTCGCAGCCTGCTCAAGTTCAAGTCCGTCCGCCCGCCGGTTCCGATCGAGGAGGTCGAGCCGGCAAGCTCGATCGTCAAGCGCTTCAAGACGGGCGCGATGTCGTTCGGTTCGATCAGCAAGGAGGCGCACGAGACGCTCGCGATCGCGATGAACCGGATAGGCGGCAAGAGCAACACGGGCGAGGGCGGCGAAGATCCCGCGCGCTTCGCTCCCGACCCCAACGGCGACTGGCGCCGCAGCGCAATCAAGCAGGTCGCCTCGGGGCGCTTCGGCGTGACCAGCCATTACCTGGTCAACGCCGACGAGTTGCAGATCAAGATGGCGCAGGGCGCGAAGCCCGGCGAGGGCGGCCAGCTCCCCGGCCACAAGGTCGATGAAGTCATCGCCAAGATTCGCTACTCGACGCCGGGCGTGGGCCTCATCTCGCCGCCGCCGCATCACGACATCTACTCGATCGAGGACCTCGCCCAGCTAATCCACGATCTCAAGAACTCGAACGACCGCGCGCGCATCAGCGTCAAGCTCGTCGCCGAGGTCGGCGTCGGCACGATCGCGGCGGGCGTCGCAAAGGCCAAGGCCGACGTGGTGCTGATCAGCGGTTATGACGGCGGCACCGGCGCCTCCCCGCTCCAATCGATTAAGCACGCGGGCATCCCGTGGGAGCTCGGCCTTGCCGAGACGCAACAAATCCTGGTGATGAACGGCCTGCGCGGGCGGATCCGCGTCGAGACCGACGGACAACTCAAGACCGGACGCGACGTCGCGATTGCGGCGCTGCTCGGCGCCGACGAGTTCGGCTTCGCCAGCGCGGCGCTGGTCGCCTCGGGATGCATCATGATGCGCGTGTGCCATCTCAACACGTGTCCGGTCGGAATCGCGACCCAGGACCCGGAACTCCGCAAGCGGTTCCAGGGCAAGCCCGAGCACGTCGTGAATTTCATGATGTTCATCGCGGACGAGCTGCGCGAATACATGGCGCAGTTGGGCTTTCGCACCGTGGACGACATGATCGGCCACGTCGAATGCCTCGATGCGAACGAGGCGATTCAGCACTGGAAGGCGCGCAAGGTCGATCTGAGCGCGATCCTGGCCAGTTCCGGCGCCGGCCCCGGCGAGCCGCTCCATTGCGTCGAGAGCCAGGATCACGGGCTCGACCAGGCGCTCGACAACCAGCTAATCAGGCTTGCGCGCGAGGCGCTCGAACATCGCAAGCCGGTCGAGATTCACCTGCCGATCCGCAACGGTAATCGGACGGTCGGCACGATGCTCTCGGCCGAGGTCTCGCGGCGCTATGGAGGCGAGGGCCTGCCGCCATACACGATCCAGATCCATTTGAAGGGATCGGCGGGACAGAGCTTCGGCTCGTGGCTCGCGCCGGGAGTTGCGATGTATCTCGAGGGCGATGCGAACGATTACTTCGGCAAAGGGCTTTCGGGCGGCTTTATCGCCGTGCGTCCGCCCCAGGAGGCCACGTTCAAAGCCGAGGAGAACATTTTGATTGGGAACGTTGCGCTTTACGGCGCGACCGGCGGCGAGGCGTTCGTCCGCGGAGTTGCCGGCGAGCGCTTTGCCGTACGCAACAGCGGCGCTCACGCAGTGGTCGAAGGCGTGGGCGACCACGGCTGCGAGTACATGACGCGGGGGTTGGTCGTCGTGCTTGGCAGGACCGGCCGCAATTTTGCCGCTGGTATGAGCGGCGGAGTCGCTTACGTCCTCGATGAGGACGGCTCCTTTAACGCGAAGTGCAACACGGGGATGGTTGAGCTCGGCCCGGTGAAGGATGCCGACGACCTCAAGCAGCTCCATTCGCTCATCGTGCGCCATCGGCAATACACCGCGAGCACGGTGGCGGAACGAATTCTGAAGGACTGGGACAGGTATGCCGCGAAGTTCGTGAAGGTGCTGCCCACCGAGTACCGCATGGTCCTCGAACGCCAGCATCTCAACCTGGGTTCGGATCTCACCCGCCTTGCCTCGGTGTGATCCGATTCGAGCGCGAACGAAGAACGTCGAAGAATAACGGAGGTAGAGCCGCGTCCGATGGGTAAGATCACGGGCTTCATGGAGATCAAGCGCGAGACGCCGGGGCGCCGCGCGGTCGGCGAACGCCTGAAGGACTGGCGCGAATTCGATCTCAAAATGCCCGAGGACAAGCTGCGCGCCCAGGGTGCGCGATGCATGGACTGCGGGATCCCCTTCTGCCACAAGGGATGTCCGCTCGGGAATATCATTCCCGACTGGAACGACATGCTCTACCGCGGGCGCTGGCGCGACGCGATCGAGCGGCTGCACTCGACCAATAACTTCCCGGAGTTTACCGGGCGCGTATGCCCCGCTCCGTGCGAGGAAGCCTGCGTCCTCAACATCAACAACGACCCCGTCACCATCAAGCTCATCGAGAAGAGCATCATCGATCACGCGTGGGCCGAGGGATGGGTCGCGCCGCAGCCGGCCGCGCAGCCGAGCGGCAAGCGCGTCGCGGTGGTCGGTTCGGGCCCGTCGGGTCTTGCCTGCGCGCAGCAGCTTGCGCGCGCGGGCCACGCGGTGACGATCTATGAGCGCGCCGACCGGCCCGGCGGCCTGCTCACCTACGGCATTCCCGACTTCAAGCTCGAAAAATCGATGGTCAACCGGCGCGTCGAGCAGTTGCGCGCCGAGGGCGTCCAGTTTGTCACGGGTTGCCGCGTCGGAATCGACATCCACGCGGACCAGTTGCGCCAGAAGCACGACGCGATCTGCCTCACGATGGGCGCGACCAAGTCGCGCGACCTTTCCATCCCGGGGCGCGAGTTGAAGGGAATCCATTTCGCGATGGAATTCCTCCCCCAGCAGAACCGCCGCAACTTCGGCGACGTGATCGATCCGGGAACCGCAATCAGCGCGCAGGGCAAGCGCGTCGTGATCCTCGGCGGCGGCGACACCGGCTCGGACTGTCTCGGAACGTCGAACCGCCAGGGCGCGCTCAGCGTGCATCAGTTCGAATTGCTGCCGATGCCGCCCGAACGCCGCACTCCCGAAATGCCCTGGCCCGACTGGCCGATGATCAATCGCACCTCGAGTTCGCACGAGGAGGGCGTCATCCGCGACTGGAGCATCGACACGAAACGCTTCATCGGCGAAAACGGCGCAGTCAAGAAACTCCATGCCGTGCGCCTGAACTGGAAGCGCGACAACGGGCGCATGGTGATGGAGGCGATACCGGCCAGCGACTTCGAGCTCGAGTGCGACCTCGTGCTGCTCGCGCTTGGCTTCCTCGGCCCCGATCCTGAGGGCATCATCACCGAGCTTGGCCTCAAGCTCGACGCGCGCAGCAATATCGCGACCGAGAATTACATGTCGAGCGTTCCGGGCGTGTTCGCCGGAGGCGATGCGCGACGCGGCCAGTCGCTGGTCGTGTGGGCGATATGGGAAGGGCGCGAATGCGCGCGCGCGTGCGATGCCTGGCTGATGGGCCGGACGTTCCTTCCTACGAGCCCGGAAATCTGACCACGCAATCCGGCGCGCGACGGAGTCGGCCCTCGCGCTCGCGGCGTTACACGATGTGCAATGCCGCCTGGGCGCGCGCGGGATCGATCTCGCCGTAACCCGTAAGCTCCTCGAACAGGTTGAGCACCGCGCGGTCGCGCGAGAGCAGGCCGCGCGCGGCGGGCGCGGTCAGATGCGCGCGAACGAACAGGTTCGCAATCACCGCCTTGCGAGCGCTGCCGCGATGTTCCAGCTCCCAGGCGGCCTCGTCGAACAGGAGCGCCGCCTGCGCCACGTCGGCCAGGTAGTTGGCGAAGGTGCGCGCGCGAAGCTGTGCGAGGTCGCGCTCGGCGCGCGACAGGAATTCGAGCGCCTGGCGAATCTCGCCGAGCGCGCGCGCAACCGGCTCGCGCGCCTCATCCAGGATCGGCGGCGCCGCCGCCAGCCGCCGCTCCAGCGTGCCGAACGCGGCTTTCACCACCTGCTCGTTGCGCAGCGCACGGAGCACGTCGAGACAGATGATGTTCTCGGTGCCTTCCCAGATGGTGTGGCATTGCGCATCGCGAAACTGGCGCGCGACCGGCCAATTCTCGATATAGCCGTTGCCGCCGTGCACCTCGACGGCCTGCGATGCCAACTCGACGCCGCGCCGCGTGGCGCGCAGCTTGGCGAGCGGAACCAGCAGGCGGGAGATCGCGCTGTCGTCCGCTGCGGAAGCGAACACCAGCGCCGACGCTGCTTCCAGCTCCACCACCATCGCGACCAGCGTTTCCCGCATCAGCGGCAAGTCGCGCAGCAGGTTTCCGAACGCAGTCCGGTGCGCCGCGAAGATGGCGGACTCCAGGAACGATCGACGCATGATGCCGAGCCCCATCACGGCGACGCCTTGGCGCGACATGTCCACCATCTCCATCATGCGGTTGATTCCGCGCCCGTCGCGCGCCGCGCCCGCATCCGCATTCTCGCCCGCCATCAGGTACGCCTCGGCATCGACGAAATCGACCTCGGCGGTCGGGACCGCGCGGGTGCCGAGCTTGTCCTTGAGGCGGCGGATCTCGATCCCGTTGCGACGCCCGTCAGCGCGGCGGCGGGGCACCAGGAACAGCGCGATGCCCTTGAGGCCGTCGGTTGCGCCTTCGGGCCGCGCGAGCGTCACGATCACGCCCGCATCGACGTTGGAGCAAAACCACTTGGAGCCGTTGAGAATCCAGCGATCGCCGTCCTGGCGCGCGACCGTCGTAAGCGTGGCAAGATCGGAGCCGCCGGTCTTCTCGGTCATGAACATCGCGCCGTCCCATGCGTCGTCGAAGTCCTCGGCGGTAAGATGCGCGAGCATCTCCTCGCGCAGCGCCGCGGGCGCGTACCGCCGCACCAGCGCGATTACGCCGGTGGTCATTCCGACCGCGCAAAGCATCCCGGTCTCCGCCTGCGAAAGCAGGTAGTTCAGCGCGGCCGTCATCAAATCGGGATAGCGCCGCCCGCGGCGCGCCGCTTCGTTTCGCAGCCGGGGTCCGCTGATGCCGGCGACCCACGCTTCGCGCTTGGTCGCGAGCGTGCCGGGATGATGGACGATCTCATCGGCGGGCTCGCCCCAGCGATCGTATTTCACGAGCTGCGGCGGATTCTTGTCGGTGACTTCGGCGCGCGCCGCGATGTGGCTGCCGACCAGCGCGCCGGCTCTTCTGAGTTCCGGCTCGCACCAATCGAGGTCGGCCGGTTCGAGCATCCGGTGCGCGATCTGCTGAAGATTCGGATCGGCTTCGTACCAGTTGAGCCCGATTGAGCTTTCGTATTTGCGATAGTCGATCATGGCGTCACCCCGGCTCAAGCCTACTCGCACGGCGCGTGAGTGAAAAATGCCTCCCGGGCGGGGGCTAGCGCGCCGCCGCCATCGCCAGAAAATCGGCCAGATGCATCACGCGCGTCGCAGCGCCGCGCCGGCGCAGCGCAGCGCCGATCTGAAACTCGCACCCCGGATTTGCGAGCACCACGTAATCGGCGCCGGTCGCGGCGATATTGTCCGCCTTGCGCCGTGCCAGTTCGCGCGCCATTACCGGTTCGGTCAGGTTGTAACTGCCGGCCGATCCGCAGCAAACGTCGGACTCCGCCATCTCGATCAACCTGACGCCCGGGATCGATGCGAGCAGCTTGCGCGGCGATTCCCGCACGCCGAGTCCGTGCGAAAAATGGCACGCGTCGTGGCACGTGACTGTGCAGCCAAGTTCGCGGAACGCGACCGGCTTGCCGCGCAGGATGAGCGATGCGAGGTCGGTCACTTTCGCCGATACCTCCCGCGCGTCCGCGGCGAATTCGGGATCGTCCTTCAAAAGCTCGGCGTACTCCGCGATCGCGAGCGAGCATCCCGATGCGGCGCTCACGATCGCATCGGCTCCGCTCCGCTTGAGCGCGCGCACGTTGGCGCGGGCAAAGCCGAGCGCGCGCGGGCGCCTCCCGCTGTGCAAGTCGAGCGCTCCGCAGCAGACCGCATCCGCAAGCCCAACGACGCGATAGCCAGCCGCAGACAGCATCCGCTCCGCATTCAGGTTTTCCCCGCTCGCGAGCGCCTGGGCGACGCAACCGCGATGGACCACGGCGGCCGGGGCATCGCGAGATGGCTCCTGGAGCGGTTGCGGGGCTACGCGGGCGCCTTCGTTCTCGAGCTTCGGCAGCAACTCGAGCCACTCGCGCATCGCGCCGGGCACCACCCGCTCGAGCGCGGGCCGGAATCCCGCGCGCTCGATAAGTCGCAGCGGAGCCAGCACCGCGCGCAGGCGCGCCGGATAGGGAAAGATTGCGCCCGCGATGAAACGCCGAATCCGCGCCCCGGCGTCGCGGCGATGGTTCGCCTCGACGAATGCGCGGGCGCGCTCGATTAGCTGCCCGTAATGGACGCCCGAGGGGCACGCGGTTTCGCAACCCCGGCATCCGAGGCACAAGTCGAGATGGCGCACCGCGTCGGCGTCGAGATCGAGGCGGCCCTCCGCGATTGCCTTCATCAGGTAGATGCGTCCGCGCGGCGAGTCCATCTCCGCGCGCGTGACGATATAAGTCGGGCAGGCTTCGAGGCAAAGCCCGCAGTGCACGCACTCGAACAGGCGGTCGTAATCGACGATGTCGCGGACGGCCGTGGCGGCGCGCTCGGGCTGCGCCATCAGAGTCCCCCCACGAAGCACCCGGGATTGAATACCCCGGCCGGATCGAATGCCTGCTTCATCCGGCGCATTAACTTAAGAGCGCCGGCGCCCGGCGTATCGAAGAACGCGAGCGAGTCGCGAAGCGCCGGCGCTGCGCGAAGCACGCGAACATTTCCGCGCGCAGCGCGTGCGCTTTCGCGCCATCGCGCAAGCGCATCGCGCCCCGCATCGCTCGCCAACTCGCCCGCGACGAACACTTGCGCGACTCCCGAGCCCGCGTGAGCGCGGAACTCGATCGCGCCGCAAGCCGACAGAAATCGCGCCAGCTCCGCGGGAGGAACTGCGACCTGGGCTGCTAGCGCCACCCGCGGCAAGTCGAAATCGCGAAGCCGCTCGTATGCGGCGATCGCGCCATCGCCGTCGCGGAAAATGACTGCGGCGCCGGCCTTCTCGGAGATCTTTGCGCGCTGGTAATCACACTCGGCTCGATTTCCCGAAAATCCCGCCGCGAGCAGCAAGCGGCCCGGCGCGTCGAGCGGAGCGGCAAGCGCGGGGCTCAGGATTTCCAGATGGGCAAGCGGGAGCGCCTCGATCAATTCGCGTGCGCCTTCGAACGCATCGCCGATGCGCGCATACGGGGCGAGCGCGAGCGTGTAATTCTCCGGGATCGGACGCACCTTGAACGCCGCTTGCGTGATGATGCCGAGCGTGCCGAACGAGCCGCCCATCACCTTCATCAAATCATAGCCGGCCACGTTCTTGACGACCCGCCCGCCGCCGCGCACCACGATCCCGCCATGTCCCACATAGTCAATTCCGATCACGAGATCGCGCACTGTCCCCTCCGACAGGCGCAGCGGACCCGCGTGATGGGCTGCGATGAGCGCACCGATCGTCGCAAGCGCGGGATTTTGCGGATCGACCGGAAGGCGCTGGCGCGACGGCGCCATCACGCGATTCAGTTCCGCGACCGTGATCCCCGCTTCGGCGACTGCGGTCATGTCGTCAGGTTCGTAGGCGACGATCCGCGCGATTCTGCCGAGCGACACGCCGAGTGCGGCCGGCGCGCGCCGAATCTCGGCCAGCGTGCGCGCCGCGCCCACCGGCGCGAGCGCGATTTTTTCGGCCTCGCAAAACCGCACCAGCTCGCCGACTTCATCGACGTTCGCCGGCTCGGCGATCACACGCGCGGCGCGCGCCTCGAGACCCGCCGGCTCGCGCACGCGATCGGCACCGAGGGCCTCCGCGACCCGCTTGGCAATTTCGATGGTGGAAAGCTCAGCCACGACAGCGCGACCGCGAGATGGCGATCAGGCCGGAACTTGCCGGCGCGGCGCGGCGACCTCGACGCACGCGCCCGGGCGCGGAATCACCTTGTTTGGATTCGAGCGTTCGAGCGGGTCGAACACGCGGCGCAATTCGCTCATCACGAGCAGGTCGGCGGGCGAGAACAGCAGCGGCATCTCGCCCTGCTTCTCGACGCCGATCCCGTGCTCGCCGGTGAGACTTCCGCCCATCTCGACGCAGGCTTTCAGAATTTCTGACCCCGCATCGATGGCGCGGCGGACCTGTCCGGGCGCGCGCTCGTCGTACAGGATGATCGGGTGGATATTTCCGTCGCCGGCGTGAAAGACGTTGCCAACCATCAGGCCGTACTTGCGGCTGACCGCGCCGATGACGCGCAGGATGTCGGGCAGGCGCGTGCGCGGAACGACGCCGTCCTGCGTGCAATAGTTCGGTGCGAGCCGCCCGACCGCTCCGAAAGCCCGCTTGCGCGCTTTCCACAGCGCGGCGCGCTCGGCCTCGTCGCGCGCGAGCTTTGAATCGGTTGCGCCCGTCGCGTCCGCGATCCGCATCACCTCGCCGGCGCGCTCGGTAAGCCCCGCCTCGAGGCCGTCGAGCTCGACTATCAGCACCGCGCCCGCATCGACGGCGAGACCCGCGTGAAATGCCGCTTCGACGGCCCGGATGATTAGCTGATCCATCATTTCGATCGCGCCAGGCACGATCCCCGCGGCGATTATCGCCGAGACGCATCGCGTCGCGGCTTCAACGTCCGGGAAAGTCGCGAGGATAGTGCGATGGGACTCGGGCGCGCGCACGATCCTGAGGGTCGCGCGCGTGACGATTCCCGCGGTCCCCTCCGCGCCCACGACCGCGCCCACCAGGTCGTAACCGCATCGTTCTTCCGACGGTCCGCCCAGCTCGACGATCTCCCCATCCGCCAGCACGAGCGTTACCCCGAGAACGTGATTGGTCGTGACGCCGTACTTGAGGGTGTGCGGGCCGCCGGAATTCTCCGCGATATTGCCGCCGATCGTGCACGCCTGCTGCGAGGACGGGTCCGGCGCGTAGAAGTAGCCGTCCTTGGCGACCGCGTTGGTCACGTGCAGGTTCACGACTCCGCTTTCGACCTCGACGCGCCGATTGGCGAGATCGATCGACACAATCCGGTTCATGCGCGACGTGCAGATCATGACCGGCGCTTGCACCGGCAACGCGCCGCCGGAAAGTCCCGTGCCCGCGCCGCGCGGCACGAACGCAATACCGCGCCGCCACAGCGCCTTGAGCACGGCGCTCACCTGCTCGGTCGTGCGCGGCAGCACAATCGCATCGGGCGCGCTCTTCTCGATCGTCCATCCGTCGCACTCATAGACGTTGAGCTCCGAGCGGTGCGTGACGATTCCGTCATCGCCGAGGATGCCGCGAAGCTCGGCGATAAGATCCGCGTCGATGCGGCTCGTGGTCGCGCCCGATGCTTCCACGCCTCGCACTGTAGCACAGGCGCGGCTGCACCCGCGCGCCGCGGTTTGGCGGACGCCCCCGGCGCAGTCCATAATAGCGAACATCAATTTTTGCCTGCCGGGCGTCGCCACGCGCAGTCGCGCGCGCCGGCGTGCTGCGGGCGTAATCGCGAGGGGAAGCAATCTTGCCGGATACATTTTCGGAGCTCCATCCCACCGCCCGGGTCCTGCTCGGTCCGGGCCCGTCCAACGTCCACCCGCGAGTGATGAAGGCGATGCTCTCGCCGGTGGTGGGCCATCTCGATCCGGACTTCGTCAAGGTGATGGAGGAGATCAAGCAACTGCTGCGCATCGTCTTCCGCACCCGCAACGAGATCACGTTTCCGGTCTCGGGGACGGGATCGGCCGGGATGGAAGCGGTGATGGCGAATCTGATCGAGGATGGCGACGAAGTGATCGTCGGCGTCAACGGCGCATTCGGCGGGCGGCTGGCCGAGGTCGGCGAACGGCTCGGTGCGAAGGTGCACAAGGTCGAGGCCGAATGGGGCCGCATCATCGAGCCCGCAAGCTTCGCGGCCGCTCTCAAAGCCACTCGCAAGCCAAAGCTGGTCGCGGTGGTGCACGCCGAAACTTCCACGGGAATCCATCAGCCGGTCGAAGAGATTTCCCGGCTCGCGCACGAGCACGGCGCGCTCGTGGCGGTCGATGCGGTGACCTCGCTCGCATGCGTGCCGGTCGAAATCGACGGTTGGCAGATCGACGCCTGTTACAGTTGCACGCAAAAAGGAATCGGTGCGCCGCCGGGCCTGGCGCCGGTGACCTTCGGCCCGCGCGCGATGGACGTCGTTCGCAAGCGCAAGACGAAGTGCCGCTCGTGGTATCTCGACCTAAAGCTGATCGAGCAATACTGGGGAGCCGACCGGCTCTATCATCACACCGCGCCGATCACGATGAACTACGCGCTCCACGAGGCGCTGCGGATGATTGTCGAGGAGGGCCTCGAGCCGCGCTGGCAGCGCCATCGCGCGAACGCGGCGGCGCTGCAAGCGGGAATCGCCGCCTTGGGCCTCAAGCTGATCGCGCAGGAAGGATACCGGCTGCCTCAGCTCAATGCCGTCGGCGTGCCCGACGGGATCGATGAGGCGAAAGTGCGCGCAGAGATGCTCCGGCTGTTCAATATCGAAATCGCCGCGGGACTCGGGCCGCTGAAGGGCAAGATCTGGCGGATCGGGCTGATGGGGGAGGGGTCGCAGCGGGTGAACGTGCTGCTGGTGCTGAGCGCGCTGGAGGAGATCCTCGGGTCGATGGGGATGGAGATCGCGCGCGGTCGCGCGGTGGCCGCCGCCCACGATGCGTACGCCGCCTCGAACGCATAGCACGAGGATTTTTGTTGGCACACGCGTGCGGAGAGTCCGCCGCGCGTCAGGCAGGCCGCGCGCGAGATTGGGACCGCGAGCCGATTGAATTCGTGAGAGCCGGGCGAGACGCCGCTATTCCTCGCCGGAGGAATCGGGGCCGTCTGCGCCGTTTCCGCTCGCGCCGTTGCCAGCCGGGCCTTCATCCTCTTCTTTTTCGGCAAGCCCGGCCACCGCACGCACGCGCTCGTTCTCCTCGAGCTTCACCAGGTGGACGCCCTGCGCGTTGCGCCCGGTGATTCTCACATCCTTCACGTTGAGCCGGATCACTTTGCCGCCGTCGGTTATCAGCATCACCTGATCGTCCGTCCCGACCTGCCGCACGGTGACCACCTTGCCGGTCTTGTCGGTGACGTTCATCGTGATGACGCCCTTGCCGCCGCGATGCGTGAGGCGGTACTCGCTGGCCGGCGTGCGTTTGCCGAAGCCGAGCTCGGAGACGGTGAGCAGCGTCTCGTCATCGCGCACGACCGACATCGAAACCACCTCGTCCTCCACGAGCGTTGTGGTTTTGCCCTCCCTGATCGCGTGCGATTCCAGCTCCATCCCGACCACGCCGCCGGTGGCGCGGCCCATCGGCCGCACTTCCTCCTCCTTGAAGCGGATCGCCTGGCCCTCGCGGGTCGAGAGCACGACCTGCTGATTGCCGTCGGTAATTCGGACGTCCACGAGCGAGTCGCCGTCCTCGAGATTGATCGCGATGATGCCGGTGGAACGGATGTTCTCGTACTCATCGAGCGGGGTCTTCTTGACGCGGCCGCGGCGGGTCGAGAAGAACACGAATTTCCCGGCGGCATCGCGCGGCGCGGGAATGAACGCCTGGAGCGTCTCGTCGTCGCCGAGATTGAGCAGGTTCGCGATTGAGCGTCCCTTAGCGGCGCGGCCGCCCTCGGGCAGCTCGTACGCCTTGAGCGCGAACACCTTGCCCGCGCTGGTGAAGAACATGAGGCGGTCGTGCGTCGAGACGCGTTCGAGATTCTCGACGAAGTCCTCCTCGCCGGTGGTCGCGCCGATCTTGCCGCGCCCGCCGCGCCGCTGCGTGCGATAAAGCGAAAGCGGAGTCCGCTTGATGTAGCCGCCGTGAGTGACGGTGACGAGCACGTCCTCCTCGACGATGAGATCCTCGACCGAGAATTCGCCCTCGGCCTCGATAATCTGCGTGCGGCGGGGATCGGCGAACTCCTTTTTGATGTCCTCGAGGTCGGCGGCGATGAGCTTCATCACTTCGCGCTCATCGGCGAGGATTTTGTGCAGCCGCTTGATGGTTTCCTCGGTTTCCTTGTGTTCGGTTTCGATTTTCTCGCGCTCGAGCGAGGTGAGCCGGCGCAGCGTCAAATCCAGGATCGCCTGCGCCTGCGCCTGGGTGAGCCCGAACTGGCGCATCAGGCCGGTGCGCGCGGAGTCGGCATCGCGCGAGGCGCGGATGAGCTTGATGACCGCATCGAGGTTCTTTAGCGCGACGAGCAGGCCCTCGAGGATGTGCAGGCGCGCCTCGGCCTCGCGCAGCTCGAACAACGATCGGCGGCGGATGACGACTTTGCGATGCTCCAGGAAGGCGAGCAGCATCTCGCGCAGGTTCATCTCGCGCGGCCGGCCTTCGTGGATGCCGAGCATGATCATTCCGTAGCCGACCTGCATCTGGCTCAGCTTATAGAGCTGGTTCAGCACGACGCGCGGCTCCGCGTCGCGCTTGAGGTCGATCACGATTCGCATCCCGTCGCGGTCGGATTCGTCGCGCAGGTCGCTGATGCCGTCGATCCGCTTTTCGTTGACCAGTTCGGCGATCCGTTCGATGAGCCGCGCCTTGTTCACCTGGTAGGGAATCTCGCGCACGATAATCGATGCGCGGCCCGAGCGCTTGTCGGTCTCGATCGCGGCGAGCGCGCGCATCACGATCGTGCCGCGCCCCGTCAGGTACGCCTGCCGGATCGCCTCGCGGCCCAGCAGTTGCCCGCCGGTCGGAAAGTCGGGTCCCGGGATGATGTCGAGGATTTTCGCAAGCGGCAGATCGGGGTCTGCGATCAGCGCGAGCAGCGCATCGCAAACCTCGCCCAGGTTGTGCGGCGGGATGTTGGTCGCCATCCCCACCGCGATTCCGTCGGAGCCGTTAATGAGCAGGTTAGGGATTTGCGCCGGAAGAACCTCGGGCTCCTCCTGCGATCCGTCGTAGTTGGGGATGAAATCGACAGTGTCCTTGTCGATATCGGCAAGCATCCGCTCCGCCAGCCGCGTGAGCTTGCATTCCGTGTAGCGCATCGCGGCCGGAGGGTCGCCATCGACGGAGCCGAAGTTCCCCTGGCCGTCGATGAGCGGATAGCGGAGCGAGAACGTTTGCGCCATCCGGACCAGCGCATCGTACACCGAGACATCGCCGTGCGGGTGGTACTTCCCGAGCACGTCGCCGACTACGCCGGCGCATTTTGTGGAGCGGCGATTGGCGAGCAGGCCCGCCCGGAACATCGCGTAGAGGATGCGGCGATGGACCGGCTTGAGGCCGTCGCGGATGACGGGAAGCGACCGCCCGATATTCACCGACATCGCGTAGTCCAGATAGGACTGACGCAAGTCGTCTTCAATATTGAGCAGCGCAGGCTCGTTTCGGATTGGTTCGTTGCCGTTCGTTTCAGCCATCTAAATGACGTGCGCCCGAAGGTGCGCAGGTGCGCCCGGGCGGTGGCGCTTCGCGCGGATCAAATGTCCAGGTTCCTGACGTTGAGGGCGTTTTCCTCGATGAACTGGCGGCGCGGCTCTACCTGGTCGCCCATCAGCTTGGTGAACATCTCCTCGGCCGCTTCCAGCGATCCGACCTGCACCCGCAAGAGCGAGCGCTTCTCGGGATTCATCGTGGTATCCCACAGTTGCTCGGCATTCATCTCGCCGAGGCCTTTGTAGCGCTGAATATCAACGCCCTTCTGCCCCGCGGCAACGACTGCCGTGGCGACGGCCTTGAATGAGTCCACGGTCTGCTCGGCGTCGCCGATCTTGAGCTTGAACGGCGCCTTGATCGCATCGAGGTCGGCATTGAGGCGGCGAATCTCACGCAGCTCGCCCGAGTGGAAGAGCGCAAGATCGACCACTGTCGGCGCGGTTGCACCGTTCTGGCGATGCGTCAGGATGATGCGCCATCGCGACTCGCCGTCCTCGCCGACTCGCGCCTCGAGATTGGGGTCCTTCAATTCCTTGCAGATCGCCTTGCCCATCGCGTCGGCGGCCTTCTCCGTCTCGAAGCTCGCGTCGGTAATCGCCTTGTCGGCAGCCAGGCGCGCGAGCGCGGCCACGATCGGACGCTCCTTCGAGCGCCGTTCGAGCGCCTCGAACATCCGGTCCTGGTAGAGCGCCTTGCGAACCAGGGTCTTGAGCGCCGCGCCCTTCAACTCGCGCGCGTCCTTGCCCTTGCCGCACTCGAACGTGACCGCCTCGGTGCCGAGGTCTGTCAGGTAATCCTCGAGCGCGCCTTCATCCTTGAGATACCGTTCCTGCTTGCCCTTCTTGGCGCGGAACAGCGGCGGCTGCGCGACGTAGAGGTAGCCGTTTTCGACGATCTCGAAAAATTGGCGGAAGAAGAACGTCAGCCACAGCGCCCGGATGTGCGAGCCGTCGACGTCCGCGTCGGTCATGATGATGATCTTGTGGTAGCGAAGCTTCGAGAGATCCTTCTCGTTGGCGACTCCCATGCCGAGCGCCGAGATGAGTATCCGCAGTTTCTCCGAAGTGAGTACCTTGTCGATGCGGGCCTTCTCGACATTGAGTACCTTGCCGAACAGCGGCAGGATCGCCTGAACGCGCCGGTCGCGCGCATCCTTGGCCGAGCCGCCGGCCGAGTCGCCCTCGACGATGAACAGTTCGCTCAGCGCGGGGTCGCGCTCCTGGCAGTCGGCCAGCTTGCCCGGCAGCGAGCCCGAATCGAGAGCGCCCTTGCGCCGGACCAGCTCCTTCGCCTTGCGGGCGGCCTCGCGCGCGGTGGCCGCCTCGACGCATCGCAGCACGATCTTCTTCGCGTCGGACGGATTCTCCTCGAAGTATTCGCCGAGCTTCTCGTTCACGAGCGCAGCGACCAGTCCCTCGACCTCGGAGTTGCCGAGCTTGGTCTTGGTCTGGCCCTCGAACTGCGGCTCGGGCAGCTTGACGCTCACGATCGCGACGAGTCCCTCGCGCGTGTCGTCGCCCTCCAGCCGCATCTCCTTGTTCTTGAACAGATTATTTTTCTGCGCGTAGAAGTTGATCGTGCGGGTGAGCGCCGACTTGAGCCCCGACAGATGAGTGCCGCCCTCGATCGTGTGGATGTTGTTGGCGTAAGTGAAAATCACCTCGCGGACCGCGTCGGTCCACTGCAGCGCAACTTCGATATCGTCGCCGTCGCGCACGCCCTTGAAGAAGATCACGTCGTGGAGCCGTTCGTTTCCCTCGGTGAGAGACTCGACGAACTCCGCGATCCCGCCCTCGAAGTGAAATTCCTCCTGCTTGCCGGTGCGCTCGTCGCGAAGGTTGATGCGCAATCCGCCGTTCAGGTACGCCATCTCGCGCAGGTAGCGTGCGACCACCTCGTACTTGAACGTGATCTCCGGAAAGATTTTCGGGTCGGGTGAAAACGTCGTCTTGGTGCCGGTGAGCTTGGTCGCCCCGCGTTCCTCCACCTTCGACTTGGGGATGCCGCGCTCGTAGCGCTGGAAGTAGATCCTCCCGTTCTTGCGTACCTCGACCTCGAACTCCTCGCTGAGCGCGTTCACCACCGATGCGCCGACACCGTGCAGACCGCCCGAGACCTTGTACACGCCGCGATCGAATTTGCCGCCCGCGTGGAGCACCGTGTGAACGACCTCGAGCGCGGAGCGCTTCTCGGTCGGGTGCATATCGACGGGAATGCCGCGGCCGTTGTCTTCGATCGAAATGCGATCGTCGCCGAGGATCGTTACGTTGATTTCGGTGCAGAAGCCTGCAAGCGCCTCGTCCACCGAGTTATCCACGATCTCGGTGACCAGGTGATGCAGCCCGCGCTCGGCGGTGTCGCCGATATACATGCCGGGGCGCTTTCGAACCGCTTCAAGGCCCTCGAGGACCTTGATCGATTCGGCCCCGTAGCCGTCAGAAACCTGCTTATTTGTCATAAGGAAAGGGCGGTTGCTTACCCTGCCGCGCCTCCGCAACTACTAATACAATCGTAGTCATGACCCGTGCCAAAGTAAAGCGGGGCACGGGCGTCATCCACGCTAAAAACAAACATCGTCTCGCTATGACTCGGAACGGCAATAAAACGTCGAATTTGCGGACGTTATCTTCCTTTCTCAAGCAGGAATGTTGAGGCGAGATCGGCCCGAATTAAGGAGAATCAAATAAAACTATGTTCGATAACTGTGACGGAAGCCTTTGGAGCAAATCCAACCCCTGATTTTCGCATCCCCGCTCAATCCGCGCGACGGAGATCCGCCCGCAGCTCTTCGGCGCTGACGTAGCCGACCTTGCGCAGCCGCACTTGCCCCTTTGAGTCGATGATCATCGTGGTGGGAACGCCCTGGATGCCGAACCGGCTCATGAGCGTCGCATTATTCTTGTCCTGCCGGGTGAGGTCCGCGCGCAGGCGGACGAACCGCTGAGCTTCGCTGACCACCGCGGGATCGACGAATGTCGAGCGGTCCATTTCGCGGCACGGGATGCACCAGTCGGCGCGGAAATCGATCAGCACCGGCTTGCGCCCGGCCTGCGCCGCCTGGAGCGCGCTCGAAAGGAACGGCTGGAATGTAAGTTGAACCGGAGCGCGGCGTGGAATCGATGCGTATATGAGGATGGCAGCCGCGATGGCGCCGACTGCCGATCGGAGCACCAGGAATGGGCGCCAACTACGGCCTGCGCGTGTCACGAAGCCGAGGAAGATGGCGGCTGCGGCCGCATAGTAGGGCAGGAACCGCATCATCAGGTGGCGCGGCACGACGGGGTCGAGGAAGTAGATCGCAAGACCGATCAGCACGAAGCCGAATAATTGCTCGATCCACGCAAGCCACTCGCCCGAGCGCGGCAGCCGGCGGATGCTGCCCGCGGCGAGCGCGATCCCCACGTACGGAATTCCCAGGCCGATCCCGAGCGTGAAGAAAAGCGCGAAACCGAACAGCGCGTTCTGGCTGCGCTCGACCATCAGCAGCAGTCCGAGCACGATCGGCCCGATGCACGGCGCCGCGACGACGCCCATCCCGAGCCCCATCGCGAACGCCCCGATGAAGCCCGGCCGCGCCGCAGCCGCCCGCCGCATCATCCATTGCGGCGGCTGCAACACGAAGAACCCGAAGTTCGACAGCGCAAGCCCGACCAGCACCATCGCGAGCGCGGACAGCACCAGCGGACTCTGCATCGCCGCGCCGAACAATCCGCCCGAGAGCGCGACCGCCACGCCCGCCGCGGAGAACATCATCGTGATTCCCAGCACGTAGGTGATCGCGAGCATCAACACGCGGCGTGGCCCGCCGCCCTGATTGCCGAAATAGGCGACCGTCACGCCAATCAGCGGATAGACGCAGGGCGTGAGATTGAGCGCGAGTCCTCCGAGCAGGACCGCGAGAAAACCGATCAACCATCCGTGCTTCGCGAACACGTTCGCGATTGCGTTGTTCTCAGCGCCCCCCGCGACGGCCTCGCTCGATGCGCCGGTAACGGCCTGGCGCGGTGCGCCCGCGATGGCGCCATCAAGGGCGGCCGCCGCGGCGCCATCTTCGAGCGATGCGATATCGGCCGTCGCGCTCGTCGAGGTGGGGCGGAGGCACTCGACGTTGTTGCAAGCCTGGTAATCGATCGTCACGGTAACCGGCTTGGCGCCCGACGGATTGAAATCGCGCGGGACCGTCAGGGGAACCTCGAAATGCAGCGCGCCCGTGAAGACCGACAGCTTCTGGTCTTTCGAAAATTCGGCCGCAAGCATCTCGGCGGGCGGATTGGCTACCGGGCCCGCCGTGATGCCGCCCGGTGCGTTCACGGAAACCCGGGTCGGAATATAGAAGTCGCCCGCGGGGCGGTCCGAATTGATATGCCATCCGGTCGCCACGAGCGCATCGATCTTGAGCGTGGCGGTCTTGCCGGCCACGAGGCGGCTTGTGAGGCTCACGCGGGTGATTTCGACGATCTGGCCCGCGACCGGCATCGCGGCGCTCGCCGCCCCCAGCGCGATCGCGGCCACCACGACCGCCGCGGCGGAAATCGAGGTCAGCCGCCTCGATGCGCGCCGCGCAACCCAGGCTTCACGTGATTCCATTGCGGCATTGGTACCGCGCTAGCTCGCCTGCGGCGTGTTTTGCGATCCGTCGGTCGAGAGCGGAACCGATCCGACCACCTCCAGGCCGTAGCCCGGAAGATTGGCGAGCCGCGGGGTCGAATCCGAAAGGATAATCATCTTGCGCACGCCGACATCGCGCAGGATTTGCGCGCCGATTCCGTAGTCGCGAAAGTCGGCTTCCGTCTGGCCGTAGCGGGTGCTCAAGCGCGGCGCAGGGTGGCGGTTCTCAGTATCGAGTTCGGCGGCGATCTCGTTGGACTCGCGCTTCACGTAGAGAATCACGCCCTCGCCGGCCTCCGAGATGCGTTCCATGGATGCGCGCAGCAGGTCGCGCGTGTTGCGCAGCGAGTAGCCGAAAACGTCGCCGGGCAGGTACTCGCGATGCGCGCGAACCAGGATCGGGCGCGCCGGATCGACCTTGCCCATCACGAGCACGAGATGCTCCGTGTGATCGATGAGGTTGCGATACACCATCGCGCGGAACTCGCCGTACGCGGTCGGAAGCCGCGCCTCGGCGACCCGATGCACCATCGTCTCGTTGCGCAGCCGGTACTCGATTATATCCGCGACGGTCACGATCTTCAGATCGTGGGCCTGCGCGAATTTGACCAGGTCGTCGCGCCGCGCCATCGTGCCGTCTTCCTTGAGAATCTCGCAGATGACCCCGGCGGGTTTGAGCCCCGCAAGGCGCGCCAGGTCCACCGCGCCCTCGGTCTGGCCCGTGCGCACCAGCACGCCGCCATCGCGCGCGCGAAGCGGATAAACGTAGCCGGGCGTGATGAACTCGCTGCCGCTGGCGTCCTCGCGCACGGCCTGGAGAATCGTGGTCGCGCGATCGCGCGCGGAAATTCCCGACCCCTTGCAGCGGCGCGCGGTGATCGCGGTGGTGAACGCGGTCCCAAGCGGCGCCTGGTTATCGCCTACCATCATGCTGAGCCCGAGACGGTCGATTCGCTCCGCGGCCATCGGCAGGCAGATCAGGCCGCGCGCGTGCGTGGCCATGAAGTTGATCGCCTCGGGCGTGACTTTCTCGGCCGCCATGCACAGGTCGCCCTCGTTCTCGCGCCGCTCATCATCCATGAGGATGAGCATGCGGCCGCGCCGGGTCTCTTCGAGAGCTTCCTCGGTCGAGATGAAAGGGGCCTTGGCTTTCGCCCGTGGGTTCATCTCACCGAACATGCGTCCAACCTCTAAGGCGGTAATTGCCGCGAATGGTCATGCTGCACCGGATTCTACAACGTGCAGCAAGCGCCAGTGAATCCCTCGCGACAGGGGGTTCGCCCGGCTTCCACGAGCGTCGCCGCGACGCGGGCTCCGTCCCGCCGGGACGCTTCTTCGTTTCCGCCGAAAACTCCAATGCGCCGGAACTCGCTCTAAATCCGACGCGTGCTATTGTGCGCCGATGGCGGTCGAAATTCGCAAAGCGGTGCTGCTCGCCGCGGGACGCGGGAAGCGTCTGGGCAGCTTGACCCTGCGCACTCCGAAGCCGCTGCTTGAAGTGGCGGGCGCGCCGTTGGTACAGCATATCGCGCTTGCTCTTGGCGACGCGGCAATCGATCGATTCGTGATTGTCGCGGGCTATCTTGCGGAGCAAGTCGAGGCGTGGGCGGCGGCGTTCGGTAAACGCCATCCCGAGTTCGATCTATCGGTCGTTCGGCAGGGCGAGCTCAGCGGGACGGCCGGCGCGATGCTCGCAGCGAAGGCGGCGGTCGCGGGCGATCGGCGGTTCATCTTCGGATGGGGCGACGTTCTGATGGACCGCGCGAATTACCGCCGGTTTGCCGCGCGCGCCGCCGAGGATGATTACGATCTCCTGCTGGCCGTGAATCGGACGAAAGATCCCTGGCGTGGCGCGGCGGTCTATCTGACCGGGGAGATGCGCGTGGAGCGCCTGGTAGAGAAACCGCCCCGCGGCACATCGACAACCCCGTGGAACAACGCCGGCCTCTTCTCGGCCGGGGCTTCCCTCTTCGACTACCTGGAACGGCTGGAGCCGTCGCCGCGCGGCGAACTCGAATTGCCCCTGGCGATCCCTGCGATGATCGCGGACGGACTCGTCGTGCGCGCGATCGATATGCGCGGCTTCTGGAGCGATGTTGGCACGCCGGCCGATCTTGAACTTGCCCGGCGCCGATTCAGGCCCAAGAGCGCGTCGCGATGAACGCATCCGGCGCGTGGGATAGCGCGGAGCACGAACGTGCGCGGGCGCTCGCGCTCGAGCTTGGTCCCGCCGCGGTCTCCGATGCGCGCCCGATTGCGGTGCGCGCGCCCGGCCGCGTGAATCTGATCGGCGAGCATACCGACTACAGCGGTCTTCCGGTCCTGCCGATCGCGATCGATCGCTCGACGATAATTGTGGCCGCGCGTTCGTCGAGCCCCGAGATTTCGCTCCGCAACGCCGATCGCGCCTGGCCGCCGAGGAGCTTCCGAATCGAGCGCCATATCCCGCCCTATCCGACGGGCGACTGGGCCAATTACGTCAAGGCCGCAGTGCAGGGCGTGATCGATCATTTTTCGGCGCGCGGCACAGCGATGGATCGCTGGGTTGGCGCCGCGATGATCGTCGATGGACGCGTGCCGCCATCGGCCGGCCTCTCATCGTCGGCCGCGCTGACGGTCTCATCGGCGCTCGCCTTCATGGCGATCAACGGACTTAAGTTGGCGCCGATCGAGACCGCATCGATGGTCGCGCGAAGCGAATGGTACGTCGGCACGATGGCGGGCGGGATGGACCAGGCGGCGTCGCTGCTGGGCCGGCGCGATCACGCGCTCCTGATCGAATTCGAGCCGCTCCGCGTGCGGCCGGTGGCGATGCCGGCCGAGGCGGCGCTGGTCGTCGCGGACAGCCGCGAGGTTGCCGACAAGTCGGGCAGGGTGCGCGGCGAGTACAATCGCCGGGTGGTCGAATGCGCGCTTGCGGCGCGAATCATCGCGTGCGCGCTCAAGCTCGACGGCGTAAGGATTCTCGGCGACGTCGTCGCGCGGCTTGGAAAGTGGGATGCGCCCGAGCTGGTGCGCATCCTCGAAGCGACGGCGCCGGCGCGGCTCGATCCCGATCTTGCCGATGCGGCGCGAATCGTGGGAATCGCGCGCGACCGCCTCGCGGACGATTTGCTCGGCACGGGCGCGGCGCGGATCATTCTCGATCCCGCCCGCCCACTGGAGATTCTCCGCCGCGCGCGCCACGTGCTCGGCGAGACCGAGCGGGTGTACCGCGCCGCGGCCGCGCTCGAGGCGGGCCGTCTCGATGAGATGGGTGTGCTGATGAACGCATCGCATGAGAGTCTCGCCCGTGACTTCGAGTGCAGCACCGCGCGGCTCGACCGGCTGGTCGAATGCGCGCGGCGCGGAGGGGCGCTCGGCGCGCGCCTTACCGGCGCAGGGTTCGGCGGATCGATCGTCGCGCTGTGCCGCGCCGGCGATGCGCCGGGCGTGATCGAGGCGCTCGATCGCGAGTACTACGCTGCGCTCGCAAGCGGCGCGCCGATCGAATCGGCCCGCGCAATCGTGCACGCCGGCGCGGGCGCGAGCGTGATCGAGCTGGCGGCGTGATTATCCGCGCTGCGGGCGCACGATGCGCGCGGCGTGCGGCGGGATTTCGATCTCGTCGCGCGCGGGAACTTCGGCGCCGCCGATCGCGCGCACGCTGAACGGCCCGGCTCCGATGCCGAGGTCGGCGACTCGCACCCGCTCGTGCGCATCGAGGCGATTAATCAACAATGCGAGCGCTCCGTTGCCTGCCTTCTTGGAAAGGCCGCGCACTGCACCCGACGCCATCAGGTCGAGCGCACGCATGGGTTCGCGCGTGAAGCTTGCGTCGATTTCTGCGCCGAGCTTCGCGACCTCGCGGTACAGGCGCGCTTCGTCTCCGCCCAGCAGGCTCATGTCGTCCGAGATCAGAAGCATCCCGCCCGATGCCGCGATAGTTGCGGCCAAAGTCCCCCGCTCTTCAGCGTTGAGCTGCGTCTGGCGCGAGCGGAGCATCACGCAGTCGGGGTCGTTCAGCCACAGGCGCCGATGCATGAAGCTGCGCGCGACGATCGCATCGAGGGCGTGCACCGTCGATGGATCCTCCGCGCCGCCCGCGCCCCAGAACGGCGAGACGTCCGGGCCGATTCTCATCGCGTCAACGATTCCGATCGCCTGCCCGAGCGGACATCCGCATCCGAGCAGGAAGGTCTCATCGCCTGCGCCAGCGCGAATCGCCTCCAGGCCGCGCCTGAGCGTCTCGGCGCGCGTGATTGCGGGGTCGAAACGGGTTCCCTCGGCGGCCGCGGCATACAGGAAATCGAGCTTCAGGTAGGAGTAACCGAATTCCCGGACGAGCCTGCCGAAAAGGCGCTCGAGATGCTCGCGGAACGCCGGATTGCTCGCATCGAGCGCATACGCGTACGCATCGCGGTCCGCGGTCCAATTGGGATTGTATCCCGCGCGAAGCGGCTCGCCGCTTTCGTGGCGGATGAACCAACCGGGATGCTCGCGCATCAGGCGCGAATCGCGCGCCGCGAGAAACGGCGCGGTCCACAGGCCCGGCGTGAATCCCGCGGCGCGAATCTCGTCCGCGAGTCGCCTTAGTCCCGACGGGAACTTGGCGTTGGTCGCCTCCCAGTCGCCGAGGCCGGCCTGGAAGCCGTCGTCGAGTTGCACGACCTCGAGCGGGAACTCATCGCGCATCGCGGCGAGCGAGTGGAGGTTCGCGCGCAGAGCGTCCTCGCTAATCGCGTCGAAGTAGTGGTACCAGGAGCACCATCCGCGCTGGTACGGCGCGCCCGTCCGCGCATTCATCCGCTTGCCGATGACGCCGGCCCATCGCGACGCGAGCACGGCGGGCGCCGCGCCCTCGGCGAGGAGCAAAGGCTCGACTTCGCGGACCGACCCCGGCTCGAGCGGAATCCCGTCGAGCAGCACGCGCGCGATGACCCGCTCGGGACCGGGAACGGTCACGGTGGTGAGTTCGTGCGCCGCGCCGGCAAATCCCGCCAGCACCGCGGCGGGCGCATCGGTGCTCTCGACGATCGCGAACATCTCGGAGGTCAGCGCTTCGGGGAATTCGCGCGGGCGGCGCGCCTCGCTCTGATGATTGAGGCGCGCGATACGCGACGCACCGTCGCGCCGATGAACGGCCGCGGAAATTACCGGATAGGCGCCCGAGCTGCTCCACGATTGATATCCATGCTTGAAGAAGCGCGCGGGCCGCTCAGGCGCAAGCCCCGTTGCGACTTCAATCAGCAGCGCGTCCAGGAAGATCGGCTCCGCGGACTTATTTCGAATCGTGGCGCGCACGACGCGGCCCGAATCCGCCGCGCCGGCGCTCGCGGCAATCTCGATGCGGCCCCGCTCGGCCGACGTTGCCGAGAACTCATCGGGTGGCAGATGGCGAATCGCGCCGCGCGCGCCTCGGCGATCGGCGAAGCGGAGTTCCAGGCTCGTGACTTTCATGCGTGGCAGCCTCTGGGAAGGGACGGTTCGGCCGGCAATTACTCGATTACCTCCTCCGTCTCATCGGGGATACCCTTGCTCGGCAGCAGAAATACAATAGGCAGAAATATCAACATGATAATCGCCAGCATGCAATGGACGTCATTGTATGCCAGCATGCGCGCCTCCCGGGTAACTACATGATTGACGACCGAGACGGCCGTCTCCTGCGCAGAGCCCGAATTGAATGCCGGGACTCTCAGTACGCGCTGCACCGCGGGGCTCCAGGCGATGAATGCCTCATGGCGAGGAGTGATGTTGTCGACCAGGATGGACCGGTGAAAGTGCGCGCGCCGGGTCACGACGGTTGCGAGAACGGCGTAGGCGACATTGCCTGCCACCCGGTTTACGAAATTGCTCAAAGCCGCGGCCTGGGTCATGTTCTGCCGCGCTACGCTGCTCAGCGCGACGGTATTGACCACGGTCCCGGAAAAGGCCAGGCCGAGCCCGGTCGATGCAGTCAGGAGCGCGATATTCCAGAACCCCACGCCGGTCGATAAATGGCCGAGTGACCAGTATGTATAAATCAGCACAATCATTGCGAAGGTGACCAGCTTTCGCGGGCTCACGCGATTATACATTCGGCCGCTGACCTGCATGAAGAACAGCATCATGATCGACCGTGGAATCATCACCAGGCCCGAGGCGAGCGCGGTATAGCCCAGTAGCGTCTGGGTCAACTGCGGCAGGAGGAAAGTCGATCCGAATACGGCAAAGCCGGTGACCGCGTTGTATGTATTGCCGGCCCTGAGCAGCGGATTTTTGTACAGGCGCAGATTGATAATCGGCTCTTTTTGCAGAAGCTCCCAGACCACGAGACTGAGCAAGGCCGATGCGGTGAAAATGACTCCCCAGGTCAGCATCCGCGACTGGAACCAGCCGACTTGCTGTCCGCGCTCGAGCACGATTTGCAGGGCGGTGATGCCGGCTGTGAGCAGTCCGATGCCGACCGCATCGATTTTTTCCACGCCGCGCTTGAGATAGGGCGGATCGTGGACGAAGGTGCTCACCATGAACAGGCAGATCAGGCAGATCGGCACGTTTATATAGAAAATGAACGGCCAACCATAGTTGTCGATTAGCCACCCGGCGATGACCGGTCCGGTCGCGGGAGCCAGGATGGTTCCCATCGAGAATGTGGCCATCGCCACACCCTGCTCTTCGGGGGGGAATTTCTCGCGCACGATCGCCTGCGAGAGCGGCATCAGAGTGCCTCCGCCTATTCCCTGCAGAATGCGGAAGGCGATCATCTGGGCAAGCGTGTGCGACATCCCGGAAAGAACCGATCCGGCGACAAACACTATCATCGAGAATAGGTAAAGGCGCTTTCGCCCGATGAGAGTGGTCCACCAGGCCGCCATCGTGATCATGATCATCGAAGCGATGTTGTACGAAGTCGCAACCCACGTGACGGTGAGGAGATCGATGCCGAAGCTGCCCATCATGTGCGGCATCGCGACGTTCACGATGGTCACGTCCATCAGCGCGACGAACGTTCCCAGCAACACGGAGAGCGCGACTATCCACTTGCCGGATTCGGCCGTCCTGCGGGCGGCAACTAGGTCTTCGCTATGAGTCAGGCCCGCGGCCACTTTTGCTTAATGCCTCGATGCTGATGCACTGCCGATTTGGTTCGCCAGGCGGCATCGCGGTTCCCAACGCTGTACCCCCGCGTGCCGATGGCGCCTGGCCGGTTCAGTCGGCGAGGGAATGAGGCTGTTCTTCATTCCCGCCAGTTGGACGCCGCGCACTCGGCATTTTTCAACACCCTCTGAATTGACGCAACGCGGACGCGGGACGGCGCGCCGATGGCGTCGCGCCGTCCCGCGCTCTTGCCACGGTTGCTCGCGCTCTCAGATAATGCCTTCGATGGCGGGCAAGTCGCGACAGCGCCAGCGTGCCGTACAATCTGCGCCGGATAGCCGGGGCGATCGGCTTCGCATCGTACCGCCGACCGACGAATGTCTGCGCGCCGTCGAGAAACAGCCTGCGTTCGAGGGCCTGAGCCGCGGGTACCTTAAAATGATGGTGCAGCGAGCGCAAGCGGAGCTGCGCGAGGCGATCGTTGCGGGCCGGCGCGACTTTGCGCCCGCGCGCGATGCGGTGCTCGAGGCGCTGGTGCATCGAGTCGAGGCGGCCGTAGCCGCAGACGAACCCGCGCTCAAGCCGGTGGTCAATGCGACCGGTATCATCCTGCACACGAACCTCGGGCGCGCGATCCTTGCCGAAGATGCCATCGAAGCGCTCGAACAGGCGGCGCGGTCCGCGGTCAACCTCGAGTACGATCTCGCCACCGGCGAACGCGGCGATCGCGACTCGCTCGTCGAGACGGAGTTGCGCGCGCTGACCGGAGCCGAGGCGGCCACCGTGGTCAACAACAACGCGGCGGCGGTGCTGCTCGCGCTGAACACGCTTGCCGAGGGGCGCGAGGTGATCGTCTCGCGCGGGGAGCTGATCGAGATCGGCGGTTCGTTCCGGCTGCCGGACATCATGGCGCGAAGCGGCGCGCGGCTGCGCGAGGTCGGCACCACCAATCGCACCCATCCGCGCGACTACATCGACGCGATTGGGCCCGACACCGCCCTTCTGCTCAAGGTCCATCCCTCCAACTACCGCGTGGTCGGATTCACCAGCGAAGTTCCCCTCGACGAGCTGGTGAAGATCGGCCGCGAGCGCGGGCTCGACGTGGTGGAGGACCTCGGCGCGGGCGCGCTGGTCGATTTCACCGCTTACGGCCTTGCGCCCGAGCCGGTGGTCGCGGATCGAATCGCCGCCGGCGCTGCGCTGGTCACGTTCTCGGGCGACAAGTTGCTCGGCGGTCCGCAAGCCGGCCTGATCGCCGGGCGGCGCGAACTGGTCGAACGGTTGCGGCGCAACCCGCTCAAGCGCGCGCTGCGATGCGACAAGCTCACACTGGCTGCGCTCGAAGCGACGCTCAGGCTCTACCTCCGATCCGCCGATCTCCCATCGGTGGTGCCGACCTTGAGGCTTCTTCGGCGCACGCCCGGGGAGCTGCGGTCGATCGGCGAGCGCGTTCGTGCAATCCTCGCGGAAAGGCTCGGCGGCGAGTTCCAAGTCGACGTCGTATCGTCCTTTGCCGAGGCCGGCTCGGGTTCGCTTCCCGCCGAGTCGCTCGAAAGCGCGGCGGTCCGCGTGCGCCATCCGCGGATGTCCCCGGATAAGATCGCGGAGATCTTCCGCCGTGCGCGAATTATCGGGAGGGTAAGCGACCGGACCTTTCTGCTCGACATGAGGACGATAGAAGACGAATCAGTGTTCGCGGTCGACTTCGGCCGGATGGTCGAGAAATAGGTGATCCGCGTGCGCCGTCACGGCGCAAACCGAATCGCGGCGCAAGCCGCATCAGGAGATCCCATGCCGGAAAAGACCTACAAGCTCATCGATGTCGTCGGCGTGTCCGACGAAAGCATCCAGCAGGCCGTGCGCAACGCGCTCAAGAAGGCGCGCCAGACGCTGCGCAATATCGACTGGTTCGAGGTCAGCAACATCCGCGGCGCGGTGATGAGGAACGGGGAGCCGGAGTTCCAGGTCGAGGTGCGAATCGGCTTCCGTCTGGAAAACAACCCCGCCGCCTGATCTTCGCGCACGGCTGCCCCGGTCTCACCGGGCCTTTCGCCATGCGCCGCTCGATTCGCCGAGCCGGCGCGTGGCCGCGGCGCGTCCATGCCGCAATCCCCGCTGCTTTTGGGGTTGAACGGACGTGAAGGAGGTCGCGAATGAACCCCCGGATCTGGTTGAGAGTGGCGGCAGTCCTTCAGGCGCTCGGTATTGTCGGCCATACGATTGCCAGTTCGAAAACAACCGGGCGCGGACCCCAGGAGCAGGCGGTATTCGACGCGATGCGAGCGTTTCATTTCCAGATCATGGGGTCGAGCCGCACCTACTGGGATTTCATGCGCGGCTACGCGCATTCGACCACGGTGTTCTTCGCGATCATGGCTGTGCTGATGTGGCAGTTGGGGAATCTGGGCCGCACGAATGCTCGCGAGGCTCGGCCCTTCATCATCGTGTTGTTCGTGGGCCAGGCTTTTCTGGTGGTCCTGAGCTGGACTTACTTTTTCGCGGGGCCCGGCGTAGTGGCGACTGCGATCGCCTTGTGCCTCGGGATCGCATCGATTGCGGTATCGCGCGCCGGCTAATCGGCGTCCGAATCTCCCGCCCGGATCGCGGCCGGCTGAGCATCGGCATCCTGTCAGGCTCATCGCGGTGCGCGGGAGACGAACCGATTGTTTTGCACGGCCGCGCACCCCGCGATAGTCTGTGAAAATGGCCGTTCGACCAGCGGCGCGACTGGAAAATTGCAATGATATCGGCGCAGGTATTGCGGCGGCCCGCCCAATGTCGCGTGGATGAGGCGCTGACCCGGCCAAACGATGAAGACCTGCCCACGATGCGACCGGACTTATCCCGATAGCGAGACCTTCTGCGCGCAGGACGGCATCGCGCTGGTTCCAGCCGGTCCCGCTTTCACCCAGGGCGCTGACCGGGGCGCAGGCGGAGCCGGCCGTCCGCCCGCATCGGAAGAAACGAAAATCGAGTGTCCCGTCTGCGGTGGCAAAGCTGAGCCGGGCGAGGTGATTTGCAATTTCTGCGGCGCGCGCCTGAGCGATTCGCAGCCCGAGGCGCCTGCGCCCGCAGCGCCGGCGGCCACGTCCCGCCGCGCGCCACAATTTTCGAGCAGCCGGCTTGCCGGTCCCACAGGCGCGGCCGATGAAGCACAGGACGAGGAGACGGGCGGCGGGCGCGCGCTTGGCATAATCGGCTATACGCTTGCGGCGCTGGTAGCGCTTGGCGGCGGCGCCTGGCTCGCGCTTCATCTCACCTCGGCGAAGGCGCCCGAGGAGACCAAAGCAGTTTCGCCCTCCGCGGTCGCATCGCCGGCCGCCGTGCCGTCGGGACCGCAGGTCGTCCTTGCGACCGGTCTCGGAATCCAGGTTGCGGGGGAATCGGCATCGTCACCCGAGCGGGATCAGGAAGCGATGCGCAAGGTCTTCGATGCGAACAAGGCCGGGCTGCTCGACATATACAAGCGCGCGCTCGGCAGCGACGCATCGATGCACGATGCGATGGATCTCAGGCTCAAGGTGATGCCCGACGGAACGGTGGGCGGTGCGGCGGTCCGCACCTCGAGCGTGCCCAATCCGAGCCTCGATGCGGATGTGGTCAAAGAGGTTTCGGGATGGTCGTTCACGCCGTTCAGCGGCGGCCAGGTTGAGGTCGATTATCCGGTCATCCTCGCGCGCGATGACGCCGACCGCGCGTCGCTGGAATCTGACCTCAAGGCGAAGCTCGCAAGTCTCAGTCCCACCGAGACGCCCGAGTATGCCTCGGCCCCGGTTGCGACTCCCGCCTCCGCAGCGCCATCGCCGCCAGCCGCCCCAGCAGTAGGGGCCGCGACACCGGCCGCCGCTCCCAGCGAGGCGCTTGGAGCGGCCGCTCCATCTCCCGCGGCTCGGGCCGCGCACAAGCGTCCCCGCCGCGAGTACGCCGCTGTGCCCAAGCCGACCCCGTCGCTGCTGGAGCGCGTGCAAACCGCGCTTAAGGGCAACCGGAAACTCGGGCGTGTGCGGGCATACACCGACCACGGCACGGTTACGCTTTATGGTAAAGTTTTTGATGACAACGACAAGCTGCTCGCCGAGCGCACCGCGCGCAACGTCGATGGTGTCAGCGGCGTCAATAACGTTCTCACCACCGACCTGGGCGAGTGGGCGGCGATGGAGTCGAAAATCCAGCAGCAGCTTCAGAACGCGGGGCTCGGCAAGGTTACGGTCAAGGTCATCGGGCATGATGCGTACCTCGGCGGATCGGTTAAGACCGATCTTGAGAAGGAGCGGGCGGTTACGATCACGGTTGGCGCCGCGCCGGTGATGGTGCGTGCGAATCTGATAAGCGTCGAGCCGGGAAGAGTTTTCGGATTTTAAGTTCGCGACGGCGCTGTCTTAAGCGAGCCTTGCTTGTCCTTGCCAGCGCCTTGACCCGGGGCATGACTGAACCGGCACGGGCCACGGCATCTATTGACAACGATTCTTATGAACGGTTAGATGACGCACATAGCGCGGCTCCGCCGCTCCCACCAGGAGGTGTCCGTTTCCCATGGCTGATGCACCAACGACCCCAAAGCAGATTTTCGCTGAAATGCCGAACCGCTTCAAAAAGGATGCGGCTAAAGGCCTGACCGCCACTTACCAGTTCGATCTTTCGGGTGATAATGGTGGCAAGTGGCATGTCGTTATCAACAACCAGGCGTGCGAGGTCAAAGAGGGCCCGGCGGCATCGCCGAGCATCACGATCTCCATGGCGGCGCAGGATTACGTCGATATGACCACCGGGAAGCTCAACCCCCAGGTGGCTTTCATGAGCGGCAAGCTCCGGATCACTGGGGACATGGGGCTTGCACTGCGGATGGGCAGCCTGTTCGGGCAATAACAGGATGAAGATTTTCGCCCGATGATTCGTATAGCGCCGGGTCCGCGCTCCGGACCCGGCGCTCCAACACTGCCAATATCACTCCCCGGATTGAAATAGCTCGAAGTGTTTAACTCGCGTCACTGATCGCGATCAGTGCGCTAGCAAGGAATAGTTTAAGTCACCGAGCAACGAGCTAAGGCGGCTGCGAGCGCGGATGCCATCGTGCTATTCCCGCTCGGCCTTCACAAAATTTGGATTTGCCTGTCGGTAACGACAGAAAGGAGGACGGATCCACGTCACAGGAAGAGAGAGTCAGCATGAGTTCATCAGAATCGCCCGACGATCCGGCGAAGGGTCAGGCGCCGGCGGCGAACGACGGCCGGGAAAAGGACCCGGTTGCTTCCAAGCTCTCGCAAGAGCTGAGCAATTGGCGGCGCCGGCGCACCGCGTCGCGGTCCTCGCGGCCCGAATCTCCCAGCCAGACCTACCAATCTGAGCCGGCCCGGACCATCAAGGTCCGCGGCCATGAGACGCTGGTGGTTCGCAAGCCCAAGCTCGCCGCCAAGCCGCCGGTCAATCCCACGCCCGAAAACGAATAATTGATCTGTGTGCGGTTGGGAGGAGGCGGAGGGCGGCCACTAGGTGCGGAAAACCTCGACCGGCATCTCGCGCGATGCCTGCGCGGCCGGGTAGAACGTCGCGATTAGGCAGAGCAGGAGCGACGCGATTGCCACCAGCGCGAAATTCGACGGCTGGACGGCGATCGGGAGCGTCGAAATCCCGTAGACCTCTTTTGGAATGTGAATGAAGTGATAGCGCGCCAGCGCGAAGCATCCCGCGGCGCCGATGGCGAGGCCGGCCAGCGTTCCCGCGCCTCCGACGATCATTCCTTTCAGCACGAAAATCATTCGCACGTCGCGCCGGGTGGCCCCCATCGCAATCAGCACGGCGATGTCCTTGCGCTTTTCCATCACCACCATGATCAGCGTCGCGACCAGGTTGAACGCCGCCACGCCAATTAACAGCACCAGCACGATCGCATCGATGCGCTTGAGGATCTCGAACCCCGCCGAGGCCGATTCGTTCTGCTCGATCCAGTTGCTCACGAGGTAAGGCCGGCCCAGCAGCTTCTTGAGGTCGGCGGTCACCCGCGCGGTATCGTCCAGATGCACCAGGTGCACGTCGATCCCGTCGGCGCGATCCGGCCGTCCGAAGAACTGCTGCGCGCGTCCAAGGTCGATAAACACCAGGTTGCGGTCTGCAAACCTCATCCCCGACTCAAAGATCGCGCCGACCACGAACGTTCCGGTCATCGTCGCAAGCGTGTTCGACGGCGGAGTGACGATCGGCGCGACGACGCGCACCGGGTCGCCGAGATTGGCCTTGAGCTTCTCGGCCAGGCCGGCTCCGATCGCGATCGCGCCGGCTGGAATCTGTTTGCCGGTCGCAGGATCGGCGATCGAGTAGTCGCGGCTTAGGCGGTCCAGCCCGCCCTGGCGCATGAAGCGGCTCCACTCCTCGATCACGACTGGGTTTTGCGGCTTGATCCCGCGCACGATCACCCCGCCGATTCCGCGCCCGGAACTCAGCATCGCCTGGCCCACCATGAACGCATCGGCGCCCGCGACGCCCGCGATGCTCGCCGCCTGCGCCTCGACCGATGCGTACTTGGCGATCGAGCCTTCGCTGCTGCGGACCTCAATCTGCGGACTGAGGCTCAACACCTGCTCTTTGAGCGTTTCCTGGAAGCCGCCCATGATCGCGAGGGTGATCGTCAGCGCGGCGACTCCGATCATCACCCCGATCGCGGTGAAGACGGTGGTTACCGAGATGAACGCTTCCTTGCGCCGCGCGCGCAGGTAGCGGAGCGCTATCTTGAGTTCGTACCGCACATGACGGAGCCGAAAACGCGGCCCGGCCGCACGCCGCTCAGACTATCACGCCTTCCTTGACGAGCTGTTCGATTTCGGCGGCGCTGAGCCCCAGCATCTGCGAAAAAACCTCGTCGTTGTGCTGGCCAAGAATGGGCGCGGCAGTGCGCAGGTCGCCCGGCGTCCGGCTGAGGCGATGCTGGAGGCCCTCGTACACCACCAGTCCCATCACCTTGTGCTCGAGCCAGTGCCAGAAGCCGAATGCGTCGAGGTTCTCGTCGGAATGAAGGTCCATGCAGTTCTCGACCGGATAAGCGGCGACACCTGCGGCCTGGAGTTTCTTTGTCAATTCCTGCGAGTTAAGCCCGTGGACCAGCGTGCCGATGAACTCATCGAGCGCCGCGCGATTCTCCATTCGCCCGCGCACCGTATCGAATCGAGAGTCCGCCGCCGGCGAGCCGAGAACCTGGAGCATCGCGCGCCATTGGCCGTCGCTGGCGACTGCTATTGCGATCCATCGCTCGTGTTCGCCGTCGTTCGCGCATCGATAGGAGCCGTGGGGAGCGTAACGCTCCGATGCGTTTCCGCGCGGCCCGAGCACGCGGCCGCTCGCAAAGTAATCGGCGATCGCGGGAGCGAGATTGTGCAGCGCCGCCTCGTACTGTGACATGTCGATGTACTGGCCCTTGCCGGTGCGGCGCCGATAATCCACCGCGGCGAGCAACACCGATGCCGAGAAGCGGGGCGCGATGAAATCGCTGTAGGCGCCGTATGGCGGCGTCGGTTCAGCCTCCGAGTAACCCGAGATGTAATAGAAGCCCGACAGCGCAGCCATCAGCTGCCCGAAGCCGGGATACAAGGCGTTGGGGCCGGTCTGGCCCTGCATGCATGTCGAAAGCATTATCAAGTCGGGTTTGATCTGGCGAAGATGCTCGTAATCGAGTTCCCAGTTGCGCATCGCCTTGGGCGTGAAGCTCTCGATCACGATATCGGCCCAGGGCACGAGCCGCCGGGCGAGTTCGCGCGCCTTGGGCTTGGACAGGTCGAGCGTGATGCCCTTCTTGGAAGTGTTGAAGCTGGCGAAAAACTGGCTCTGGTTGATCCCGGGGATTGCATCCTTCCACGGGGGCCCGATGCGCAGGACGTCGGGCCGCGTGGAGGACTCGATGCGGATCACGTCGGCGCCGTTGTCGGCAAAATACTTGCCGGTGATGGGTCCGACGCCAACCCATGCGAAGTCGAGTATGTGTATGCCTTCCAGTGCGAAGTGGGCCATCGTCGCGTTCCCTCTAAGGGTCAGATTGCCTGGCGCGCGCGGAGTTCCTCGAGACGCCCAGCGCTAAGCCCGAGCAATCCGCAATAGACCTCGCGATTGTGCTCGCCGATCAGGGGTGCGCGGGTGGTGGGTCCGATCGGCGTTTCGCTGAGCTTCGCGAATGCGCCGGGCAATCGCAGCGTGCGGCCCACGGTGTCGTAGTTGATGTCGACGAAAAACTGGCGCGCCTTGAGCTGCTCGTCCGCTGCGATATCCGCCACGGTGGCCACCGGAGCCAGCAGGATGCGCCTCTTCAGCGTCTCCTCGTAGATTTCGCGCTTGGTCATGGTGAGAAAGAACTTCTGGATGCTATCCTCGAAGTCCTTGATTTGGGCCCGGTCCTCTTCGCTCATCTGCATGAACATCCCGGGCACCCACGCCATCCAGTCCTTGTTCTTCATCCATTCCGGCACCGTGCCCTTCTCCATCATCCATTGGACCAGCGCCTTGGTGGATGGCGCGCCGACGGGGCCGCCGCCGATCAGCGATGAGATAAACCCGTCCTTGCATCGGTAGACGTGCGTGCGGCGCTGATCGCCTTTGCCGGTGAACCTGCCGCTGCGGCGCAGGTAGTCGCCATGCAGGATCGGCATGGCCTGCTCGTTCATGAGCGTCCACACGATGCAGGCCTGCATGTTCACGACTATGCGCTGGCCCAGGCCGTCCACCTGGCGCGGGTAGTGCGCGATCAGCGATGCGACCGAGGCTTCGCCGCCCGCGTGCAATCCAGCCTGCGGCAGGCTCATCTGAATCGGGGGTTTTCCCTCCTCGCCCATCAGGAACATCATGCCGCCCGCGGCCCACGTGATGATGTCGGCCCACTTGTAGTCGCGGCCCGGTCCCTTGTCGCCAAACGGCGTGATCGAGGTGTAGATGAGCCGCGGGTTGCGCCGCGACAGCTCGTCGTAGCCAAGACCGATCGAGTCGAGATAGCCGAGATCGTACGATTCGACCAGGAAGTCCGATTTGGCGGCGAGCTCTGCGACCAGCGCGCGGCCGTCGGCGGAGTCGAGATTCGCCGTAACCGATCGTTTTCCCGCGTGATATGTGAGCGCGTAAAAGCTGCGCTCCGGGCCGGGTTTATCGTCGAGGAACGGCGGAATCGTCCGCGTCGAGCATCCCGGGACCGGCTCGACCTTGATGACGTCGGCGCCCATGTCGGCAAACATCTTGCCGCACAGCGCGCCCTTCTCATCGGTGAGATCGAGCATGCGGAAACCTTTGAGCAACTCTGAAGCCATGGCGTCGTTTTCCCGCTAGGCGCGGACCGCACCCGCCCCCACGAGCGCGCCGGCGATCCGGGCGTACGTTAGTCCGCGCATTCTATCCCCGATGGCGGTGCGATTGGAACGGCCCTATCACGCGCCTCGCGGCGCGGGCTCATTCCTTCCGGGCTGTCCGTGCGGCGCCGATCGCGGTTGCGTAATCGGCGTGCTCGGGAATCAGAAATCGGCGTCCGAACGGGAAATCAAGCCGCTTCGCCACCTGCATGAAACGAAACAGGCGCGTCAGCTTGCCGGTGAGCACGATATTCTCCTGCCCGCACGCCCGGGCGCTCGCGATGCTCAGCACGCCGATCGACTCGACGATCATGTTCATGATCGCGAGCGCCTTGTCCTCCTGCGTCGCGTCGGCGTCCAACTTTCCGAAGTTGGCCGCGGTGGTATTGGGCGGGAGGTCGCCGAGCGGTCCGCCTGCGATATCGCGCACGGTCAGATCGACGCGGCGCAAATCGCCCTTCTTCGCCATCGCCTCGAGCCGCTCGATCGTCACCACTCCCAGCATATGCCTTGCCAGCCCGAGCAAAGTCCCGCCGCCGATCCCGGTGCCGCTGAAATGGCTTATCTTGTCGCCCTTGACCGAAACGATCGCGGTCCCCGTGCCGAGCGACACGACCAGCGCCTCATCCTTGCCCGCAAGCGAGGTGCCCCCGACGCCGACCGCGGTGAATTCATTGACCTTGAGCACGGGACGGCCGAGCAGCGACTCCCCCAGTGCACGCGAACCCGCCCCGGTCGCCGCCACGCGTTCGACGTCCTCGAGTCTGAGCCCGTAATCAGCGACGAGCTTGCCCAGTGCGCCGGCTGCGGCCGCGACCGGGTCATTCGCTTCGATTGTGACTACGTGGATGCCGCCGTTTTCGAGGATGACGGCGTCGGTGGTAGATCCGCCGATGTCGATGCCAACGATCATGGATGGTGCCGGCTCCTGTCCAGCCCGGCTTCACGCTAGATCACCGGCGCTGCCGAGCGCAAACCGGCCGCCTGGCGCAGCAAGACCGGCGGCTCTGTGATAACTTCCCCACAATGGCACGGCGCAAGGCCGATTCGTCGGTGAGCCTGTTTAAACCGCGCTCGTCGCCCAGCCGGCCGTTGGCCGACCGGATGCGGCCGGAACGGCTCGAGGACGTGATCGGGCAGGAACATCTGCTCGGCCCCGGAAAAATCCTGAACCAGATGGTCGCGGCGCACGCGCTCCACTCGATGATCCTGTGGGGGCCGCCCGGCACGGGCAAAACCACGCTCGCGATCGTGCTCGCGCGCCAATCGGGCGCAGTGTTTCGCCAGCTTGGCGCGGTCACGGCGGGGGTCGCCGATCTGCGCGCGGCGGTCGATGCGGCCGCGCGGGACCTCGAAGCGGGCAAGCGCACGGTGCTGTTCATCGATGAAATTCACCGCTGGAACCGCGCTCAGCAGGACGCGACTCTGCCCCATGTCGAGAGCGGGCTAATCACCCTGATCGGCGCGACGACCGAGAATCCCTCATTCGAGGTGATCTCGCCGCTGCTCTCGCGCGCGCGCGTTCTGGTGCTTCGCCCGCTCTCCGATGAAAACATCGCAACCCTCATCGGGCGTGCGCTTGCCGACCGCGATCAAGGGCTCGGAGCATCCGAGTTGAAGCTTGCCGACGGCGCGATGGACGAATTGACGCGATTCGCCAGCGGCGATGCGCGCCGCGCGCTCAATACGCTGGAGCTTTCGGCGGAACTCGCGAGCAACGCCGGGACGAAGGTGATAACCGCGGAAATGGTCCGCGAGGCGGCCCAGCAAAAGGCCCTGCTCTACGACCGCGCCGGCGAGGAGCACTACAACGTCATCTCTGCCTTCATCAAGAGCATGCGCGGGAGCGACCCGGACGCCGCGCTTTACTGGATGATGCGGATGATCGAGGCGGGCGAGGACCCGCTCTTCATCGCGCGCCGCATGGTGATTTTTGCCGCGGAAGACGTCGGCAACGCCGACCCGCGCGCGCTCCAGGTCGCGATCGCGGTCAAGGACGCAGTCGATTTCGTCGGGCTTCCCGAGGGCGCAATCCCGCTCGCGCAGGGAGTCACCTATCTTGCGGGAGCGCCCAAATCAAACGCATCGATGCTCGCGATGGAGAAGGCGCGCGAGGACGCCAAACGCGGCGCGCTGCCCGTGCCACTCCATCTGCGCGGCGCGCCGACTCCGCTGATGAAGGGCCTCGGCTACGGAAAGGGTTACCTCTACCCGCACGAATACGAGGGCGCGCTGGTCGCGCAGCAATATCTGCCGGAAGAACTCAGAGACAAGATTTATTACGAGCCGTCCGAGCGCGGTTACGAAAGCCGCATCCGCGACTACCTCGAGCGTGCGCGCGCCGTGCGCGGCAAGGCAACACCTCGCGGGGGCGGCGGGCGCGGCAAATGAGCGATAAAACCGGGCCTTCAATAGCAGTAAACCGCAAAGCCGGCTCCGGCCTTGCGGTTTACCAGAATGTTCGCCGCCACGCAGCGGCGGGAGTGCGCTCGATTACTTCCGCTTTGCTCCGAGCACCGAGTCCTTCAGCGATTTCGCCGCGGTGAAGCGCAGCCGCGTGCGCGCGGGAATCTTGATCGCCTCGCCAGTGGCGGGGTTGCGCCCCATACGCGCCTTGGACTGCCGTTTGCGGAAGATACCGAGCCCCGCCAGGCGCAGCGAGCCTTCCTTCTTGAGTTCCCGGACGACGAGTCCGGTAAGCTCCTCGAGCGTGGCCTTTGCCTGCTTCTTGCTAAGTCCCACCTTCTCAGCGAGATGGGCTGCTACCTGCGACTGCGTCATCATCCTCCTCCTTGCGGCCCTATGTGCGGGCTGAAAAGAGGGTGAACGAGTGGCCGGTTTTTTTCAAGGGCGCGGGCACGCGATCAGTGCATTTTTTCGCTGTCTGATGCGCGTTTTTGAACAGGCCCCCCACTTTTGCGCTGTGCCCCATGCGTTTCGAGCATCCAAACGCCGCCAAAGCCCGTCCCAAGGGCGATTCCGGCCACGGGGGTGACTCAATAGCGCACTTCGACCAGGAACAGCCCGGCCGCCGGGGCAGGGGCGGGCGCCGCCCCGCGATCGCGGCCTTTGAGCATCGCGGCTATCCCGTCCGCATCGACCCGATGCCGCCCCGCCTCGACCATCGCGGTCACCATCGTCCGCACCATGTGCCTTAGGAAGCTCGTTGCTTCGATCCGATAGGTCAGCAGCTCTCCCTCGCGCCGCCATTCGCTTACGAGCACGCGGCGGATGGTGGTTTTCTCCTCGGAACCGAGCGAGCGAAACGCCGCGAAGTCATGTTCGCCGATGAAGACGCGAGCGGCGGCTTCCATCGCGGCGAGGTCGAGCGGTTCGCGCACCAGCCAGCTATAGCGGTATTCGAACGCCGATGCGGTCGGGCGATTGAGCACGCGGTACTCGTACACGCGCGATCGCGCATCGCGGCGCGGATGGAAGCCGGCGGCGGCCTCCACGACATCGAGCACGACAATGTCGGGCGGCAGGAGCGAGTTGAGCGCGCGCTTCAGTTCGGCGGGATCGAAAGGCCGCGGCAGGCGCGCGGCAGCAACCTGCCCGCGGGCGTGAACGCCCGCATCGGTGCGGCCCGAGCCGTGGACGCGCACCGGCGCCGAGAAAATCCGCTCGAGCGCCGCCTCTATTCGCGCCTGGATGGAATCCTGCCCAACCTGTAGCTGCCAACCGAAGTAGTTGGAGCCGTCATATTCGACCGTGAAGCGGACGAGCATCGTTGCCCGCCGTCTCAGTTGGCGGAGGTGGTGGCGAGCGTGAGCGTCTCCGCGACCCACAGCGCCGCAAGCGCCGCGAGCCTCGCGTTGTCATACGTGCACCACAGCGCGAGTCCCGCCGCGGTGTCCTCGGCGCGCACGAAAATCGCCTCCTGGCCGACCGCATCGATTATCCCGAGCGGTTCCGCGTCTTCGACCAGCAGAATCCCCGGCGCGCCGCGCAGCCGCACGATCGGATCGGCGGGAAGCGTGCGCCTGGGAATCGCGATCGAGAGCGCCGACCCGTGCAGGACCGGGATCGTCACCGCCTGCAGGCACAGTTCCGGCTCCGAGCGGAGAAGCGCCGCCGCCTGGCTTGCGATTACCGCGGCGACCGCGCGCTCGTGTTCGCGCATGAAGACATTGAAGCTGCGCTGCGTCTCGTCGTCCTCGAGATCGAGGCGGGCGTTCAGGAGATCGGTGGTCTGATCGACCATGAGCGCGATCCGATCGCGGCCTCCCGCGCTCGCACCGAGCATCGCGGTTGCCGCCACAAAACCCGCGCGCACCTCGATAGCCGCGAGACAGGTGGCCAGGACGTGGGCTGCGGGATGAGGCACGGAGAAGACCCCGCGGCCTTTGAGTTCGCCGATGCGCTCGCGTGGGACCAGGCTGGGCGAGACGAGCGGGGCGGCGTCCGACGGCGCGCGGGCTGCGCCGCTCAGGTCGATGAGGATCGGACCGGGACGCGCCGCGACAATCGCGGCGGCCGGGTCCTGCGGGAGGGCGAGAAACGCGATGTCGAAGTCGGCGAGCGCATCCGGATTTTCGAGTTCGTGGACCAGGAACTGCTCGCCGCCGGATTCGATCGTGCCCGACGCTCCGCGCTGGGTTGCGAACAGTTTCAGTTCGCGGCACGAAAATCCCCGCGCTGAGATCAGTTCGACGAGCTGGCTGCCGACCGCACCGGTGGCTCCGACTACCGCCACTCTCGGGTCACCGGCCATGGCTTTCAGGGTTCCTGGCTCTCGATTTTTTCGCGGACCATCCGTCCGATCGCCTTACATCCGACGGTCTTGGTGCCGGCGCCGCCCTGAAGATCGCGCGTGCGGTAGCCGTCCTTGAGCACCGAGTCGACCGCGTTCTCGATCATCTCCGCCTCCGCGCGCATCCCAAGCGAGTGTTCCAGCAGCATCGCGGCCGACAGAATCGCCGCGAGCGGATTCGCCTCGTCGCGCCCGGCGATATCCGGCGCGCTTCCGTGGATCGGCTCGTACAGGCCGACGCGGAAGCCCGCGCTATTCACGTCCTCGCCCAGCGATGCCGACGGCAGCAGCCCCATCGAGCCGGCCAGCACCGATGCCTCGTCGGTGAGGATGTCGCCGAACATGTTTTCCGTGACGATCACATCGAAGTCGCGCGGACGGCGCACCAGGTGCATCGCCATCGAGTCCACGAGCTGATTCTCGAAGGCGACTTCCTTGAATTCTGCGGCGACCCTCATTGCGACTTCGCGCCACAGCCGCGACGTCGCGAGAATGTTGGCCTTGTCCACCGACGTGAGCTTACTGCGGCGTTCGCGCGCCAGTTCGAAGGCGTAACGCACCACGCGCTCGATTTCATGCTCGGTGTAGAAGCAGGTATCGACCGCCTCGCCGCCTTCCTTGCCTTGCCGCTTCTCGCTCGGCTTGCCGTAGTAAATCCCGCCGGTGAGCTCCCGGATCACGACCAGGTCTACGCCGTTGATGAGCTCGGGCTTGAGCGGCGACGCCGCGCTCAGTTCCTTGACCGTCTTGACCGGACGGACGTTGGCGAACAGCCCGAGCGCCTTGCGAAGGCCCAGCAGCGCCTGCTCGGGACGCTTCTCGGAGTTGGGGTTGTCCCATTTGGGACCGCCGACGGCGCCGAGCAGGATCGCGTCGCTCTCCTGCGCCTGCTTGAGGACGTCGTCGGGAAGCGGAGTGCCGCGCGAGTCGATCGCGTGTCCGCCGATCGGCGCTTCCTTGAACTCGATGTCCACGGCCGAAAGGCGCGCGATTACCTTGAGCACCTGAAGCGCCTCGCCGACGACTTCCGGGCCGATGCCGTCACCCTTGAGAACTAGAATTTTGTAGGCCATTTAAGTGGCGAAGCGCAGTTGCCCTCGTGAACTCTGCGACCGAGACCGAAGTCTTCAGCGGAGGAAATCCTCAGTGAAAGTTTGTGCCGCCGGCGCGGGTGATTCCGCGCATATGCATGCGCCAACGAGGTGTCTTGCGTGAACGCTCCTTGCGCCGGAGTAGGGAAAGCAGGCTCCTCTTCAAGACCAACGCCCACTAGCACTTAGCCGAACGGCAACCTCACGGCAAGAGTTGCTCCGGGAAAAACGCGGCGCCGGTGAAAAAATTGCACACCGCGACCCCCGGGCGCACCACGCCGGGGCGGGGGCGTGCGAGGTCCGGCGCACCTCAAGGAACGTCGGTCGTGGGCCGAAGCGGCGCGTACTCCCGCGATTTGAGGCGGTTCAGCGCATTAACCAGCGCGAGCGCACTCGCCATCACGATATCGCTGTGGGCGCCGGCGCCCGCCACCGTCATCCCGTTGCTGCGAATCAGGCAGCTTACCTCGCCGAGCGCATCGGTGCCCCCGGTGATCGCCTTGACCCAGTAGCGCTCCAGGGTCGGGCTGATCGCGGCGATCTTGTAGACCGCCTTGTAGCAGGCATCGACCATCCCGTCGCCGTCCGCCTCGGCGCTCTTCTCCTCGCCGCCGACCCGCATCGTCACTTCGGCGTGCGGCATCTTCGTGCTCGATGAGCTGACCTTGAGATCGACGAGCTTGAAATGCTCGACCGCGCGGCGCGCCTCCTCGGTGACGAGCGCAATGATGTCGTCGTCGTAAACGGTTTTCTTCTTGTCGCACAGCGCCTTGAATTCGGCGAACGCCTTGTTGATGTCCACCGAGGCGGTATCGACGCCGAGTTCGCTCAGCCGGTCCACGAATGCGTGACGCCCCGAATGCTTTCCGAGCACGAGCTTGTTGGCGGGAATCCCGACGTCCTCGGGCTTCATGATCTCGTAGGTGAGCTTGTACTTGAGGACGCCGTCCTGATGGATGCCGGCCTCGTGGGCGAATGCATTGTCGCCGACGATCGGCTGGTTGGCGGGAATCGGCTGTCCGAGCACCTGGGAGAGCAGGCGCGAGGCGGGATAAATCTGACGGGTGTTGACCCGCGACTCGATGCCCATGAAGTCCTTGCGCGTCTTGAGCGCCATCACGACCTCTTCCATCGAGCAGTTGCCCGCGCGCTCGCCGATCCCGTTGATCGTGCACTCGATCTGTCGCGCGCCGTTGCGCACCGCGGCAAGCGAGTTGGCGACCGCCATGCCGAGATCGTTATGGCAGTGCGCGCTCCAGATCACCTTGTCCGACCCCGGCACGTGCTCGCGCATGTAAGCGAACATCCTCCCGAATTCCTCCGGGATTGCATAGCCGGTCGTGTCGGGCAGATTGATGACTCCGGCGCCGGCCCGGATTACCTCCGTGCAGACCTTGACCATGAAGTCCCAGTCGCTGCGCGAGGCGTCCTCGCAGGAAAATTCGATGTAGTCGAGATGCTGCTTCGCGCGCGTCACCGCCCACGTGGCCGCATCGAGGACGTCCTCGCGGGTCATGTTGAGCTTGTACCTGAGATGGATGTCGGAGGTCGCGATGAAGATGTGGATTCCGGGCCGCGCCGCCTTGTCCGCCGCGCGCAGCGCCTGATCGACGTCCTCCTCGCGCGTGCGCGAGAGGCTCAGCACGATCGGCCCGCGAACCGCATCGGCTACGCGGCGCACGGACTCGAAATCGCCCGGCGATGAGGCCGCGAAGCCGGCCTCGATCACGTCCACGTTGAGGCGTTCGAGCTGTCGCGCGATCGCAATCTTCTCCTCTACGTTCATCGTGCAGCCGGGCGACTGCTCGCCGTCGCGAAGCGTGGTGTCGAAGATGCGGACGTGGCCGGCGTCGTGGGTTTGCGCGTGTGATTGGGGCATCGCCATTCCTCCTTCATCATCCCCCGGCCCGCAGGGAACCGGCGAACCGCCCTGGAAAAAAGAAAACGCCCCGGGCGGCTTCGTCGGCCCACCGCCCGGGGCGTTCGTCTCAGATTTTCAAGCCGTCAGGCCTGGTCCGCGACGCACCCGGTGTGGGCCCGTGTAAGGGCCAGGCTAAGCAGCAGTCCGGTGAGCGCGCGAAACATAGTGCGATTATCTTAAGCGGCGCGATGAACCGCAGTCAAGCCGGACGCTCGGCGGCTTGATTTTTTCTCCTTTCGGCCAATCTGAGGTTCCTCCGATTTGGAGCCATTTACAAAATTTCTTCGGGAGCCAGCCTTCCTGGTTTCGAGTTGCTCGATGAAGTTTTTCATGCCGGACCGAGCTACACCTTCCGAAATCACATGGACCAGATAGGTGTTCAAGGTGGTTCCCTCCCGTTGCGCACACTCAACCGCTTCCTCGTGCAGAACCTTGGGCAGGCGCAGCAGGAATTTTCCGCTATATGTCGCCTCACCTCGGGGTTCGGGAATGGTTTGACCCTCGTCCATAGCCGTTTCAAGCCAGAGGGCTTTGGCCGCCTCACCCTCGGCTATTGCTCGAGCTGGCGTGTCGCCGTGGCTCGTGCATCCCGGGAGTTCTGGATATCGAATTACCCATGCGTCGGACTCTTTGTCGAAGTCCAGAGTCATTCGATATTGAAGGCCCAGGTAATATTTCAAAGTTTTACGCATCAGTTTTCCCCTGCCTTGCCTGAAGTTCTTCGATTGCTTTCAGGCAATCCCGCACATACACGGGCTTGACCGGGCCGTGGTGCGGCTTCGCCACCGTCTGCCTGACATTGAACGTCCGGTTCGTGAAGATTCCGTGCTGCTTACTTCCCATTCGAAACTCAAAGCCAGCGGCTCTCATAAGCTCCACAAGAGTTCGAAAATCCGTGTTGGCCGGAGCGTCTGCTACCTGAGCTAGAAGCTTTTCAAAGTTCCGCACCCGCGATCTCCCCCCAAAGACCGGCCACCCAAAAACTTGGCGGTACTACCAGTAGTACCATCACGCCCGGCGCCCTGGCAACAGGGTTAGGCCCTGCGATCTCAACCCCTTATGGCGGCGTTGCCAGCCCCGTCTCTTGGAAAACGAGTTGTGTCTGAGGACGGCGCTTAGCGGGCGCCGGGATCTTCCGACATCGGGCGGGTGCTTCGCGCGGCGCTTTCGCCCGATTGCGCGGATGCGCCCGCAGTCGCCGGCGCGTCATTGGCGCGCTCGGCTGCGACCGGACGCACGACCGGCGTCTTAACGGCCATCCGCTCGCCATGCGCCATCAGCGCCGGCCCCGACAGAACGTACGCCGTCGCGAGCAGGAATGCGGTGAGCTGCGGCATCGCGAACAGAAAAGCCGCGACCACGATTACGACCGGGATCAACTCGAGCTGCGCCCGCCTGC
>DASPOF010000109.1:0-30444 GCA_035626155.1 Binataceae bacterium (SeqCode)
GGGCCGCATTTTCGATCGAATGGTGTTCGAGCGCTACGGGGTCCGCGGCCTGACTCACGTCAAGTCGCGTGAGCGCGCGCCGCGCAGCATTCTCGGCTACATTGGGCTTCGCGCGCTCGCCGAGGGGGATCGCATCCGCGCCCGGCGCGCGCTCGCCCGCGCGCTCCGCATCGATCCGTGGAGATTCAAGAATTACTTTAGATTCGCGCGAACCTTCCTGCCGCCCGCGTTGGCCAAAGCGCTGTCCGGAAAAGCCCGCCGCGCCACCTGAAGCTATCAGGCGACGCGCCAGTTCGCGCGTTGCGCCAATCCGGGGAAACCGCGGGGCAGGGCGGATGCGGAGGCCGCCGGCGTTCTACGATGCGCCGGTTCCGTTCTTGCGCAGATTCCGGTATGCGCGCCCCTCGGCAAGCCCGTAGCGGTTCAGCATCCGGTAAACTGTGTAGCGCGAAACTCCGAGCAGCTCCGCCGCGCGATGGCAGTTGCCGTGAGTCGCCTCGAGCGCGCGGATGAGCGCGATCTTGGATGCCTCGCGGATGACCGCGTCGAGCGCGTAGGGCCATTGCTTCTCGGCCATCACACCGCCGTCTATCACCTCGAGCTCCGCGCGCGGGGCCTCGAATGCGGGCGGCTCGGCGCCTTCGACGGCGCCGTCCTCCTTAACATGGTCGGGCAACTCATCGAGGGTGATGCGATCGCCGTCGGTGAGGATGACCGCGCTTTCGATCGCGTGGGCCAGCTCGCGCACGTTGCCGGGCCAGTTATGCGCCACCAGCGCGTCCAGCGCCCGGCTGGAGACGTACTTTATCTCCTTGCCGAACAACCGGTTGTAATGCTCGATGAAATGGCCGACGAATGCCGGGATCGCGTCGCGCCGCTCGCGCAGCGGCGGGAGATAGATCGCGGCCGTGTTGAGCCGATAGTAGAGGTCGTCGCGGAACTGCCCGTTCTTCACCATCGCGCGCAGATCGTGATTGGTCGCGGCGACCAGCCGAATATCGACGTGGTAATTCTTTGCCGATCCTACCGGCTGGACCTCGCCGCTCTCGACCGCGCGCAGCAGCTTGGGCTGGAGTTTGAGCGGAAGCTCCGCAATCTCATCGAGGAACAGGGTTCCGCCATCGGCGGAACGGAAGTATCCGAGCGAGTCCTCGCGCGCGTCGGTGAACGCGCCCTTGACGTGCCCGAACAATTGCGACTCCGCCAGAGACTCGACCAGGTTGGAGCAGTTGAACGTCACGAACGGCCCGTCGGGCGTGGGCCCCAGCGTGTGCAGCGCGCGCGCCACCAGTTCCTTGCCCGTCCCGGACTCGCCGTGGATGAGGACCGTCGCCTTGTACGGACCCAGGCGCGAAATCGTCCTCAGTATCTTGCGAACCTGCGCCGACCTCACCACCATCCCCCCGACGCGCTCCGAGCCTTGAGACAAACGGTCTATGCTCACCCACTCCGAGCTGCTCGAAGCCGCATCGATGCCGTGGCGGTGCGTCAAATGGGCCTGAGCGGACTCCAGGCCAGCGATCTCGCTGTGACGCATCGTGACTCCCTTTCCCTCGCTCGGCGCGAGAGTTTTTTGCCCCCGGCAACTCTCCCTAACAACTTGTAGGAAAAGCATATATGATAGTTGTGTCACTCCAGTCAAGTGCATCGGTGACATTTTACGTACTCGTTTTAGCCAACATGGGCCCTGCTCAGCACTACCATCGCGCTAATCCTGTAGAGTTTTACGTCAAAATGTGCAATCCGGGGAATTTCGGCGAAAAAACGGCAAAGCCCGGCCGTGGCGGCGAGCGCGGCTTGCGTTGCAGTCGCGATCACGTAAGCTTGGCGGACGTGAGCCGTTAGCTCAGGCGGTTAGAGCATCTGACTTTTAATCAGAGGGTCCCGGGTTCGAGTCCCGGACGGCTCACCAATCAATTCAACGACTTGTGGGCATCCGCGAAGATTCGGCACGCCCGATCGGCGGCGACTGTGTGGGGACCGCCGCTCAAAATCGCGGATTCGAACTGCGATCTCTCCGAGAAAGCCACTTCGCCTGGAGGAGCACGCGCCGGCAGTCTGACCGTTCATTGCGGCGGCGGGGGCGGCGCGCTCAACACGCCGCCACGAACGATCGTCACCTCTGACAGGCGCGTCTCGGGATCGAATGCCAACAGATAGGCGGGGAAGCCGGTCTCCGCGACGCCGATTCCGGTGCGCGCATCGCAACCGCATCGCGCCGCCATAGCATCGTTGATAGCCGTGAAGCGGTCGAGGTTGAGCGCCGCAACCGGCATGGCGTCCTCGGCGATCCAAAGCTTGAGGGCGCCCGGCTTCAAATCGATTCGCGCGACAAGATGCGATTTGCCGACAGTCGCGGTGGTGCGAATCCACTGCGTGAACCCGGCATCATCCATCTTGCTCGTGGCCTGATACTTTTTGCGCAGCGTTGCAATCGCGGCAGACGGCGGGTGCTTGCCCGCGCCCTCGCGATGCGCCGTCTCTTCCTCGGCGACGACCTTCCACATCTCGCCGGCCCACTGCGTGATCCGCGCGGGATCGGCACCTGCAGTCGACCGGTACTCGAGCGCAGCCTCCTGGGCGGCGGGCAAATCCTTTCTGGCGAGCGCTGCCTCGACGCGGCGGATCGCTTCGGATCGCATCTGTTCATCGATCCGCACAAGCAGCGCGCCGCTTTGGCTGTTGGGCTGGCTGGATGCCTCGGCGCAGGCCCGGCGCTGCTCGGCCATCGAGATGGAGGGACGGCCGATCATGAAGTCGGCGAGGCACAGGTCGTCGGCGACCTCGCGCTTTTCCGGGAGGCTTAAGTTCGCCTCCTGGGATTTGAGGCCGAGCAGCAGCTTGCGCGCCTCGACGTACTGCCCGCCTGCCAGTTGTTCGCGCGCGGATGAAAGCGCGCTGGGCGCACATCCGCCGATTGAAATCGCCAGGCCGAGCAGGAGAGAGGCCGGGCCGAGCGCGGTGACACGCGTGGGAGGCATAATCAAGCCCGTCGGGCGCGCCACTATTATGTGCCATCGCAGGTGCGATCGCCTATCGCTGGAAGAGAGAGGCCGGCGCCCGGCCTGCGGCGCTTTATCAACTTCTGCACCGCAATTAATGTCATACCCGGTCTCCACCTTCCTCACCCGCGCAATTACGTTCGCCCGATCAATAATCGGCCCGGCGCGTCCTGTGCCTTCCTGGAATCGAGTCGCCAGTTTTCGGCCGATCCCTGTGCCACAAGCGGACAGCGCTAATCTTCGCCGCTAATCAACTTCGTGCAGTGGTTCTCGCGCGTGAGCTTATTTGCGCGTCCCTGATGGCATGGCGCGTGCACCGGTTCCTCACAGCAGAGTTGGCTCGGCTCCGACTCAATTCAGTAACAGGAGGACCCGAGAATGAACTATCTGAAAAAGGTCTTGGTAAGCGCCGGTGAATTCCTGAGAGGCCAGACGATGACTGAGTACACACTCGTGATTGTCGCGGTCTCGGCCGGCGGGTACGTCGCCTACCAGAGCCTGGAGGGCGGGATCAACACCATCGTTACGAGCCTCGCTAACACGCTGTCCGCTATATGAACGGAGAACCAATTATCGCTTGTGAGTAATCGCGAGAGATCATTAACCGGCCTGCGCCGAATCGATATGCCGAACTTGAGCAATTACGGTTGGAATAAAGAGGAGGTGACACGATGATTCGTCTAAGAACAGCAGTGAAGAAGGCTTGGGAGCGCCTGAGAGGGCAGACCATGACTGAGTATGTACTAATCATTGCTGCAGTCGCGATCGCCGGTTACGTGGCGTACGAGGCGCTCGAAGGCGGAATCAACAACGTCATCACGAGCGTGACCAACACGCTCAAGGGCGCGTGATGACAGATCGCGACGGTTCGCATCGTCCGGACCGTGAAGCCTGCGGTCGGCGGCGGGCGGGGAGGCCGCCCGCCGCCGATGGCGCACCGGGCGATTCGGCCGGGCCGCGGGCGGGTTCGAGCTTCCGCACACATGTCGAGGCGATGGGATTGAGGGCGGCGCGAGCGCGGGAATCGGCGATAGAGAGCGCGATGAGCCAGTAGGAGGCGGGCCGTAGGGTCGTTCCGGAAGCACACGATTCGCTGCGGCGAATCGAACAGAGGGGGTGAAGGTGAGGCGGTCGGTAATTTTCGTGATGCTCGCGGCGGCGGCGGCGGTGCTGGCCGCTATTATCGTCTTCTCCGCGCTCGAGCGGCGCGAGGCGGAGGTCGAAAGCGCGCTTTCCAAGTCGATGGAGATTGTGGTCGCGGCGCGCGAGCTGCCGCTCGGCACGAAGCTCGACCAGAGTTGCCTCAAGGTGGCGCGTTGGCCGCGCGACAGCATCCCCGAAGGCGCGTTCTCCGATAGCAACGTCCTGATGAACGCATACGTTACGAACCGGTTCGTCGCCAACGAGCCGATCGTGGCGAGCAAGCTTTTCCTGGGGCAAAAAGTCTCCGGCGTCATGCCGCTGCTGATTCCGCCCGGAATGCGCGCGATGTCGGTTGCGGTCGATGAGGTGAGCGATATTGCGGGGTTCGTGCTGCCGCAGACTCGCGTCGATGTCCTGGCCGCGATTTCAGGCAACGGACCGGAGCAGCCGGCGTTCTCGCGTATCGTGCTTCAAAACGTCGAAGTGATTGCGGTCGCCCAGGAGATCGAGGGCAGCAAGGACCAGCCAATCGCGGTCAAGGTCGTTACGCTGCTCGTCTCTCCGCAAGACGCCGAAAAGCTGTCGCTTGCCAGCCGTGAGGGAACTCTGCGCCTGGCGATGCGGAATTACAGCGACAACAAGCTCGTGATCACGGGCGGCGCCGATATGCGCGACCTGCTTTACGCCGGGGTGCGCGAGGCAGCGATCAAGACTCAGCCCGCCGCGCTGCCGGCTGCGCCGAGAAGGCCGCGCGGCGTGAGCGTAGAGATTCTGCGCGACGGCAAGAGTGCCGGCTCGGTTTCATTCATCAATACCGCGCTGCCGGGCCATGAAACCCATTTCGAACCCGATGCCGACGCGCCCCCGGCGGCGATGGCGAGTCCCGCAGGGACGGCCGTCTCCGACGCGCCGCCGCGCGATGTCAAAGAAGCGGCAGCCTTTTCCTCTGCGATGCCCGCGCCGCTTGCTGCAGCCACGGGCGCGCCGGCCCAGGAGTTTCCCAAGTCGCCGGGCACAAGCGGCGCACCCGCTCCGAAGTCGATTGTTATCCCGTGATCATCTGGCGGACTCGAGAGGAACTCTGCGATGAAATTACCGAAGATTGAAATGCTCGCGGCCTCTCTCGCCGCCACCATCGGTGCGATCGTGTTCGCGGCAGCCGCCGCAACTGCTGCCGCAGATTCGGGCGGCCAGCATGTGAGCCTCTCGCTCAACGCCGGGGAGTCCTACGTAATCCACGACCTGGCGCCCGACAGCACGCCATCGATCCGCGTCCTCAACAATCCTCACGCCCTCGTCGTGCACTCGGAAAATCCGGGGCAAGTCGTGCTGCTCGGAGCGGAAGCCGGCCAATGGTCAGTGAAGGTGACGCGCCGCGACGGAACGCGCATCACCTATGACGTGCTAGTGAAATCGATCGCAGTTCCCGGCCAGCCGCTTGAGCCCGGCAAGAGCCCGCCCGCGATCGGCAATCCGATGGCCGCGGCGCTTCCATCTCCGGCGGCGGCATCGTCGCCCGCGAAAGCAGCCGAGTCCCCGCAGACGACTACGGTTTCCTCCGGATGGGCGCCGCCGTCTCCGGCTCCGGCGGCATCGTCGCCCGCGAACGTGGCCGCGCTCGCGGAGACGACAACGATTGCTCCCGAGCCGGCCGCGCCGGCGCGCGATGGAGGTGCGGCGCCCGCGCAGCCCGCCAAGGAGCCGCAACTCGAGCCGCCGGCGGGGCAGAGCCAGGCGGTGAACCCGTTGCCGATGAAAGAAGGCGGGTTCGTGACCGACCCCGCAGTGGCGGCGTCCCCCGAGGGTTACGTCTCGGATTCAGTTTCGGGCGGAACTCATTACATGCCGGGTGAGGGGATCGTGCTGACGACCGGGATGTCGGAGATTATCGACTTTCCGCGCAGGCTCACGCGCGTGTCGATCGCTGACTCCAAGGTCGCCGACATACAGGTAATCAATCCCAATCAACTGAACATTATAGGTCACGTGCCCGGGTTTACGACGCTGGCGGTCTGGGACGACCAGGGCCGCTATTTCGAACGCCAGGTGCGTATCGATGCGAGCGGGAAGCAGCAGGTGCTCCTCAACTGTATAGTGGCGGAGCTCGACCGCACCGGGCTGGAAAATCAGGGAATCAACTACTCAGCGGCGTTGTCCAACTACGGCGTAACGCTGTTCGGGCTGCCCGGTCTGGTCGCCACTCCCTTTACTCAGTCGACCTCGTCAACGGTCAGCAGCATAATGCCGCCGGGCGGCATGCTGCTCCCGCTGCTTCTCTCCGAGAACGTGACCTACGGCCTTTCGGCGAGGAACTCGAACGTGTCGACCAATACTTTTTTCCAGTTCCTCGAGCAGCACAACCTCGGGCAGATTCTCGCCGAGCCCCATCTGCTCGCCAACACGGGTGAGGCCGCAAAGTTTATCTCGGGCGGCGAGATACCAATCGTCATCTCGCAGGCGCTCAACACCTCGATCGTATTCAAGCAGTACGGCACCTCGGTTGAGTTCGTCCCCACGGTGGTTGGGCGCCACGACATCGAGCTGTTCGTCAAGCCCGAAGTCTCGCAGCCAAATTACGCGGAAGGGGTGAACCTGTTCGGCTTCACGGTGCCGGCCTTCGTCACGCGGCGCGCCGAGACGCTGGTGCAACTCAAGGACGGGCAGACGCTGATCATCGCGGGGCTCATCCTACGCCAGAAAACCGCGCAGATTCAGAAAGTGCCGTATCTCGGGGACATACCGTATGTCGGCGGCATGTTCCGCAATACTTCGTGGACGAATACCGAGTCCGATCTCGTGATGAGCGTAACCCCGCAGATCGTCGCGCCGCTGCCGGCGGGCGGCGAGGTGTTCCTGCCGAGCGAGCGCGCTCCGATGACGCGCCAGGAGATCGAGACCCACAGGCTTGTCCCGGCCGATGCGAGCCGGCCGCGCTTCTAGGCCCGCCGGGTGCCAAGGCAAGAAGATGCCAATCCTCGGATCCAAAGGCGAGACGATTTATTCAGGCCTGCGGGTGCAGTTGGTGGGCGATGCCCCCGAGCATCGCGCTGCGGTCAAGAATGCGCTTGCGGCGATCACGGAGCCGCGGCTCGAAGTAGTGGAGTCGGAAACCCGCCTCCCGCGTCCCGGCGGCGAAACTCCCGACGTCACGATGGTGATGTTCAACGGCAACGAGGAAGCGGCGATCGCCTACCTCGAGGCGCAGGCGGCGCAATCGCCGCGGCCCGCGATGTTCGCGCTGCTGAGCGGCCGGTCGCCCGTCCTGATGAAGCGGCTGTTGCGCGCCGGAGCCGACGAACTGCTCTTCCTGCCGCTCGATCCCGCCGATACCGCCCGCGCGCTGCTCAAGATCAGCGAGGCGCGCTGGCGCACCGAGCGCCGCGAGGGCGGGGTGGTCTGCTCGGTCACGAGCGTGGTCGGCGGCGTCGGCGTGACCACGGTCACGGCGAACCTTGGGCTGGCGTTCCGGGTGGTGCTCGACCGGCGCGTTGCGCTGCTCGATCTCGACCACCAGGCCGGAGGGCTCGCCATCTACCTGAATCTGGAACCCGAGATGACCATCCTTCCGCTGAGCCGGCTTGAGCGCAAACTCGACTCGATTCAGCTCGAATCCGCGCTCACCAAGCATCCCTCCGGCCTTTACATGCTCGCTGCACCCAAGCGGATCGAGGAGGCCGAACTCATCTCCGACCTCACGGTCGGGATGGTGCTCGACCTGATGCGCCAGTTGTTCGATTTCGTGATCGTCGATTGCGGCGATCACGTCGATGAGAACACGGTTGCGGCGTGGGAGCGCTCGGATCACCTGTTCTACATCCTCCAGCAGTCGGTATCGGCGGCGCGATCGGCCTGGCGGTTCGTGGACCTGTTCGAACGGCTGGGGCTCGGCTCCTTGCAGCCGCAATACATCCTGAACCGCTGGCGCCCCTCGCATCCCATCGGCGAAAAGCAGCTTGAGAGCACGCTCGGCCATCCGCTCTTCGCGCGGCTTCCCGCCGATGAGCGGACGCTCGAGCGCGTGGAAATCTCGGGCGAGCACCTCTGGCAGGTCGCACCCCACTCGCATTTCGCGCGCGCGCTCGAGGCGCTCGCACGGCGCATCGTGCCTCAGCCTCAGGGCGAGGCGGCGGCGCCGGCGGCCGGATTCATGGCGCGCCTGAGATCGGCCCTGGGCGCGGCTTCGTGAGGAGGATGCGATGGGACTGACGGATCGAGTCTCGCAGACCGGCGGCACACCGGCGCAGCCCGCAGGTCCCGGCAGCTCGCTCATCGGAGTCGCGGTGCGCCGGCGCAAGGACCAGCTCGGCGAGAGCGCGCGCCGGCTCCAAATCAAGGTTCACAACCGCCTGCTCGAGACTATCGACGTCTCCAAGCTCGAAACCCTCGACCCGGCGGTCATCTCGAGCAAAGTCAGCGCCACCATCAACGAGATCCTTATCGAGGAAGGCCGGCTTCTGACCGACGCCGACCGCGACCGGCTCGTCGATCAAATCAAGAACGAGCTTTTGGGTCTCGGCCCGCTGGAGCCGCTGCTGCGCGATGACGAAATCACCGACATCTTGGTCAACGGCCACAACCAGGTTTATATCGAGAAATTCGGCAAGCTCCATCGCGCCGACGTGAGCTTCCAGGACGATCAGCATCTGATGCTGATCATCGATCGAATCGTGTCGCGGGTGGGCAGGCGCGTCGATGAGGCATCGCCGATGGTGGATGCGCGGCTGCCCGACGGATCGCGCGTCAACGCGATCATCCCGCCGCTCGCGCTCGATGGGCCGGCGCTTTCGATTCGCCGCTTCGGCCACCACCGCTACGACATCGCATCGCTGGTCGACAAGGAGACGCTCACCTGGGACATCGTGGAGTTCCTCAAGGCGGTGGTTCGCGTGCGCCTCAACGTGCTGGTTTGCGGCGGGACGGGATCGGGCAAGACGACGATGCTCAACTGTCTTTCGGCGTTCATCCCCGACGACGAGCGAATCATCACGGTCGAAGACTCGGCCGAGCTGATGCTCCAGCAGCCCCACGTCGTGCGGCTTGAGACCCGCCCGCCCAACCTCGAGGGCAAGGGCGAGATCACGCAGCGCGACCTGGTGCGCAACTGCCTGCGAATGCGGCCCGACCGGATCGTGCTCGGCGAGGTGCGCGGGGCCGAGGTGTTCGACATGCTGCAAGCCATGTCGACCGGCCACGACGGCTCGATCGCCACGATTCACGCCGACTCCCCGCGCGAATGCCTCCAGCGGCTCGAGATGTTGATGCTGCTGTCGGGGTTCTCGATTCCGACGCGCGCGATGCGCCAGCAGATCGCATCCGCCATCAACGTGATCGTCCAGGTCAGCCGGCTCTCTGACGGCACGCGCAAGGTGCTGAAAATCTCCGAGGTCACCGGGATGGAGGGCGAGATGGTGATGATGCAGGACCTGTTCGAGTTCGCGCGCACGGAGACGCGCCCCAACGGCAAGGTGATTGGCACCTTCCGTCCCACCGGGGTCCGCTCGACTTTCTCGCGCCGCCTGGAAGTGGCCGGGTTCAAGCTCGACCAGCGCCTGTTCCAGGCCGAGCAGGAGCAGTGACGCGATGGATCAGAAAGTCGCGCTGTTGCTGGTGGGGATGATGGCCGTCGTGGCGCTCCTGGTTGCGCGCCGCCGCAGACGCCCTGGGATGACGCGCGCGCTGCTGCTCAGGATGATGCGCCCGGAACCGCCCAAGGGCGTGGACATCACGCGGGCCGGGCGGCGCCAGCAGAAATCGAGCGAGCTGTTCAGGGCATTTTACCGGCTCAACCTTCTCCATCAGCTCGAAGTGAACATGTGGCAGGCCGGCATCTATGCGCCGGTGGCTGACGTGCTTCTGATCATGGTTCTGCTGTGCGGCGCTGGTGTGATCGGAGGAGATGCGATTTGGAATGACCTGCCGCTGTCGCTCGCGCTCGGCGCGGGGCTGGCATCGCTGCCGATCGTTTACATCCGGATTCGGCGCCAGCGCCGCCTCAAGGAGTTCGCCAACCAGTTGCCCTACGTACTCGATCTGATCAAGTCGTCGCTCGAGGCGGGCCATACGCTGCTGCGCGCCTTCCAGGTAATCGTCGCCGAATTCTCAGATCCCGTCGCCGGCGAATTCCGATCGGTTATCGAGCAATCGCGCCTGGGGCTTCCGCTCCCGCGCGCGCTCGAGCAGATGCTCGACCGCGTCCCGATCGACGATCTCCGCCTGCTGATCGTGGCGGTGCAGGTGCAGTCGGAGGTCGGAAGCTCGCTCGCGCATATCGTCGGGCGGCTGTCCGAAATCGTGCGCACGCGCCAGCGGCTCCACCAGCAGATCCGCGCGCTCACCGCGCAGTCTCGGATGAGCGGACTGGTAGTAGGACTGCTGCCGGTGGTGCTGCTCGCCGCCTTCAGCGTGATCCAACCGGCCTACACCCACGCCCTGTTTTACGATCCGCAGGGCCTGCTGCTTCTCAAGATCGCCGGAACTCTCGACCTGATCGCGTTCTTCATGATCCGGAAACTGGTCAACGTCGCGTACTGAGATGACTCCACTGCAGGCAAGCATCGCGGTCCTGGTTCTGATCGGGGGAGTTGCGCTGGCGGCCTATGCTCTGCTCTTCAGCCAGCAGCGCAGAGTCGAGGAAAGAATCACCGATATGAGCGTGAAGATGCGCGTGGCTTACGCGGCCGGCGCGCCGCCGGGCACCATGACGGATTCCGCTGCCAGCGCGTTCCTGCGCTGGGTTGCGCGCCGCCTGCCGCCGCCGCGCACGGACACGGCACAGGGCGAGAGGACGGCGCACTTATTGTCGCAGGCCGGCTACCCTCGCTCGAGCGCGCTCGTGACGTTTCAGGTTTTGCGTCTGGCCGCGACCGTCGCGGGCGCGATCGGAGCGCTTGCCTGCGGGATCATCCTGGGCGCCAGCGACGCCAAGCCGATCGTGATGATGGCCTGCGGTGCGGCGGCGGGCGCTTTCGTGCCCAGTTACGTCCTCACGCGCAAGGCCAAAAAACGCCAATTCGCGATCGCCACTCAGCTCTCCGATGTGCTCGACCTGCTCGTGGTTTGCGTCGAGGCGGGACTCGGTCTTGCCGAGGCGATCAAGGTGGTCGGCGCCGTTTGCGAGCGCCAGAAGCAGGAAATCGGCGTCGAGCTCGGGACCATCGCGGGCGAGCTGACCGCCGGTTCATCGCTCGGCCAGGCGCTTCGCAATTTCGCCGAGCGCACCGCGGTGGCCGATATCAAGCCGCTGGCCGCCACCCTAATTCAGAGCGAGCAGCTCGGCGCGCAGATCGGTCCCGCGCTGCGCTCGATGTCGGACGCGATACGCACTGCGCGGCGGCTGCGCGCCGAGGAAGCTGCGCAGAAGACCACAGTCAAGATCCTGTTCCCGCTCGTGCTCTTCATTCTTCCCGCGATGATGATCGTGATCGTGGGACCGGCCATGATCCAAATCATGCGAACGCTGAACCACTGAGCGCCGCGCCGGCTGCCGCATCCCATCTCGCTGATGCTCTGGCGCGACGAGGCGTGACGATTTGCAACAGTCCGCGGGTGATAGCGCGAGCGCTCGCAATGGGCTGGGACGGCGCGGCCGAGTGAATCGAAGTAGCTAATCGTATTCGCGGCCGGATCGTTGCGCGGCAGACTTGAGCCATGCTCGTCAAGCGCCGGCTGGATTTGTCCAATCCGTTCCGGCTCGGTCTGGGCTTGCCATTACCAGATCGCTGCAAGCTAATGCGCGGCACGATCCGTTCCCTCGCGGTCACTGGCCGGTTGCGCCCGCACATCCGCATTTGGCGCGCGTATGAGGGCAATCCAATGCCGACGCGACGATATTTTGCCACTCGTCGTTTTCTGCCGCGGCCCATCGCACAGAGATCGTTTCGCGTTTGACCCACCGGCGCGTGGCCCGGCGTTTGCTCATAAACGGTGACCGTGAGCATTACGCGTTGATTTCATTCTCCAGCTCTCCGGGAGGACGCGCGCGTGCAAGATCCAGATCCAAATAGCGTGAAAGAGGCTGACGTTGAGGCCCGTGGAGAGGATTTTGATGCGGTCGGATCCGATTGGGTGACCGTCGAGCGACTCAGCCATGGCGTAGAGCATGTCGGCGGCATGGTGGTGAGGTCCGCGCAGGTGCGCAAAGTCCTGCGGACGATCGCACGGCTCAGCCCGCATAAGGCGACGGTGCTCGTTCACGGCGAGTCTGGAACCGGCAAAGAATTGGTCGCCCGCGCGCTGCATACCCTGGGGCCGGTACCATCCGGACCGTTTGTGACCTTCAACTGCTCGAATCTGGTCGAGACGCTGGCGGAATCGCAACTGTTCGGCCACGTCAAGGGCGCGTTCACCGATGCGCGCGAGGATGCGATCGGGTACTTCCGCTCGGCCAGCGGAGGCACGCTCTTCCTCGATGAGATCGGCGACCTGCCGCTCAAGTTGCAGCCCAAGTTGCTGCATGCCGTCGAGGCGCACGAAGTGCAGCCGGTAGGTTCGGCGCACAGCCACAAGGTGGATATCCGGCTGGTCGCCGCGACCAACCGGGATCTTCGCGCGATGGTCAAGGTCGGCCTGTTCCGCGACGATCTGTACTACCGCCTGAGCGCGACCGCGATTTACCTCCCGCCGCTTCGCGAGCGGCGCGAGGCGATTCCCGCCCTGGTCGGACATTTCATCGAGCATTACAACCGCCTGTTTGGCAAGCAGATCGATTTCATCTCCCGCCGGGCCCTCGATGCGTTGCGGGCCTATCAATGGCCGGGCAATGTGCGCGAACTCGCAAACGCGATCGAAAGCGCAGTCATCATGAGCGAGAGCGATCGCCTGACCGCCGACGACTTGCCCGAACACGTCACCTGCGCGACGGCGCCGCTGCCCAGCCAGGAAGAGGCCATCCCGCCGCTTGCCCTGGAGGGGCCCGTCGCGGCGGCTGGCACCGGCACCCATGATGCCCCCTCCGAGAGCACTCCGTTGCTGCTCGACGAAGTGATCAAGCGCACGCTGGTCCGCTCGCTCGAGGAGACCGACGGCAACCGCCGGCGCGCGGCCGACCTGCTTGGCGTGTCGCGCTCGACGCTGTACCGGATGCTCGCGCGCTACGGGCTGGCGGAAAACCCGCCTCGCCGCCCGATCGACGGTCTTCATCAAGGCCGCCACTACCCGGCCTGATAGCCGGACCCGAATCCCTGCGAGCGCGCCGTGCGGCGTTCCTCGCGTGGTTTTTTTGCGCGCGCCCGTTTTGATACTCTGACAATTGAATTTCCCCGATGACGGCTGCCGATCAGATCTGGCCCGAGGCGCTGCGAACGCTCGAGAGGGGCAGGCCCTTCGTGCTCGCAACGGTTATCAACGTGCGCGGTTCGACGCCCCGCGAAGTCGGCGCCAAGATGATCGTGCGCGAGGACGGCCAGTTCGGCACGATCGGCGGCGGATGCGGCGAGGCGGAAATTTTCGGCAAGGCCCGCGTGATGCTCGGTGAGGGCACGGGCGCGCGCCTGGCCGAGGTGGATCTCACCGGCGACTTCGACCAGAAGGAAATCGGCACCTGCGGCGGAATCATGGATGTGCTCCTCGCCGTCTGGTCGCCGGGATCGGATCTCGAACTTGCGCGCGCGCTGGCCGATGCCGCAGCGCGCAATCGCGCCGCGGCGCTGCTCACGCTGGTCGATCCGGGCGTGAAATCGACCGCCTCAATCGGTGCGCACACGCTCGTCGATGCCGGCCGCGCCGAGGGATCCTCCCAGGCGCCCGTAGAGCTGAACAGGCGCGCAATGCTGCAGATCGCGGCGCGCACCGCCGACGGCGTCCCCGCGCTGCTCGAAATCAGCGAAAACGGCGGCGTCGATCCGGTAACCCAAATCGAATCCACCGGCGCGATGCGGCTCTTTCTCGATCCGGTCTCCGGCGCGCAACGGCTCGTGATCGTCGGCGCCGGCCATATCGCGCAGCCGTTGGCGCGGCTCGGCTCGATACTTGGATTCCACGTGACGGTCATCGACGATCGCGCTGCCTTCGCCAACCGCGATCGCTTTCCCACCGCCGATGCGATCGTGGTCAAGCCGTTTGGTGCGGCAATCGCCGAGCTCAACCTCGATGAACACTGCTATCTGGTTTGCGTAACCCGCGGCCATTCCTTCGATGAAGAAGTCGTGCGCGAGGCGCTTGCGCGCTCGCGCGGCGCGTTCATCGGGATGATCGGTTCGCGCCGCCGCGCCAGGGTGACGCTCGATCGGATTGGCGAGGCGGGCATCGCGCCCGAGCGCCTCGATGCGGTCCATTCTCCGATCGGACTGGATATCGGCGCCGAGACGCCCGAGGAGATCGCCATCGCGATCATCGCTGAGATAATCCGCGAGCGGCGCACCGCAACGCGCGATCGGTTCAACCTCGGCACGAAGCTCGGCCGCCTGAAAGCCAGTTCCTAGCCTCTTCAGTCGGAGGATGGATTCGACCCATCCGGCCTGTGGTGGCGAACGTTTTGCGAATCGAAGGAATTTTGCTCGCCGCCGGTGAATCGCGCCGGATGGGGTTTCCCAAGCCGCTCCTCAAGCTTAACGGCGATACCTTTGTCGCGCGCGCCGCGGCGGCGATGTTGGAGGTCGCCGACCGCCTCGTGATAGTCATCGGGGCCCATGCGGACCGGGTCCGCGCCGCAGTGCCCACGCACCCCCGGATCGTCGTGGTCGAGAATCCCCAGTGGCGTTTCGGCCAGCTCTCGTCGCTCAAGGCGGGGCTGACTGCGATCTCGCCCGACTGCGAGGCGGCGATCGTCCATCTAATCGACCATCCCACCGTGATGGGTTCGAGTTTTCGCGCGCTGGCTGAGGAGTACGGCAGGCTCGGCAAGCCGATTTTAATCGCGCGTTATCGAGGCCGGCGGGGACATCCGGTGATTTTCTCCCGCACATTATTTCCGGAACTGGCCGCCGCGCCCGAGGAGCAGGGAGCCCGGGTCGTCGTGAATGCGGACCCGTCGCGAGTCGCCTACCTCGATTTGGACGACCCGGGAATCGTCCTCGACCTCGACACTCCGGAGGACCTGGAGCGCGCGGGCCTACCTGGGCCACCCTCAAGCACGTGACGCCCGGTCTTGCCGAAACAAGTGCGGGGGCGCAATCGTATTGGGGGAGGGGGTAGGCGCACGAAGTGCCTGTAACCGCCTCGCGGCTCTGGCGTATTAACGTTTGGTAATGTTAGGCCTTGCCGCAGGCAGGATAACCAGTCGGAGATTGGCGGTCAGACCTGACGAGGAACTGGTAGCGGCAGCCCTTGGGGGGGATTCGGCCGCATTCTCCGAGCTTGCCGGGCGGCATCGCCCGCGAGTCGAACGCATATGCCAGCGATTTTTCTCAGACCCGGAGATTGCGCGCGATATAGCGCAGGAGTGCTTCCTGCGCGCCTATACGGCGCTTGCGACCTATCGGGCCGAGATGCCGTTTACGGGATGGCTTCGTGCGATCGTTATAAACCTGTGCTACGACGAGTTGCGCCGGCGCAAACGGAGGCCCGAGGAGCTGATTGGCGATTTCAGCGCCCCCGAAGTCCAATGGCTGCAAATGGTCAACGATGCCACGCCCGAGGAACTCGTGGGCGCGGCCGAGGAGCGGCGCGAGGCGCACGACCTGGCGCATCGCCTGCTCGATACGCTCCGCCCGGAGGACCGGATGGTGCTGATTCTCAGGGACAGCGAGAACCTCAACGTGAGCGAGATTGCCGGGATGCTTGGATGGAGCGAGGCTAAGGTTAAGATTCGCGCGTTCCGCGCCCGTCAGGCGCTGCGCAAGCAGGCGGAGCGGATGATGGCGGCGGGTCGCACAGGCAAACAACCATGAACTGCTTCGAGGCACGACAGGACTTTCCCGCCTTCTGGCGGCGCTCGCTTGATTCGGATCGGCGCGCCGAGCTGCTGGCTCATATGAAGGGATGCGCCAAGTGCGATCGCGCATTTCGCACATTTGCGCTGACTGCTCCGGTGCTTTACTCCGATGCCGAGCCGAAATCGCGCACGACCGCGCGTCCGATCGCTCGCGATGCGCGGCGAATCGCCGCGGTGTCGGGCGCAGGGGCGGGCGCGCGGCGCTGGTTGGCGATGTGCGCGTCGGTGACGGTGATAGCGGCGGCGAGCTTCGCCGCATACCTCTCGGTGACCGCGCCGGTAGGGAGCCTGACCGACGAACTTGCCGATACCGAAACCTCGGCCCAGCTTTTCGAGCAGGACTTCCCCGCTTCGAACAGCGACTTTGGCAGCTAAGCTAAATTTCTGGCCGGTTGCGATCGCCGCGCTTTCAAGCCTCCTCATCGGGTTTGCGGCGAGCACGCTCGCCTATCGCTACCGGATACTGCGCGTGCCCGGGCAGCCGGTGTTCGAGCGGATGAACCGCGAACTCGGGCTAACCGGCGCGCAACGCCAGGAAATACAGCAGATCATGCGGGAGACGCGGTTCAAGGTGAGATCGGAGCAGCACGATTTCGTGAATCGCCGCCGCGAACTGTTCATGCAGGCTTTCGTCCAGATTCGCGCCATCCTGACTCCCGACCAGCAGCAGATCTTCGACCGTGATTTCGCCCCGCCGATGTTCGCCGGGGGCATTCGCGGCAGGCGCGATGGCGGCGGCGGCATGGGCATGCCTCCGCCAGCGCCGCCCCAGCCGGGTCCCTAGCGCGCCAAGAGAAGGTTTCTCTCCCAAAAGGATGCGCGGGCGAGGACGCCCGCGAATTCACGACGGGCACGGCGGCCCGCCCCACTATTTTTTTCAAACATTCAGCCGACGCGAACACGCACATAGCGCGCACTCCGCTCTCTTATCCCTGCCCCCGCATTCAGTTGCGGGGGAAGGTCAGGAAGGGGGTATTTTCTTTTTCTCCCGCGTTCGATTGCGGGGAAAAGGTCGAGATCGCGCTAGAGGGCGCCCATCTGCTTGAGAACGTTCTCCGCCTCAGCGGAGACCGCCGGATTTTTCGTGCTGTCGGCCAGCGCCTGACGAAGATACTTGATCGCCTCCGGGCTGTTCCCGCTCTGGCCCAGAATTTCGCCGATCCTGAGCGCGGCGAAAGAGTTCTTCGGATCGATCTCGTATGCCTTGCGGAAGTACACGAGCGCATCCTGGGTGCGCGGCGGCGAAAATGACATGTACGCCTCGCCGATATTGATGTAGGCCGTCGGCTGGTTGGGATTGTTCTTCGCCAGCTTCTGATAGACCTTCACCATGTTGGCGAAATCCGACTTTGCCTGATAGTAAAGCCCCAGGTAGACGTAGGCGTCCTGTTGCGCGGGGTCGAGGTCGGTGGCCTGCCAGAGCAGCTTTACGGCCTCATCGCCATTGGTCATCTTGATGGCGGCATCGACCAGCGCGCGCGCCTTGGCGGAGTTGGAATCCTGAGCGGCCGCGGGCCCGCCGATGCCGAGCGCGCCGATCACCAGTGCGACCGCGATAATTTTGAGGCGAAGGGGGTTTTGCATGTCGGGGCGGCGGTGGGGTCGGTCCTCTGTTAAGATTGTCACGAAACCGATGGGTTGCAAAGCCGCCTTAACGCAGCAATTGTCTTCGGCTGCGGCCCGCGCAACTCGCGCGCAAACGATCGCAGGACCGCTATGAGAGAGCGTCGCTTCAACGTCAACGGACTCAAGCTCAACTGCCTCGACTATGGCGGCGAGGGCAAGCCTCCGCTGCTGTTTGTCCATGGCGGCTCCGCTCACGCCCATTGGTGGGACTTCGTTGCGCCTGCGTTCACCGATCGTTTTCACGCGCTCGCGCTGGACCAGCGCGGCCACGGCGAGAGCGAATGGCCGCAGGAGTGGGGCTACGGCTCGCGCCATTACGCGAGCGACCTTGCCGAAGTCATCGGTCAGCTCGGCAATGGAGCGCCGGTGATCGTGGGCCATTCGATGGGCGCGCATAACACGCTCGTCTATGCCGCCGAGCATAGCGGGAGGACCCGGGCGATCGTTGTGATCGATAGCCGCCCCGACTACAGCGAGCGCGCAGTCGAGTTTCTGCGCGGGATGTCTGAGCGCCCCGCCCGCCGGTTCGCAACGCTTAAGGAGGCGGTCGAAAACTTCCGGCTGCTGCCGCGCGAGACGCTCGCGAAAAGGGAAGTGCTCGACCACGTCGCGCGGCATTCGTTCAAACAATTGCCCGATGGAAGCTGGATCCACAAGCTCGATCGCCGCACGATGGTGCGCGAGCCGCTCGACATGTGGGCGGAGTTGCGAGGGGTTATTTGCCCGGCGCTGGTCGTGAAGATCACGCGCAGCTTCTCGGTCGATATCGACACGGCGCGCCAGATCGCAGCCGCGCTGCCCAAGGGACGCCTCGCCGAGATCGGCGATTCGAATCATCACGTGATGCTCGATAATCCCGACGGGCTCATCGCAACGCTGAACGAATTCTTTGCCGGTCTCGAATGATTGAACCGCTAAGCCACGTGCTCCCGGGCAAGCCCCGCCTGCATTACCTCGAATGGAATCCCCGGGGACGGCCCACCGTAATCCTGCTGCACGGGAGCACCGCGAATGCATGGTGGTGGCATCCGGTCGCGCGCGCAATTTCGCCAGCGTACCGGCTGCTCGCACTCGATCAGCGCGGTCATGGCGACAGCGAATGGGTGCGCCCGCCGGCCTACTCGGTGGTCCTGTATGCGCATGACCTGGCGCGCTTCGCCGAGCACGTCGGGCCGCGCGGGGAGCTTCCGATCATCGTCGGTCACAGCCTCGGCGGAATGTCGGTGCTCGCCTTCGCGCGGGACCATCCGGGGGGCGCGCGCGGGGTGGTCCTGATCGACGGGTCGCTTACCGCCAGCCGCGCGAGCGACCGCTATTTCCGCCGTTTGAAGTCGCTGCCGATCGTGACGTACCCCGATCTCGAAACGGCCAAGGCGCGGTTTCGCCTGATGCCCCGGGAGGGAAGCGTCCCGCCCGAGACTCTGCTGGAGATCGCCGAAAAGAGCTTCGCCCGCACCGATGAGGGGCGCTTCACGCTCAAGTTCGATCGCGAGAGCTTCTATCGCGGCGACGGGATCCAAGTGATGGATGCACTGCGTCAGGTTCGAATCCCGACCCTGCTGGTGCGGGCCGGGCGCAGCCGAATCATGAACGCGGATGGCGCGCGCGCCGCAACCGAATCGAATCCGCGAATTCAGCTCGTGACGATCCCCGATGCGCACCATCACGTGCTGCTCGAAAAACCGGCCGCGCTCGCGCGCGTGATCGAGGATTTCATCGCAAGCCTGTAGGTGCGGCGCCGGCAGGGCGCGCCCGTAAAATCCCGCGCAGCCCGCCGCGGCGCCTGGCTGATTAGGTGCGCCGCACGCCCGCCATGCGCGCCGGACTCGGCGCGCATGGTCCCTACGAACCAATACAGCGCCTTGCTGCGTATCAGTGATGACCGCTGGATTGCGCTGCCAGAAGGTGGCTGCTAAGGCACATAAGGCCGTCTGTGCGAGGGAGGATTGTTTTATGGGTACGAGGTCGTTTCGTCTCCGGAGCGGTGTGCTGTGCGCGTCGAGCCTGGCCGCGCTGGCCTTCATACTTGGGGCCGCGGTCACTGCGCATCCTGCCCAGGTTGAGGTGTCCCCCAGTCCCGCGCTCGGCCCGGCTCTATGGGTCGCCAATGACGATACTAGTTACGTATCGGAGTTCACCGGACACGGATTGACCGGGATCGATCGTCAAAGCCCGAGCCGAGTGCTCAAAAGCCCGGACCTTGATTGTCCCTGGGGCCTGATTTTTGATTCCGCAAAAAATCTCTGGGTCAGCAATGTGTGCAGTGGCACGCTGACGAAATTCACTTCCAAGCAACTGAAAGGTCTGAAAACGAACGACGCGCCGTCTGCGGCGGTGAAAATCTCCGGTCTCGATCGGCCCGAGGGGATGGTGTTCGACAAGTATGGCGATATGTGGCTTGCCGACGAGAATAATAAGGAACTGTACGAATTCACTTCCTCGCAGCTCGCCTCAGGTGGCTCCCCAAACCCGCACATGACCATCTCGTCGAGTGATTTCTGTTCTCCAGTTGGTATTGCGTTTGACTCCAAGGGCGACCTCTGGGTTGCCGACGACTGCGCCTCCGAACTCTTCAAGTTCACGAAGGCGCAACTCGCGGCCGGCGGAAAGCAGACCCCAACCGTCGTTCTGAGCTCCGATGTAAGCGACAGTCTTGATTCGTGCGAACCCATCCTCTTCGACAAGTCGGGCAACCTGTGGGTGGCTAACAACGCGGGGAGTATCGTGAAGTTTTCGCCGAGCCAATTGAAGAGCAGCGGAAGCCCAACCCCGGTGGTAACGCTGAAACCGGTCGTCGTCACAGGCACCAGCGCGGACAGCCTCGATGTCCCGGCCGGAATCACGTTCGATTCCGAGGGCAACCTGTGGGTCGGGAATGCGGATAGCGACGAGTACGGCAGCGTCGCCCAGTTTTCGAAATCATCGATTGGAGCAAGCGGCAGCCCGCAGCCGTTGGCGTTTATTGATTCGACTTCGAACAAAAGCAACCTTGGTGCGCCGCTTTTTCTCATCTTCGGTCCAAAGGTTCCGTAAATAACCAGCGCACGTCGTGCATCGGCACGGGCCGGGCGGTTCTCGAGCCGCTCGGCCTTGCCGCTTTTCCACACCCCCGACGCGATCGCGATCGGCGGTGCGATCGGCGCTCGCTTGCACACGCCGGCGCGTGGAATCCCGCTTAGTCGGCGTATGAACGATATGATACGCTCGGCTGGCCGGCGGCGAACGCAGCCGCGCGCGCATCGTGCGCGCGGCGCCCCGGGCAGGGAGGCAACGATGGCGGCGCAAATCAGTCACATCGGAATCGTGGTTCGCAATCTCGATGCGGCCGTTAAACTCTGGTCGGAGAATTACGGGATGAAAGAGTTTGGCCGCCGCGACATCGCAGTCGAGGGAATCCGCAGCGCTTTCCTCTCCCAGCACGGAAAGCCCGGCGAGATGTTCATCGAGCTGATGGAGCCGACCAACAAGGCCGACATGAACAACGCCGTGGCGCGCAGGCTTGCCCGGTCCGGCGAGGGCTTCTACCAGCTCGCCCTGCGAGTCGATGATATCGACGCCGTTGGAAAGTCCCTGACCGAGAAAGGTCTCACCCTGTACGATCGCGCGCCGGTCGGCGAGGGGGACAAGCATCGCTGGGTGGTGCATCCCAAGTCGTCGAACGGCGTGCTGGTCGAGCTGCTCTGACGATTGCGTCCGCCGGGCGCTCGGCCGAGCCCGCGCGCAAGCACGATGCCCAACTTAGCGGAAACGATCCTCGCGCCCGAACTCGAGGGCGGGAAGTGGGTGCACGGCGGCCCGGTCAGCATCGCCGCCCTTCGCGGCAAGGCGATCGTGCTGGTCGATTTCTGGGACTACACCTGCGTCAATTGCATCCGCACCTTGCCGTACGTCTCCGGCTGGCATCGGCGCTACCATCAGGACGGGCTCGTGATCGTCGGCGTACACGCGCCCGAATTCACGTTCGCGCGCGAGGGGCCGCACGTCAAAGCCGCGATCGACGGCTTCGATATCGAGTACCCGGTCGTGCTCGACAACGATTACGCGATCTGGCGGGCCTACTCGAATCGCTTCTGGCCCGCGAAATACCTGATCGATGCGAGGGGGCGGATTCGCTACTACCATTTCGGCGAGGGCGGCTACCACGAAACCGAAATCGCAATCCAGGCCGCGCTCCGCGAACTCAATCCGTCGCTCGACCTGCCGCCGCCGATGGACCCGGTGCGCGACTCCGATCGGCCCGGCGCGGTCTGCTACCGCGTGACCCCGGAGCTTTATCTCGGCTATGCGCGCGGGCTGTTCGGTAATCCCGAGGGCGCCGTGCACGACCGCCCGAATGAGTATAGCGATCCGGGCCGCCACGCCGAGGGCGCAGCCTATCTCGCAGGAACATGGCGCGTCGATCAGGAGAGCGCGCGCGCGGAGGCCGCGGACGCGGCGATCGCGCTGCGCTACACGGCCAAGGACGTGAATCTCGTGATGGCGCCGCCCGAGGGCGGCTCGGTGCGCGCCGAGATCGGGCTCGAGGACGGCCAGGAACCCGGCGATGATGTCCGCCATGAGAACGGCCGCGCGATCGTCACCGTCGATCGCGCCCGGATGTACAACCTGGTTGCGAACGATTCAGTCGCCCACGGATCGCTCACGCTCAAGGCGGAGCAGGCGGGGCTGAGCGCATACGCATTCACTTTCGTCTCCTGCGTAGTAAGCTGAAAATGGCGCGCGCGCGGCGCGCCGGGACGGTATCAACGTGAAAGAGCAGGACAAGACGACGGCATCGGACAGCGAGATTCGCGATGCGGCGCGGATGATTCTCGCCGCGCACTATCCGATCGCGCTCACCGGCGCGGGGATGTCGGTCGAGAGCGGCATTCCGCCGTTTCGCGGGCCGGGCGGGCTGTGGACCAAGTACGGCGAGCCCCCGATGAACGGCTTCCAGCGGTTTCTCGCCGATCCCAAGAAGGCGTGGGAGGACCGCGTCAGCTCGCGCAGCAACGAACTGATGCAGCCGCTCAGCGTCGCCAAGCCCAATGCGGGCCATCTCGCGCTTGCCGAGCTCGAACGGATGGGCGTGCTCCGCTTCGTCATCACGCAGAACATCGATGACCTCCATCGCCAGGCCGGCCAGAAGACGCTCGCCGAGATCCACGGCAACTGGAAGCTCATCCGATGCCTCGATTGCACGCGGCGGTTCAAGCGCGAAGAGATCACCCTCGAGGTGCTGCCGCCGAAGTGCCCGCAATGCGGCGGATTGCTCAAGAGCGATACCGTCTCGTTCGGCGAGCCGATTCCGGTGGATGTCCTCAACCAGTGCGCGAAGCACTCGGCGCGCGCCGACCTGGTAATCGTCGCCGGCACCTCCGCGACGGTCTATCCGGCCGCCGGATTCGCGCTCGAAGTGAAGCAGCGGGGCGGCGCGCTGATCGAGGTCAATCTCTACGAGTCTGAAATCACGAATTATTGCGACCTGAGCTTGCGCGGAACCTCGGCGGTCGTACTGCCGCGGCTGGTGAGCGCGATCGCCGAGATGCGCCGGGCCGCGATGTCGTAGCGGTCCGGCCGCTCAAGCCGGGTTTCGATCGCGTCGGCGGGCGCCTTGCGCGGCGCGGCTGGCCCGCCGCGCCTGAGCAGCACCATCTCGCCCGTGCCGTCGAGCGATGCCGGGTTGCTCGTCAGCACGACGCTCAAGCTGGCGCGCTGGAGGAGCGGGATGCTCTCGTAGATCGCGCGCCAGCAGATCAGGTACTCGGGCAGGTCAGGATCGCCAAGCTTGACGATCGGGATATTCCGCCCGCTGTAAAACGCGACGTCGTAGTTGAGCGCATCGAGGTAGCCCGCGCGCTCCGATCCGATCTCGCTCATCGCATCGCGCGCGAATGGTTTCAGCGTAAGCGTGTTGGCGATCGCCGGGACGACAATCAGGTTCGCGGCGAGCGTCACGCAAGCCGCGGCGCCTGCCGTGACCGCGATTATTCGCTGGAGCGATACCGGCCGTCGCGCGAGGTACAATCCGAGCCCCTCGCACGCGATCGGGAGCGCAAACGCGAGCACCCACTGCTGGCGCACCATCGAGCCGAGCCACGGGACGAAGCCCGGCGCCGAAATTCCGAACCGCTTCAACGCCTCGCCCATAGCAACCGGCGTGGCCACCAGCGCCGCGAGCGCGACCAGTCCGCCGACTCCAAGCGCGACCACCGCCGCCTCAGTCGCGACCGACAGCGCCGAAATCCACCGGCGAATCGCGTCGGGCCGCGCGATCGCGTCGGCCAGATAAACCGCGATCATGGTCGCGAGCGCCGGGTAGAGCGCGAGCAGGTAAACGCCCCGCTTGCTGCGTGCAAGATTGAAGAAGACCAGCACCACCAGAAACCACGTGAGGATGTACGCGATGCGCGGGTTCATCGCGAGCGGCCGGCGCGATGCCTGCATCGCCATGATCCCCATCATGAACGTCCACGGCATGAAGCCGCCCAGCAGCGCCAGCTCGACGTACATGAAGGCATGCTCGTGGCCCTCGTGGAACGATGGGCTGCCGAAGAATCGCACCAGGTTCTCGGCGACGATCTGCTTGCGCACGAACTCGGCCCCTCCGGTCCACGCCGCCGCCGCGTACCATCCGCCTCCGACCACCGCGACGATGATCGCTCCGCGCACCAGGCCGAGACGGCGGATTATCCCCCATCGGCGCTCCACTACGATCCACGTCGCGCCCACCAGCGCAGGCAGCGCGAGTCCGACCGGCCCCTTCGCCAGCATCGCAAGCGCAATCGCGCCATAGAGAAGCATCCGGCGCCGCGTCAGCCCCTCGGCGATCGCGATGAACTCGAAGAAGGCGATTTCGAGAAAAAACGTGAGCGTCATATCGACGCGCGAGCCGGTGGCCGCCTGCATGTACTGGAACGTCGTGCCCAGCATCACCGCCGCGATCAGCGCGGCGGTCTCATCGAAGAGTTTCCGGACATAGGCGTAGCAGACGAGAATCCCCGCGATCGCGAAGAGCGCCGACGGCGCCCGCACGGTGAATTCGCTTACTCCGCCGGCGGCGATCGAGACGAGCGCCGCGATCCAATGCATCAGCAGCGGCTTGGACGGAATCTCGACCCCCGCGCGCATCGGCAGGATCACGCCGCCGCCGTGAACGATGTCGAACACGGTTACCGCCTCGCGCGGCTCGCCTTTCGTGTAAAGCGGATAGCCGCCGAGATTTACCAGGTAGAGTGCGATGCCGAGGGCGAGCAGCAGAGAGATTGCGACGCGCGGCGCGGCGGCGATCGCAAGCAGATTCGCGGGCGCGGCTGGCGCGGCGGGCGCGCCTGCCGGCTCGACATCGTGCGCAATCGATTCCTGCTCCGCCATCTCCAACCTTCGGGCGTGCGACTAACATACCGATGCGAGCATGCCCGCGCGAGGCTGCCTGCGCCGGCGCATTCGGCCGTCCAATTCACACGGGGGAAAAGCGGGACGAGCCGCGGGCGCGCGCCTGCGGCTTATGCAGCGGACTTGGGACCGAGCAGGTGGCGGCGCTCAGTATTGCTTCGTCACGACCGCGCGCCCGGCATCGTCATAGACATAGGTCTCGGCGGGATTCTCATCGCGAGTGCGCCGATGCGCTCCGTCGCAGAAGGGCTTGTTCTTGGAAAGCCCGCACGCGCAGATATGGATTGGCAGCGCGGTTCCCTCGGGAACCTCGTAGGGTACGCTCCTCTCGTGCTTCACGATTCGAGCCATTGAGCTTCCTCGCTTTTATCCGCGGCGCCGAATCGAGGCGCGCGGTGGTGTCGAGCGTCACTAAAGACCACGCGCCGCGAACAGTCAATTGAGGTAATGCGCTCGCCCGCCGCGCGACGCCGCGGACCCGGGTCCCGGTTTCTCTACCGTAAGAGGAAGCTCGGTGGTAGGCTGAAGTTCATGGCGGCGTTAACCGAATACCTCCACGCGGCGATGCGCCATGCCGAGTATGAGCGGCTGGACGACGGGAGTTGGTACGCGCACATACCGGGTCTGCCCGGTTTGTGGGCGAACGGCAAGAGCGTCGAGGATACACGCAACGATCTCTTTTCCGCGCTCGAAGACTGGCTCTACGTCAACGCATACATGGCGCAATTGAAGCTTCCCGAGTTCGACGGTTCATCCCTCCCTAAGTAGTCCCGAAGACACAGGGCGTAGCGGCCCCGCTTCAATAAATTTCTGCATCGGCGGGCGCCGCCGCGGACCCGCAGCCGAGCGCGAGCGTTGCCTCGCGGACCGCGTTGTGTTGATTAGACCCTGAGAACGCGGTGAGAAATGGAAGTCCCACGTGAGGCAGGCTCGATGAGTTCGCCGGAGCTTGAGGGGTCCCCCGGCTTGCGCATCGCGGGCGAGCCGCCGCCCGAGCGCGCTTACGAATCCTGGATGCCGGACCGGCTAAGCGCGAGCATCGTTGGCCTCGCCTTGGCGATTGGCGCGTGCCTTCGCTTTTACCGGCTCGGCGCCTACGAGCTGACCGCCGACGAGGCGCAGTCCTGGTACGCGGCCGCGGCTCCCACCCTTGGCTACGTTGTGAGGGTGGCCTTGGTGCTGAACCCCGGAAAGCTCGGGCTCCACGAGCTAGCCCTTCATTTCTGGATACTCGCCTTCGGAGAAAGCGTTGTCTCGATGCGGGCTTTGTCCGCAATCCTGGGCGTGCTCTGCATACAGTTAGTCTTCGCGGTCGCTCGCGAATTGCTCGAATTGAACGTGCCGTCTCCTTCCGGATTGCCCCACGACGAGGCCAACCGGATAGCGGCGGTTAGCGCGTTGATCTTCGCCCTGTGCCTCCCGGCGATTCACTATTCGCGCGAAGCCCGGCTGTATCCCCTAATCCTGGCCCTCACATTGGCCCAAGTGTGGTGTTTCATCCGTGCTGCCCGATTCGGCCGTCTTCTCCACCTGCTCGGGGCGGCTTGCCTGTCCTTCCCGTTAGTGGCGGCCAACCTCGCCAACGTTGCGGTTTTGGCCGCGGAAGGCGCATGGTTGCTCGGCTTGTTCAGGCGCAGTGGCTGGAGACCAACATCGCCGCTCTCGCGCCGCGCCTGGAACCTGGCGGGTTCGCTCATTCCGGGCGTGGCCACCATGGAGCTGATGGTGGTGACGGATCCGTCGGGCGTTTATTGGGCAACCCACTTACCTTTTCAACGGGCTGGCGCCGTCTCATTTATGCAGATGGCCCGCATGGCTCCCCTGAATGCCATGTGCGTGCTGGCAATCGGGCTCGCTGCATGGGGAACAATTCGTGGCTGGCGCCAGGCGCGAGCGGCAATTTGGCTGGCCTTGCTCTGGATGTGGCTGCCGGTGGTAATACTTTCGTTGTCCCTCCGCGCCCTTGGTCCCTTGTTCCTTATAATTCTGTCTTTCTGGTTTCCGAACTTCCTCCAACGTTACGTGCTCACATGCATCGTTCCATTTTGTATTCTGATCGCGCTCGGCGTCTGGCGGATCAGGCCGAATGCGATTCGGCTTGGCGCTGTCGCGTTGCTGGCCGGTCTGGCCTTGGCCCGAATACCCTCGTATTACGCCTCACCCGGGGAAGGCGTACGCGAGTGGGGTATTCAATGGCGCGAGGCTGCTGCGTTCGCAGCGTCCGAGGCCGAGGCGGGGCGGCCAATTTCGGTGCACCCGGACTATTGCAAGTATGTAGTGAAGTACTACGCTCGCAACAGCACGATCGTGCCGCCGCCTAGTACAGATGCGCATCTGATTATAGTCGCAAACTACGCGGGTGATCTCAGTGACCCGGATGTTCCCCTGCTTCGTGGAGAGTATCTGCGCGATGTCACCCGCCTTGAAGGAGTCTCCGTGTGGTCGGACCGCTGAGCAAGGTTTCAGGCGGCTGCGGCAGCGCAGGTGAGGGCGCTAGCAATGTTGCGTGAAAATCAATTCCTCCCCGCCACGCCGCGGAGCGGTTAGGTATCCATTGATGAGTTCGCCGGAGCCTGAATATTCCCCCGGCTCGCGCATCGCGGGCGAGCTGCCGCCCGAGCGCGCTTACGAATCCTGGATGCCGGACCGGCTAAGCGCGAGCATCGTTGGCCTCGCCCTGGCGATTGGCGCGTGCCTTCGCTTTTACCGGCTCGGCGGCTATGAGCTGACCGCCGACGAGGCGGCATCGTGGTATGCGGCCGCGGCTCCCACCGTGAGTTACGTGGTGAGAGTGGGGTTCAAAACGAACGCTGGCAAACTCTCGCTGCATGACCTCGCGCTGCATTTCTGGATACTCGCCTTCGGTGACAGCGTTATCTCGATGCGGGTGATGTCCGTAGTTCTGGGCCTCGTGGCTATACTGCTCATCTTTGTCCTGGCTCGCGAATTGCTCGAATTCGATGTGTTCTCTTCCGGATTGCCACGAGAAGATACCAATCGGATCGCGGCGCTCAGCGCTTTGATCTTCGCGCTGAGCCTCCCTGCGATTCACTATTCGCGCGAAGCGCGGATGTATAGCCTGGTGCTGGGCTTGGCAATGGCCCAGGCCTGGTTTTTCCTGCGGGCCGTCCGCTTTGGCCGTCCGGCCGACCTGATCGGTGCCGGGTTCCTGGCATTCTTGTCGGTTGCGGCCAGTATGATCGCCGGCGCGGTTCTAATCGTCGAGTGGTTTTGGCTTCTCGCCCTGCTCTGGCAGGACGGTTGGAAACCGGGGTCGCCGTTCTTGCGCCGCGCTCTGGCGTCGATGGCTTCGCTCATTCCGGGCGCGGCCGCCGCGGGGCTCTCAATCCTGAACAATCCTTTCGGAATGGCCGTCATAAGCCAGCAGTCGTGGCAGCGCAACGGCGTGACTACATTTTTCCAGGCCGCCCGCACGGCCCCTCTGAGCGCAATGTGTCTGCTGACTATCGGGCTCGCGGTATGGGGAATAATTCGCACCTGGCGGGAGTCGCGAACTGTGATTTGGTTGACGCTGCTCTGGATGTGGCTGCCCGTCGTCTTGCTTGCGTGCTCACTTCGTGGTGTTGCGGCGCTGCTTCTCATCATCCTGTCTTTCTGGATTCCGAACTTCCTCCAGCGCTACGTGCTGACGTGTCTGATTCCGTTCTCGATTCTGATTGCGATGGGCATTTGGCGCATACGGCCGAATGCGATTCGGCTGGCCGTTCTCGCGCTGTTTGTCGGTCTAGCCCTGGCTCGGGCCACCTCATACTATGGGTCGCAGGATGAGGGGATGGGAGAGTGGGGTATCCAGTGGCGGGAGGCGGCTGCCTTTGCGGCCTCCGAAAGCGACGCTGGACGGCCAGTCGCTGTATATCCAGAACTGTGCGAATTCGTAGTGCTCTATTATGCTCGCAATTGCACGAGCGTGCGCGCGTTCACTGAGGGCGCGCACTTGCTAATAGTCAGACGCGATTTCGGCGGCCCCGATAACCGCGACCTTCCGGTACTGCGATGGGCTTATCCCCGCAATGTCGCACGCCTTAACGGGGTCTCCGTGTGGGCCGACCGCTAGCTGCGGTTTAGAAGGGCGAGGGCACCAGCAATGGTCAATGAGAATCGCTTCGCCTCCGGTCCCGCGATCGTAGCGTATATCGCCGCTCTCGAATTCCCCATCCACCTGCCTAATCCCGGCGGCTACGGATTTTTCACCGACGAGCTTTACTTCATGGCTTGCGGCGAACACTTAAGCTTCGGGTACGTCGACATGCCGCCGCTGACCGCGCTCCAGGCGTGGGCCGCGCGCGGACTGTTTGGCGATTCGCTTCTGGCTATCCGGCTCTTTCCGGCGATCGCGAGTGCCGGTCTGGTTGTGCTTACGGGCGCGCTGGTGCGCCAGCTTGGCGGCGGACGATTTGCGCAGGCTCTCGCCGCGGTCGCGGTCCTGCTTGCGCCGTTCTATCTGACGGTCGGCAGTTATTTGTCGATGAACTCGATCGAGCCGCTGTTGTGGATGGGCTGCGCGCTCGTGCTCATCCGCATGATCCAGACGGGCAACGGCAAGCTCTGGCTGTGGTTCGGGCTGCTCGCCGGGATCGGCCTGGAGAACAAGGATACCATGTTGGTATTCGGCCTGGCGCTGGTCGCCGGGCTTGCGATTACGGCCGAGCGCCGGCTGATGGCGAACCGATGGTTCCTGTTCGGGGGGCTGGCGGCGCTCGTGATTTTCCTGCCGAATCTCATCTGGATGATTCAGCATCACTTTCCCCACCTCGAAATGCTCGCCAACATCAAGCGCAGCGGGCGCAACGTAGCTTTCAACCCGTTGCAGTTTTTCGGCTGGCAGGTACTGGGCATGCAGCCGGCCGCGTTTCCAATCTGGATTTGCGGTCTCTGGTATTTTCTTCTGAGCGAGCCGGGCCGGCCGTATCGCGCGCTTGGATGGGCATACGTGCTCGCGCTCATCATCCTGCTCCTCGCGGGAGGGCGCTTTTACTACCTGGCGCCGGCCTATCCCATGTTGCTTGCTTCGGGAGCGGTGGCGATCGAAACGTGGCTCGCACCTGCGCGATGGCTCTGGCTCAGATGGGCGTATACGGGATTGCTGGCGGTAGCGGGCGGGGTTACCGCGCTGCTCGCACTTCCTCTGCTGCCGCCTGAAACCCATGTCCGCTTTGCCCGGTTCATGGGATTCTCCGCGCCGCGATTCGAACATCGGCAAGCGAGCGAGCTGCCGCAGATGCTGGCCGATCGGATGGGCTGGCCCGAGATGGCTGCCGCGGCCGCGCGAGTGTACTACTCATTGCCTGCGGACGAGCGGGCAAGGGCCGCCATCTTCGGCATAAATTACGGAGAGGCCGGTGCGATCGACTTTTACGGTCCCAGGCTCGGCCTGCCCAAGGCGATCAGCGGCCACGTCAATTATTGGTA
>DASPOF010000110.1:0-49795 GCA_035626155.1 Binataceae bacterium (SeqCode)
CCGATGATGGCATTTGACTCCTCCCACACCTTTGGGCTTAAAGCGCGGTGGTCAGACACGCAAGACCCAAAATTCTGAGGTGGCTCCCGCTGCTCCGCAGTCTAATCCAAGGAAAACCGTGGCCCATCAGAGCACACGTCATGCTGTAACACCACCAGTCTGCGCACGCTCCAAATCACGAGCGACTCCACGCCCTCTCTCTCCACCTGATGTTATTGGGCCGCTAATGGTAATAGCGGCGATGGCCCATGATAACGCAAGGACTTACGCAACAGACACAGGTTAAGACCGGTGCTGCGTTGACGCGGAGGAAAGGGTCAAAAAAGGGGCCGACTCTGAAAGCGGATTTCTCCGCTACGCCTCCAAGCCGGCACTGCTGCGATAAGGGTCACCTGCCACGTAGCGCTAATCCCACCCTGTATGTCCTGCACGGTCCCGCAGCCCATGCGCAAGCGCAGCCCGCCGTCCACATCACGCACCTTCGCGTGGAGAGCCTCGATTGCTACCTGCCAAGGATACCGATAGTGGCAATCGGTTTGATTCCGGGCTCACCTCCCCGTGCGTGAGCTGCGCTTCATTGGAAGCGTCCCCGGTGCCGTCTGTACCGCGGGGTGAGATCACTGCTGACACGTTTGCCTTGGCATACGGCCGCCAGGCTGCCAGCGACGAAGTGCGTGGTGCCGTAGCGCTGAGGGCCCTTGGGCACGCATACGTCGATGGAGTCGCGATCACTCCAGTGCCGACTCGATTGCGCTTCCGTTCGTTCCCGAATCCCGAGCACGTTGAAGCTGCAGGCTCCTGGGTGTTCGGTAGGGTCGTAAGTTGCTCCGGCCCGAAGCGGTGCAAGCCGTGCGATCTATTTTTGGGTGAACGCAGCGCGACGGTGCGAGGAATCCGCCACCAGGCTTTCCGAGGCGGTCGCCGCGACGCGTTTACGGTTGGGCCCCCACCACGACATTGTTGTACCCTCCATCATAGTAGTCGTTGAAGAACCAGAAGTTGCTGGTGCTCGGATCGGTGGCGACTGTCGAATAGTCGCCCCAGCGATATCCATTTTGCGCTGAGAAAGGGACATCGGTGGGGCTGGGATACGGTCCCTCATAGCCGTCGAGGCCAATGAAGTAGTCATAAAACGTGTAAAAAAACAGCTCGGGCCCAGGACTATAACCGCTTGTACTTCCGCCGCACACACCGGTGCCCGCCGGTGTCGCGCTATAAGTCGCCTGCAAGGCGACGTAATCGACCCCATTGATTAGCGAATGTGCGATGCTCGGGTAGGACCACTCGCAGGTTCCCTCCGGGTCTCCTGCGAGTGTGACGCCGCCGGTTACCATGCCCTCGCTCAAGTCGTACATGAACCATTGGGTCCAAATGCCGCCATCATTGAAGCTTTGGTCAGTCGGGTTGCCGACCCCGTACTTCATGTTCCAAGTGAATTCGAGCAGACTGTCCCCAGCGGGCGGCCCGTACCGGCCCCACGAATCCTCGTCGCCGGACTGAACAAGCCCCTGATTCAAGCTCACGCCCTTTTGATTCGCACCTAACTGATACGTGCCACCGGCTTGGGGCGCATTTGGTGCGCCGCTACATTCGCCGCAAATTTGTTCAGTCGTGCTGCCGTCGTTTGTATAGTACGCGGAAGTATCCCAGCTGGTGTTGAGCACTGGGCTTGTGGACAGCCCTCCGGCCGGGTAAATTTGCTCTATCACAAATTGGTATCGGCCCTGACCATATGGGAACTTTTTGGTCGGTTTTGAGACGCTCGGGACTATCCGCACGGCATAAGCATCCGAATCATTGTTCTTGCCCATTAGAGGGAACGTCCATGTGCCGAGGGCTTGGCCGGATCTGTAGCCCCCACCTGCCACAAAATTGGACGGCGAAGCGGCTGCGTAGTCAACGAACTTGCCTTGCTCCGCCTGCGCCTTGTCAATGATGTGGTACTGCTGATAGAACTCGCCCGTACTGTCGTAGCAGCGCGGCAGCAAGATAATCCAATTCTTATTGACTGCTAGTTCCGGCTGATCGACCTCGGTGTAAGCGGAGTAGCCGCTCGCACCGCCGCAAGGTAGGTCCCCCCATGCGGCCATGTCGTACCAGAACGGCCCGCCGCCCGACACCCCGGGCTTGAAGACCGCGAGGAACATATCATCTTCGTAAGGATCCCCGGTGTATAATGGATTCGTCGTCAGGATGAAAAAGTTGGTATATGGGTCATAGTAATCGCGGACATCATTTTGACAATCGGAAAACCCGCATATACCCTCGTCCAGCATTTGAATCCACGTTTCGTAACCTAGGCCCCCGGTTCCACTGGGGGTGTACCAAGTCGGCCAAATACCGGCATTATCTGTTAAAATCATTGGAGACAAGCCGTTGTTGTAGTAATATCCGAATGCTCCGACCCCGTACGGCGGCGCGGACGGCGCAATGCCTGTCTCCCACTTATCCAACACGACTTGGGCGTTTGATCTTGCCGGAACTCCGAGCAATATCAGCAGGACAAGAAGAACCAGGTGTGGGCTCCTTTTCATGGCATTTCCTCCCAATTCACTGTTCGACGTTGACCGCTAGGAAATTCGACGGGACGCGCTCGGCCGGCTCGCGCTGTTAGCCGGCGCGGGTGGGGACGGCCGGAAGAGCCGGTTGTGGGCGCCGGCACTGCAACTACCGTCGAGTCGCTGGCGCGAGGGGTAATGGGTTTCGGCTAGCGCTCCTTGGAGAGCGCATCACCGCCACAATTTAACTTGCTCGCCGGGGCTTGCGGTTCATTTTCCCGCTTCGAATCCCCCGCATTCGATCCCCTCCGCGGCCGCCTTCGCCTGGATTTCCTCGCTTACCTTCTCTTGTGCTCTTATGCGTTCCAGCCGATCTTCTGTCGGCACTCCAGGCACCTCGAATGAGGTGCCAGTTGGCTGCGATACCGCGATCGGCTGGTTATGAGTCACGTCCCAAGGCACCCCGGTCCGCGCCTTCCTGGCAGCCGCCTCGGCTGCTATGACCTGCTTGCAAAGTTCGACCTCGCGGGGCTGCGCCGCGCGACACTGCCACGGATCCGACCCGCAGATGCAAGCGATTCCCTCCGAGGCCATCTGCGCCTTCACTTTATCGATCGCCTTGTGCGCTTCATCGATCGCCTTCTGCGCCTCGTCGTAATGCTTCTTTAGGGCACCGAGCTTAGGCCCCAATTTCTCGGAACTTAGCCCCGTCAGGAACGTAGGACCGGCGGACACGCACCCGCGGCCGCAGGGTAGACGCGCCTCTGCCTCGTAGGCCGCCGCCAGGTTGCGGCAAACTTGACTTGGCTGAGGCGCTTGGCAGGTCCCGGGTGATGCGCCCCAGGCTATGAAAATCGCCCCTAGGATAGGAACCATCAACCAGCCAATATATTCTTTCATCGCTTTCTCTGCCGCGATTCCTGGGCCCACGCTGCACCTCTTGAACCGGAATTTGGCCTTTGGATAGGAAATCGCACCGGCATCAACAACCGGTACGCGCGATAGCCGTGTGATTGGAAACTCGGGCTTACGGGCAATGTGGCTCTAGACACGGCGCCTATTGATAACTAATGGTAGACTCGAAGTCAAGATTAGCAACTGGAAGTGTAGGGAGTCAGCTTAATGCGCGCGTACGCGCTCCCCGCATTCCCTAACCCGGCGCGTCTTTGCTGCCTTGGAGCATACAAAGAATCCCGGACGGGGCCGATACATGATACAAGGGCGCGCGACGTTCGGCTGCCATGGGCGGGTACCTTGTAGACAAATTTCGGACATACAACCTCGTTCAAACTGGCCCGCTTCCGAGTAGACTGACCTTCTTTCAGAATCTGATCGCGGAGGATAACCTGGATACTGAATCTGCAGGGCCGGCAGTGAAACCAAGCGAGGATCGCATTGAACATCCAAGCGCACTTACTGGCGTGGCATCAGATTCGTCAAAGCTTCGCTCGCGCGTTGGTCGTTTGCGGAAATTTGTTTTCCAGACAAGAAAAGGCCTGACCGCATTGTTTCCCCCGCCTACCGCTAGGCCGCGCGGTCGCTCGCGGGGCGGAAAACGTTGCCCCCGGGGAGGCTGGAGGAATTGACCGGATGAAACCTGGTAGGTTTGCCCGACTCGCGATCTGCGCTCTACTGCCGGCCGCGGTTGCAGCGACATCGGCCTTCGCGGCCGAGCCGAGGCCGTGGCTGTGCCGCGACAAGCCGGTGTTCTCTTCGGACCGCTCGATGGCTTACGAGGCGTCATCGCGCGCGGCAGGCCGATGGGAGTTCTTCTTCATGGAGTTCTCGCCGACCGGCGCACACGACGGTTTCACGATCGTGAATTCGACTGAGCCGGGGCGTCGCGGCGCGCCGCAGACAGGCACGCTTGCTCCGGGGCGCTATTATGCGGTCGCGCTGCACCGGCAAGGCGAGCATTGGATATGCGCCGGTTACACCCGCGATGACACCGGTCATCGGGCGGGTCTCGTCGCGGACCTCTGCTACGGCGAGAGCGGTCCGGATTGCGCCGTCAATCTGCTCGTGAAGCCGGAAGCGAAAACGGACCCGGCATCGCCGCCGCCGAGCCGATAACGCGCCGGTTCTGGCGGCATCGGTTCCATCAGTCCAGATCGATTCGCGGATTATTGGAGGCGGCGAGCGGATTCGAACCGCTGAATGGAGGTTTTGCAATGCGTGCTGACCGCCCTTGAAAAAATCGGCGGAATACCTGTTTTCGCAACCCCCTTAAATGCTTGAACAAGAGTTCCGTGTCGGTCGATTTCGGTCGAATTCAACGTCCTTGCATCTCCGTCAGGGAGCACAACGGCTACCAATCGGATTAAGCGTGCAACGACGCTTAGTCTCCTACAGTAGTGTACTCCGGGCCCGCATCGTGTAAGAATCTGTGAAGAGATTCGCAAGCAAACTGACGCAACGACCGCCGTTTGACAGGAGGCGCAGGGTTGAACAGAGATATCGGCCATTCGGTAGGAGACCCTAGACAAGGCGCGGCGAACCGAACCGGCGACGTGGAGACAGTGCAAGGTCTCCTCAACGTGCAAATGGTGAAGGACCGCCGAAGCGATCGTCTCACTACCGTTAATGGCCGGTTCAGCCCGGAGGTTGTGGAGGCCGTCGGCGAATTCCAGAAACGCCATAGTCTTGCTCAGACGGCAGTAATAAAAGGGGGCGACCTGACCATCCGTGCTCTCGCGAACTTCGGCGGGCCCCGCAGCATGCGTGTGACTGGGAATCTGGTGACGTGGCTTGAAGCAATTGAGGGGTTCAACGCGACCCCGTATGACGATGCCCATACGCCGACAAAAAACGCGACTATCGGGTACGGGCACAAACTGCACTCGGGGCCAGTGACCGAAAGCGATCGCGAGAAATGGGGCCCGAATGGCATAAGCAGAGCGGATGCAGAAGGAATACTCCGGCGCGACCTCAGTCGGGCAGAAGACACGGTCAACGGCGAAGTTCACGTTCCGCTGACTCAGAATCAGTTCGACGCGCTGGCGAGCCTCACGTTCAATATCGGCCCCGACGCTTTCGGGGGCTCAACGCTGCTGCGGCTGCTCAATCGCGGAGACTACGCAGGCGCGGCGGAGCAGTTTCTTGTATGGACCCGCTCCGGCTCCACCCATCCGCCGGGTTTAACAACGCGGCGGAGAGAGGAAAAAGAGCGCTTCGAACGGCACTGAGATCGTGAGTCACGCGGCTTGGCTGCGATTTCTGGGGTCGATGAGAGGACGCCGTTGCGGTCGCGAAGGACCTAGCTTGGCTCCAAAAACCCGATTTAGGGAGAAAAGATGAAGCGGTTGTGGCTGGTGCTGGGGGCTCTGGCGACCGCATTGCTTATGCGGCGATCGATTGCGTGGGGAATTTCGGCAACGACGGGCGGCTCGACATGGGGACAGATTCTCTTCGTTTGCGACGAACGCGACGGAGGCCATCCTGCCCGCGATGTTGCGGAGCTGTATGACCCGATATCAAACCAATTCGCGGCTCTCCGCCCAGTCATGATGACAGGACGGACCGGCACGACTGCCACCGTGATTGTCACTGGACCGAACGCCGGGAAGATTCTCGTCGCGGGGGGCTTCAACCAGAAAAAGGGGCCGCTTGCGTCGAGCGAGCTTTACGACCCGGCCACGAATAGGTTCACCGGCGGCCCGAACCTGAGTATCGATCTCGACGACCACACCGCAACTGTCATCGGATCGGGGCCAAGGTCGGGATGGATTCTGATTGCAGCTCTTCGCACGACGAACCTTTACGATCCGCTCAGCAACGACTTTCTTGTCGGCCCGGGGATGATCTCGGAGCGCATCGACCACACTGCCACTACGATTCCATCCGGTCCAAACGCGGGCAAAATCCTATTCGCCGGAGGAATGGGACACTCAGGCACGGTGACGGATCTCTATGACCCGACGCATGATTCTTTCGAGCCTGGTCCGCCAATGAATTTCGGCCGAGACCAGCAGACTGCAAGCGTGATTCCAACCGGGCCCGATGCCGGCAAGATACTGCTGGTCGGCGGATGGGGCGAACGCCTGATAAAAGAAGATATCGCGGTCCCGGTTCCCTTGGCGTCGACGGAGCTTTACGACCCGGCAACGAACAGGTTCGCTCCCCCGAAAGGCACGGCGACCCTTAAATTCGCGCGCGGGTCTCACACCGCTACTGTCATTTCACTGGGACCGAACACCGGCAAGATTCTAATCGCCGGCGGCCAGCAGGATGACGAACATGTTTTGTCTTCGACAGAGATTTATGATGTTGCGGCAAATCGATTCGATCCGGGCGCGGTGATGCATTCGGCACGCACGCAGCACGCCGCTATGGCGATCGCTTCAGGCCCAAACGCGGGCAAAATCCTGATTGCGGGCGGCCTTGGATTGCAATGCGACAGACACGGGTGCGCGAGTGTTCCCCTCTTTTCAACGGAAATCTACGACCCGGTGGCTAACGCGTTTACCCGCGGTCCGGACATGCGCGGAGCACCCGGCGATCTCGTCGCAGTCCAATTGCCCCAGTCTCCGCCAAAGCAGGGAACTAGCGGCTTTTAAGCTGGCTCATTGCCTCGATTCTCAGAACGAACTGGCTCCAAAATACCGCGAGCTGTGGGGGTTGGAGGCGGCGAGCGGATTCGAACCGCTGAATGGAGGTTTTGCAGACCTCTCCCTTAGCCACTTGGGTACGCCGCCCCGGCGTATCGGCGCGATGCGCAGGCAGGGAACCACTATCATGCCGTTCTTGCGCCATCAATTAAAGCCGCTCTGGCACGATGGCCTTGGCTTGGCCGCGTGCTAAATTCTGGAATCAGATCCGATCGCGCTTCGGAGCGGTGAAGGCGCGAATCGATCGCCGGGAGGGACCATGACGCTCACATTGAGGTTGTGCGTGCTCGTCTGCGTCGCCGGTACTCTTATTGTCACACCGAGGATTGCCGCGGCCGAGCCACAATCGGCGGCCGAATCGGAACAGGCGATCCGGCAAGCGACGCTCGCTTATTACGTGGCGCTGAACAGTGTGCTGGGCGGAGACCCGGACCCGATGACCGCGGTGTGGTCCCACGGTTCCGACGTGAGCAACTTAAGCGCCTATGGCGAGCGCGCGATCGGCTGGAATGAAGTGCAGGCGGGATACCGCAACGCGGCGCGCCGCAGCCTGACCGGCCGAATCTCGCCCAGCCAGATCGTGGTGGTCGTCAGTGGCGCGATGGGCTTTTCGGTGTGCGACGAATCAGGCGAATTGCGCGGGTCGGACCGTATGACATTCAAACTGAGCGCCCGCACGACCAATATCTTCAGGCTCGAAAACGGCAAGTGGAAACTGGTGCACCACCATACCGATCCGGTCGCGGAACTGTCGCAGCGTTAGCCGCGAAAGCCCGCGTCAGGATGCGGGCTTCAGAAGATCGGGCGAGTCGAACTTCGGACTGTTCAATTTCGCCGACGCGGGCTCGGCGACGAGCAGATCGCCGGGCGTCGCAACCAGAAACCGCTTGAGCGGCAGAGGATCCGGATTGTTCGGATCCATCCATTCATCCGCGGCCGTATCGGCGAGAATCACCGGCATCCGATCGTGATACGGCGCAAGCGACGAGTTCGCCGCAGTCGTGATGATCGTGAAGGTCGTCTCCCATTCGGCGGGCCTGGCCTGCCATGCCTCGTACAGCCCGGCGAATAAAAGCAGCCCCATGTCGGCGCGATGAAACCAGATCGGGCGGCGCGCCGGCTTGTCCCCGGTCCATTCGAAGAATCCGTCCGCCGGGATCACGCATCGGCGCTTCACGAACGCGTCGCGAAACGCGGGACGCGCCTCGAGCGTCTCGCATCGCGCGTTGATGCACTTCGAGGCCTGGCTCGCATCCTTGGCCCATCGGTTTACGAGGCCCCATCGGGCGGGAACCACTATGCGGTTCTCGAACCTCGTGGTGACGACAAAATGGCGCTGGAGCGGCGCAATGTTGTAGCGCGGACGGTGATCGGCGAACGAGTCCTCGGAAACGCCGAGTTCCGCTGCGAGCGACTTCCCCTCGCGCCGGGTCAGCGTGAATCTCCCGCACATAGCCACCTATTTTAGCTCAAACGATGTGGCGGTGTGCGCATTAATTTCGCGCGGCGCGCATCGGCGATGATCCGGCGCGATGCATTCTCCGATGCCGCGCGCGCGGCATCCCGTCGATGGCGGCCGGTCCCGCCCGGAACGATTCGTGCAGTGCCGATCGCCGCGACAACCGCTACCTCATCATGGCCCCGCGCGTCCCATTTGGAGTCTGGCAAAGAAAGCAGCATCGCTATCGCGGAGGCTCGAGCATTTGGCACCACCTGCGGCTCGCCCCGGGCATCGCGGTCAACGTGTGGACGATGGACGGGCTCGGCCACTACGTAATCGAATTCCACTCGGTCACCGAGCGCGCGCCGAACGGCGAGGCTGCGGCGAAACGCGCGGCGCTTGAGCTGGCCGGGCGGCTTTGCCGGCAAGCGTCGTCATGCGCGCGCCGCCTGCTGAGTCATCCCCCAAGTCCGAGCACATGATTGCGAGGCGCGCACCGGTTTGTGCGCGATGCGCCGATCGCGTGATTCAATTTGAGACACGGGCTTCGCACTTTCGGCACGAATTCATTCCGGCGAGCGGCAAACCAGCCTTACCCAAAGGGATTCATCCGGCCGCGGCGCTCCATAGCGGCTGGTACATCCGATGCTACCGACCGTGATTGGAGTGCTCCCGATCAGGATGTTGAGAAAAGCAATATCCTCGCAGTTCGCCCGCCCTGCGGTCTCAACATCCTGCGTAAAAGCTGGCTGCTTTCCTCTATCTTCTCCCCCGGTCTTTTCCGGGGGAGATAAGAGAGGGGGAGCAGGCTGTGATTTATCACCAGCCTGCGATTGAAGGTTTTGCAAGCCATGCAATCCAGCGGTCAAAACCCAGGAAGCGTCGCAGGCCGCCAGAGCGGACAGGTGCTGATACTTATCGTGGTGGCGCTCGTGGTGCTCATGGGCGCCATCGCTCTGAGCGCCGACATCGGCTACCTCCAGTATCAGAGGAACATCATGCAGACGGCGGCGGACAGCGCGGCGATCGCTGCCGCGCAGGAACTGCCTTACGGCGACTATGTATCGGCCGGGCAAGCCAACTCCGCCAAAAACGGCTTCACGAACAACCAGAACAGCGTAACCGTAGCAGTCAATAACCCTCCGACGACCGGGCCCGACAAGGGTAATTCCGGTTACGTCGAAGCGATCATCACGCAGCCCCAGGGCACCTACTTTCTTCGCGTCCTGGGCGTCACCTCCGCAACGGTTTACGCCCGCGCGGTCGCCACCCAGGGCAACGGCCCCAACTGCATATACATCATGGATCCCTCGGCATCGGCTGCGCTGAGCGCCAGCGGGAATATCAGCATCCAGAGCGCGTGCGGCGTGATCGTGGATTCGAGCAGCAGTTCGGGCCTTTCGGCCAACGGCAACGTCACGATGACCGCGCCAATCATCGGCGTGGTGGGCAATTACTCAGCAACCGGCAATTGCACTTTCTCACCCACCCCGTCGACCGGCATCATCCCCGCTGCCGATCCTCTCGCTTACGTTCAGGCGCCCAGCTACAGCGGTTGCAATCACACCAACTTTTCCCTGAGCGGCAATACCGGCAGCTCCGGCAGTCCCTACCAGGTGTATGCCGGCGTTTACTGCGGCGGAATCACCACCGGCGGGAATACCTATCTGAATTTCAATCCCGGTACCTACATCATTGCCGGGGGCGGAATGAACTTCGGCGGGAACACCTGGATGACCGGCACGGGAGTCACCTTTTACAACACCAGCGGCACCGGAGGCTACGGCGCAATCAACATCGGTGGAAACGTCACCGCGACGCTCAGCGCCCCAACCTCGGGATCGATGGCAGGCATACTATTCTTCCAGGATCGGGGCGTTTCCGGCAGCGCTGCCGCGAGCACGATTACTGGAAATTCCAGCTCGACGTTCAACGGCGCGATCTATTTCCCAACAACCCAGCTCTCTTATGCCGGCAACAGCGCCACCAACGGCTATACGATCCTCGTCGTGGACAAACTTGTGCTGGTCGGCAACGCGACAGTGGGCAATAACTACTCGTCGCTGACGAACGGCTCTCCGATAAAGGCTCCCACGCTCACCGAATGAGTCCGCGCTTTCGCATATCCGCCTGCGGGCCGGCATCTTCGCTCGCCGGCCCGCGGAGCTTCCGCGCCGCGCCAGGCGGGCAAAGCGCAGCGGAGCTTGCCCTCGTCATACCGCTGTTGCTCACGTCCCTGCTCGTGGCGGTCGAGATGGGCCGGCTGTTTTACATTCAGATCGCAGTGGCCAACGCGGCGCGCGCCGGTGTTCAATACGGGGCGCAGAACCTCTCTACCGCCGGCAACAACACCGCGATGCAGTCGGCGGCCACGAACAACGCGCCGAACGTTTCCGGCTTGACGGCAACGGCTACTCACTTCTGCCAATGCGCTAATGGCGCCGCATCGACGTGCCTCTCAACCGACTGCTCGGGCAGCCGCAGGCTGTTGTACGTCCAGGTGAATACGAGCGCTCCATACTCGCCCATGATGAAGTATCCGGGCGTGCCGACGGCGATGACCCTCACCGCGCAGGCGATCATGAGGGTCGCGCAATAGTATGTCGAACCGCGCACATTCACATTTCCCCACCTCGGCCCGCGATCGCGAGCGCCGGGGCACGGGCTTTCGAGCCGCTCGAGGTCAATCCTCGGCCGAATTTGCTCTTCTGGTCCTCCCCTGTCTCGTGCTGATTTTCGGGATCATCAACTTCTCGCTCGCGCTCTACTCGTATGACTTCGTGTGCTACAGCGCTCAGCAGGCCGTGCGATACGCAATTGTGCATGGTTCGGCGAGTTCGTCGCCCGCTAATTCGGCGGCGATCACGAGTTACGTGGACGGATTGGTGGACGGCGTACTGAACACGAATTCACTGACGGTTACGACCACCTGGTCGCCGAACAACAATCCCGGCAGCGTGGTCACGGTACAGGTGAGCTACACGTTCACGCCGATCGCATCGTTCGTTTCGAGCCTGAGCATCCCGATGTCGCGAACCGCGGCGATGGTCATATCGCAGTAGGCGCAGCGTGTTGCGCGCATGGCGCGCATCCGGGCTGTCGATCATTCCAGCCAGTGCTAAGATAGGCGCGATCGCCTGATAGGAGGGTCCCCGGCCAGGCAGGAATTCCGGGACGGGCGTCAGGCCGGCCTGCGGAGGCATGGGGTGATATCGCGCAGATGAACACTGACGCAGTCGAACGGGCCGCAGAGGCTGAAGCGGCCGGCTATTTTGCCGCGCGCCTGCGCCTCCTGAATCCGCCCTGGGATCGAAAGAGGCTCACATACAGGGAAGTCAGGCGCGCCGGCTGGCAGCTTGCAGGAAACCCTCACGACCTGCGCCTTTTTGGATTGCATCCTATCGCCTGGTACCTGCTGGGAGCTCGAATTCTCGGGCGAACCGCAGTCGAGGTCACGAGAGACACGCACGCCGAATTTCTGGCCAAGAGCGTGGCGGAGACGCTTGCCTTGGCAGGCATCACTATTTCCGATGTGATCGATCCATTCGTCGGTTCGGGCAATCTGCTGTTCCATATTCAGCGAGCGACCAGAGCCGCGCGCGCCATCGGCATCGACGTTAATGCCGATGTAATGGAATTGACTAAACGCAATTTCGCGCGGCTGCGTAAATTCCGCCGCCTCAGACTCAAGCATCTGGAATTGCTTCGTGCTGATTGGGGACGCGCCGAACATTATGTCGGGGAAAGACCAACACTGATTCTTTTACACCCGCCCTGGGGAGAGGCGTTCGATGTGCGCGGGCTCGATCTTCGTAGAACTACTCCTCCGATGGCGGAGGTCCTGGAGAGATTCTCTGGTCGTGTCGGAACCGCTCCTACAGTCGCGATGCTGCAACTCCATCCTCTAATGGTCGCCGAGTCCGTGGATGAGATCACCCGGCAATATCATGCGTTCCCGACAATGAAGCCCAATAATCCGGAAATAGCGAGGCGCGTTGACTATCTGCTGCTGCGGCTTCCAGCACAGGTTGCGGCCTGAACTGGCAAACGCGCCGCCGATCCCTTCGCTAATCGGACTCTGTCTCGTTTTGGCGGATTTCTCGGCGGGCGGGCCATCTGCCATAGATCTTCGTCTTACGCGTTCATTGAATCCAGGCCCAAATCTATCGACCATACCTAAGGTGTCTGATCCTGAATCACAATGTTGATCCGACGGTTCTGCGCGCGACCCTCAGGAGTGTCGTTGGCGGCAATCGGGTGATACTTGCCGAATGACACCGCCGATAGAAAGTTTGGATCGACGCCTTGTTTTTCGAGATAGCTGACGACGGAAATCGCGCGCGCAGATGCAAGATACCAATTGTTCGGAAAGCGCTCAGACAGCGGCCGAAGAATCGGCTCCTTGTCGGTGAAGCCCTCGATCACGATTTGTTTGCCCGCAACGCTTTGAAGCGTTGGCACGACCTTGCTCAGTTCGCGCTTTCCGTTTGGGCTGAGTTCCCACCCGCCTTCCGGGAACAGGATCGCATTGACCATAGTCACCTGCAGCCGGTCCTGAAGCTGCTTGATTTTGACCTGATCGGCCGTGACCTCCGACTCCAGGTTTTGGTTGAGCTGCTTATAGGTGGCGTCCATGTACTGCAGGTGTTGCACCTGCTGGACCTCTTGATTGTATTGCTGCTGAGGAACACATCCGGTGACTAGCAGCAAGGTAAGTAATGGAAACAGATTTCTCGGTTTCATCAGGTCTTCTTTGCCCCTCGTCGTCTGAACTAGGGTGTTCGGCTGAGCGTTTGTCCGGTACTTCGCGGGCCTGAACTCGTCCCTGCGATAGGCTGCGGACCGAGCAGTGAGCCGGACATCCTGTGCGGACCCGGCGACATCGATCAGAATCCGCCCCATCCCTGCCTGGCGTAGTAGGCGCTAATCTGATCTGTGATCTGGGTTGCAGTCTTGCCGGCCAGGAACCCAGTGGACGATGTTACGTTTTTGACACCGCTTGCCGCTACATTAACGCCCAGCGTTGCGGCGGCAGTGGCACCTCCAGCTGCAGCACCCGCCGGTCCCGTCACCGCGACTCCAGGCATGTAGCCGCTATCCGCGTGCGTCGAAAAGTCCAAAATCTGCTGCGATCCATTGCTCGTGAGCTGATATCCCTGAACCACAGTATCGAGCGTCGACTGGCCCGCACCCAGCCCGATTACCATTCGTCGAAGTCTGTTGCCCTCATTGATATCGGAAAACTGACCGTCGACCACCAGAACATTGCTCCCTGTCGGCGGAGTTCCTCGATCCAGGCATGCAGCGCTGATGCCTTTCTGCGTGAGATCAGCAGCGACTTGAACGCACACGTTCTGCGCGGTCTGATGGGCGATCTGCAATTCCTGCGCGCTTTGATTAGCGCCTGAGGCTTCCCGGTAGGCTTTCTGGAAGAACCCCTGATTGAGAGTCACTTCATCCGGCGTTATAGCAAATGGGTAGACAACTACAGCCACGGGGCGCGCATTTACCTCTGGCGCCGCTTCAGACACATTGCTGGCTTTGGCAGCCGCGCAACCTATTGTGGTGAGCGCCAGGAGGAAGACAGCCGATCGAAAAAGACCTGATTTCATTGGCTTCGAGGCCCAGATCCGCTTCGTTTGAATTTTGAGAATTGCCTCATTAATACGGTGATGGCGGCGGATAGGACGTGGATGGCGGATAGGACGTGGATGGCGGATAGGACGTGGGTGGCGGATAGGTGGGCCTGGGCGCGTATGTTATCTGGCTGCCGTAATAGTAAGGCTGATAGCCCGGCGGTGGAGGTGGAGGCGGATAGTAGCCGTAGGGATTGTTTTGAATAATTGTTGTCTGCGGCTGCTTCGGTTGCGAGTTCGCCGCCATCATCGAGCCGACCGCCATTCCGCCCACGGCACCCAGCGCGGCCGCACCCAGAGCTTCGCCGCTACCGGAGCCGCCATTGTTATCACCACCGTAGGAGCCTCCGCCTCCGCCGCCCCAGTTACTTTGGCCCATGTTGTTATTGATTGTGTTCATGGTCGAATTGTGCATCGACTCTTCGGTCTTCTCCTGGTTCTGCTGCAGCTGGTTCATCTCGTTGTACTGAGCCTGCTGCTGTTCTTCCTGATTAGTATTATAGGTCTGGTATTCCTGTTGCTTGTTGGATGAACTCGACGAGCTGCCCGAGGTGCCGCTGGAACCGGAAGGCGGTTTGTACTGGCTATACTCAGAAGAGGACTTGTTGTAGTTGTAGGTACTTCCCGAACCGTACGACTTAGGCTGGTTGCCTGAGCTGCCGGAGCGGTTCCACGACTCGCCACCGGGTGAGCCGAAGTTGCCGCGGTCGAATCCGTCCGATCCGCCGAACCCTCCCCGTCCGCCAAATCCTCCCCCGCCAAAGCCTCCGCGTCCACCGAAACCTCCTCCACCAGAACCGCCACCGCCCCACCGCGCAGATGCGCTCGGAGCAGCGGCCAGTGCGAGTCCAGCCGCAAAAACGAAAATTCTCAGCGCATTGCGGGAAGCACGGCGCAAATTTGTTGTGGTGTTCATGATTGTTTACTCCTGCACCTTTAGAAACTCGATACGCTTAGCGTCCTTCGGAACCCGTGGGGCAAAATCGCTGCTGGGGATTTCCTTTGGAAATTTCCAGCCGGACAGGACTGCGATGTACTGGGGCGATCCAGGTTCTGTCCGATAGTTGATGACAATCTTGCGTGGTATCGGCTTTCCCGAGCGAGCAAGCCAGAGTTGGAGGTCGGTATTTCCGGACGAGAATGCAACGTGGTCACAGTCCTCGCCATTTACGTCGTTCACGCCGATATAACCGCCGTAAATGATCTGTTTGCGGATTCGCTCGCAGGGATTGCTGTACGCCAAATTAGCCAGCGGCAACGTAACATGTTCCTTCTGCGCTACCTCGTCGAGCATGGAATCGATCGATGAAGGCGCCTTGGTGTTCGCATACATCTGGTGCGGCAGATCGAAGATCGTCAGTTCCGCATCCTGATACCAGACCCGCTTGCCCCCGAGGTCGCTCTGGTAGTCAACCGCAAGCTCATCAGGCCGCTGCAGATAAAAGTTAATCTCGCCTGCGAACTGCACCTTCACGGTATGAGGCAGAACCCTGTCGAACATCACTTCCGCATGAAAACTGAATGCGTCGGCCGTTCCGAGAACCGCACAGGTTTTCGAAAGAAGCTCATCAGCTTGCGGATCGATCTTCGGAGGAGGCGGAGGCTGCGCAGATTGCGGGACTGGCGTAGCTGCGGCGGATGAGTCTGCCGCCAACGCGTTCGTCAAACATCCCAGGACCCCGATCGCAACGGCGAGAATTGCAGGCGCCAAACGGATATTCATCTTCGCTCTCCCTGGACCGTCAACGTCCATCGCTGAGCTAGCCCCAATTCAGGGGATCATGCCGCACTCGAAGAGTTTGTTTGCCACGGGCGCCGCCACTCGATCGATGAACATACGGCGGATCTGAGGATCAGTACGAAGAAACTCTACGGCCCTCTGCTGTTCCTCCGACTTCGGCTGATTCCGGTCCTGCCACAGCTGCTCGCAGGAGGAATTCCTGTATTTCTCGATGACTATGTTCGCGGCTCTGTCCAGAAGAGGGTACTGGCCCGGCTGCTGATACCCTCCGTACTGAGCCCTGGCAACGCCCGCGACCAACATCAGCGAGGCGGCGATCCCCAGAAGATAAAGCCTGCTCATTCCCAACTCTGACTGCCGTCTTTTGGTGACTGATATCATTCGCGGGTCCTCCATTGCCTCAATTTCTTGCGGTCAAATCAATTGTAAGATTCGTTCCCTGATCCAGAGTCGTTCCGAAGACCGTCTGTAGAATGCGCTTACTGGAAATCGCGGTGGAAAGGGCCCGGCCCTGTGGCGAAGCATCCAGTTCCGCCCTCAGGGCAGACAACAATGTAGCTCTTGCGCCTGTCACAGCCTGCGACACCGATCGTGAACTCAGCGCGCCGGATCCCGTTCACCAAAGGCCCTTGCAGAGCAGGCTCGACGACTTCCCGCGAAAGCACTACTCCAGTCGCAGAGGGACAGCCCATATCGAACTGTCCGCGGTTAACCGCGGTCTGGAGCGCCATTGCCTGAGCGTTGTCAAGCATTTGATTTTGATTCGGGGCGCAGCCTGAAGCAGCGAAAAAAGCGAACAGACCAATCACGACGTAGCGGCTCAGCACAGATTTTCTCTCCTCGACCTCGGCGTTGATCTGCCCCGGGAATCCGCGCGCAATCAGCGTGCCGCGCTTCCGCCCGAGATGGATCAAGGCGCTATCCGCCCGGAGGACAGATATCTATAACGAACGGATACACCTATGTTGTTACTAAAGCTACCATCCAGTCTTCCCGCTTCTGACCTCCAATGCCGGTCTCTAATCTCATGAGAATCCGGCTGTTTGTCCGTGAGGAGCTTGACCAGCGTTGCTCACTTGCTGTCGACCGGGCGTGTCGTGGGCCGCAGCGACCGTCCGCTCCATCACCTCAGGTTGACCGGCGGTCAACTGTTGCGGTCCAGTGGGCAAGTCACTTTGTTGATCGTGCCGGTGAACCTGAAGGGAAGCTTGTAGCTGTGGTCGACAGGCGACCGTGCGCCGGCTCCGACGTCGAGCGACTCCTCGAGAGACATCAGGAATGGTGTGCTCCACCTTCCGCTGCGGGAGCACCTTGCCGTCGACGGTGAGGACCCCCGTTCCGCCCTTGCCCATGTCGTCGACCGCCTGGATCAGGAGGCCAGCGTTTCGCCTCCCCACGCCCTTCCAGCCGCCCGGCGCAAATTCCTAACTACTGACTCGCGGGCTGACCCCCGGGTTTGATGCGCAGGCGACCGAGCTAAGGGGCCCCCATCCCAATCGGACCCAGGACACCGTCGAGGTTGGCCCAACTTTGGGAACCTGCCAACCCCGCGTTTCGGCCACTAAGAGTCCGAATAGGTCTACAATCACGGGTTTCCGGCTTCAGCCCTGAATGGCTGCCGTCGCTAAGTCGATGATTTTACAGCGGATTTCTGGAGCGGGTGATCGGTTTCGAACCGACGACCTCGTGCTTGGCAAGCACGCGCTCTACCAACTGAGCTACACCCGCTCGCTTCTCGCGCAACCAGCGGAACTAGATCGTTTATCCGGCTCGCGAATCCCTGTCAAATCGCGGCGCGTTTGGCCGGCGCCCCGACCCGGCGCGGCCGCAGAGCGCGGACCACCTTCACGTAGTAATCCACGCCCGACCACACGCTCACGGCGGTCGCGATCCAGAGCACGAACAGCCCGCCCGCGAAGAAATCCACGTGCAGGTAAGTGTAATGGATGAGGAGGCCCTGGATTGCGATGCACTGCAGCGACATCTTGTATTTGCCAAGCTCCTCCGCGCCGAGCACCATCCCTTCCGCCGCCGCGATCGCGCGAAGCCCGGTCACTGCGAACTCGCGAGTCACCAGCACGACCACCATCCATCCGGGAACGTGCGGCGTTCGCGCCGTGGCCGCCAGCATGATCAGCACCGCGGTCACGACCAGCTTGTCCGCCAGCGGATCGAGGAACTTGCCGAGCGCGGTGACCGCGTTGTAGCTGCGCGCGAGGTAGCCGTCGAAGAAATCGGTCACGGTGGCGAGGAAAAACACGCCCGCAGCGATCGCCGATGGCACCGGCCCCGGGTACAGCAGCAGGTACACGAGCACCGGGACGGTGGCGATCCGAAAGCCTGTCAGCAGATTTGGGGCCGTGAGCTCCACGCGATTTCCCCGCTCCGCCGTTGTCGGCGGGCACGCTTTGCCTGCTCTTTGAGGATAGGGGAATCAGGCAGTCGTGGCAATTGAACATCCGGCGCGTCGCCTTGACTGGCCGCGCGCGCGTAACATAGCGTCCGATTAGCGCGATTTGGATGCGCCCTCGGCGCATCGGTTTCATGGAAAGGAACGCCACCCTCAGCAGCGACGTGCTCGTGATCGGCGGCGGCATCGCCGGGCTTACCTTCGCGATCCGGGCGGCCGAGGCGGGCCTGAGCGCGATCGTGCTGACCAAGGCGGGGAGCGCCGAGGCCAACACCGCATACGCCCAGGGCGGCATCGCGAGCGTCTGGAGCGTGGATGACACCTTCGAGTCGCACGTCGAGGACACGCTCCGCGCGGGCGCGGGACTGTGCGATCGCTCGGCGGTCGAGACCATCGTTCGCGAGGGCCCCGAGGCGGTGCGCGAGCTGATTCGACTCGGCACGCGCTTCACCCGCGTCGAGCACGGCGGCGAGAATGAATACGATCTCGGCCGCGAGGGCGGCCATAGCCATCGCCGCGTGCTCCACGCGCAGGATCTCACGGGGCAGGAGATCATGCGGGCGCTGACCGAGGCCGCCGGCCGCCTTGAGAATATCCGCACGCTGGAGAATCACGTCGCGATCGATCTGCTGGTCGAGGGCGCCGGCGCGGGGCGCCCGCGCGCATGCTGGGGCGTGTACGCATACGACAAGGCGACGCAAGCGGTAAAGAAAGTTCTCGCGCGCGCGACCCTGCTCGCAACCGGCGGCGCGGGCAAGGTCTATCTGTACACGACCAATCCCGATATCGCATCGGGCGACGGCGTCGCGATGGCGTATCGCGCTGGCGCGCCGGTTGCGAATCTCGAGTTCTACCAGTTCCATCCGACCTGCCTGTTTCATCCCGCGGCCAAGTCGTTCCTGATTTCCGAGGCGCTGCGCGGCGAGGGAGCGATCCTGAAGCTCCCAGACGGGACGCCGTTCATGCGCCGCTACCATCCCGACGCCGAGCTTGCGCCGCGCGATGTGGTCGCTCGCGCGATCGACTCCGAGATGAAGCGCCACGGACTCGATTTCGTGCTCCTCGATCTGAGCCATCGCGAGGCCGCCTACATTCGCGAGCGCTTTCCGAACATCCACGCGCGATGCTTAAGCTTCGGCTACGATCTGACGAAGGGGCCAATCCCGGTGGTGCCGGCGGCGCATTACATGTGCGGCGGCGTGATGACCGGCATGGATGGCGCGACCGAAATCGCGGGCCTGTATGCGGCGGGCGAAGTCGCGATGACGGGGCTTCACGGCGCCAACCGGCTCGCATCGAACTCGCTGCTCGAGGCGGCGGTGATGGGGCGGCGCGCATTCGATTCGGCGGCGTCGAGACTCGCCGCGGCGCGCGCCGGCGCCCCGCCCGCGTTTGCCGAGTGGAATCCGGGACGCGCGATACGCAGCGAGGAGCGCGTGTTGATCACGCAGAGCTGGGATGAGATCCGCCGCCTGATGTGGAACTACGTCGGGATCGTGCGCAGCGATCAGCGCCTGGAACGCGCGCTTCGCCGAATCGAACTCCTCAAGCAGGAGATACACAGTTACTATTGGGACTACCTAATCGATTCCGACCTCATCGAGCTGCGCAACCTGGTCGCGGTGGCGGAATTGATCGTGCGATCGGCGATGATGCGCAAGGAATCGCGCGGCCTCCACTACAACATCGACCATCCCGAACTGGGCGGCCCCGAATGGCAGCACCCGACCGTGATTCGCAGGCAATAGCTATTCAGACCCGATGATGCGCGGGACCCTCGGGTGCGCGCGACCGGGACGGCGCGCGGGGGCGCTTTATTCCACCGGGGCGGGACGTTTGGCGGGCGCGGGCTGGTAGGCGAACGTGAGCTTGCCGGCCTCGATATCGACCGACGCGCTGCCGCCCTTGGTCAGCTTGCCGAACAGGACTTCATCGGCGAGCATGCGCGCGATCTCGTTCTCGATCAGCCGGCCGAGCGGCCGCGCGCCGAAGTGCGGATCGTAGCCATGCTCGGCGAGCCACTTTTTCGCGGCCGCCGACACATCGAGCACGACCTTCTGCTTGTCCAGCCGCTCCTGGAGCTCGCGCAGGAATTTATCGACTACCAGTTCGATTATCGGCGGGCTTAGCGGCTCGAACTCGATTATCGCCGACAGCCGATTGCGAAACTCCGGACTGAACATCCGCTCGATGACCGTCTTGGGACTGCCGGTGCCGACACCACCATGGAAGCCAATCATCGCGCGCGCCAATTCCTGCGCGCCGGCATTGGTCGTCATCACGACGATCACGTTGCGGAAATCCGCCTTGCGGCCGTTGTTGTCGGTCAGCGTCGCATGGTCCATCACCTGGAGCAGGATGCTGAACAGGTCGGGATGCGCCTTTTCGATCTCATCGAGGAGCAGTACGCAGTGCGGCGTCTTGTTTATTGCGTCGGTGAGCAGGCCGCCCTGGTCGAAGCCGACGTAGCCGGGCGGCGCGCCGATCAACCGCGACACCGTGTGCCGTTCCATGTACTCCGACATGTCGAAGCGCAGGAACTCGACGCCCATCACCTTGGCGAGCTGGCGCGCGACCTCGGTCTTGCCCACGCCGGTCGGTCCCGCGAACAGGAACGCGCCCACCGGGCGGTCGGGATGGCTCAGGCCCGAACGCGCGAGCTTGATCGCGCGCGCGACCGCGTCGATGGCGGCATCCTGGCCGAACACGACCGCCTTGAGGTCGTGGTCGAGGTCCTGCAACCGCGCGCGGTCGGTCGCTGAGACGGTGCGCTCGGGAATTTTCGCCATCCGCGCGACCGTTCGCTCGATATCGCGCACGCCGACCGTCATCGGCTCGGGCGCGCCCTTGCCGCGCAGGTGGCCTGCCACCCCCGCCTCATCCATCACGTCGATCGCCTTGTCGGGCAGGAAGCGATCGTTCACGTAGCGCGCCGATAGCTCCACGGCGGCTCTAAGAGCCGGCCCGGTGTAGCGGACATTATGGTGCTTCTCGTAGTAGGTCTTGAGGCCCTCGAGAATCTGCACGGACTCTTCCTGCGACGGTTCGAGCACGTCGATGCGCTGGAAGCGGCGCGCAAGCGCCTTGTCGCGATCGAAGGAGCGCTTGTACTCCTGGTAGGTGGTCGAGCCGATGCATCGCAGGTCGCCCGATGCGAGCGCGGGCTTGAGCAGATTCGATGCGTCCATGGTCGAGCCCGATGCGGCCCCGGCGCCGACGACGGTGTGAATCTCGTCGATGAACAGGACCCGTTTCGGATTGCCGACGACCGCCTTGATGACCGCCTTGAGCCGCTGCTCGAAATCGCCGCGAAAGCGCGTGCCGGCCAGCAGCGCGCCCATGTCGAGCGCATAGATCTCGACGCCTTTGAGCGCGTCGGGGACCTCGCCATGATGAATCGCGAGCGCAAGCCCCTCGGCCAGAGCGGTCTTGCCGACGCCCGCCTCGCCGACGAAGACCGGGTTGTTCTTGCGGCGGCGGAGCAGAACGTGGATCGCGCGTTCCAGTTCGTTCTTGCGCCCGACCAGCGGATCGATCTGCCCCTTCTCGGCCTTGTCGGCGAGATTTATCGCGTAGGTTTGCAGCGCCTTTGACGGCGAAAGCTTGCGCTCGCCTTCCTCATCGCCGTCCGCGTTGGCCTCTTCCTCCTCGTCGCGCTCTTCCTTGTCCTTGGCGCCCGCAACCTCGCGGTCCTCATCGGTGCCGATCTTGGAGACGCCGTGCGAGATGAAGTTGATCACATCGAAGCGCGTGACGCCCGACTCCTGCAGGAAGAACAGCGCGGGCGCCTCGGTCTCGTGGAACATCGCGACCAGCACGTTGCCGCCGTTGATCTCGCTGCGCCCCGCCGATTGCGTGTGAAGCGCGGCGCGCTGGAGCACACGCTGCACACCGAGCGCATAGCGCGGAGAAACCTCCCGGCCCTTGGTCACCCGCTCGATCCGTTCATCGAGGTAGCGTTCGAGCTTGCGCTTGAGCCGCTCGATGTCGGCGCCGCAGTTCTTAAGAATGTTGCTCGTCGTGTAATCGTGGAGCATCGCGTAGAGCAGATGCTCGAGGCACACATACTCGTGGCGGCGGTTCATCGCCTCGGTCATCGCGAGCTGGAGCGTCACCTGAAGCTCGCGGCTGATCATGATTTCATTCGAGGGAGGCATCCGCGTGCGTCTTACTCCTTTTCCATCGTGCACTTGAGCGGATACTGCGCCTCGCGCGCGAGTTCCTCGACCGTGCGCACCTTCGTCTCGGCGATCTCGAACGGATACACGCCCGCCACACCCATCCCGTTCTGATGCACCCAGAGCATGATGCGGGTGGCCTCGGCGTGCTCCTTATGAAATACGGCCTTCAGCAATTCGACGACGAACTCCATCGGCGTGTAGTCGTCATTGAGAAGAATCACCTTGAAGAGCGGCGGCTTCGCAGTCTTCGCCTTGGTCTTGGTGCGCCGCTCGGTGACCGTGCTGCCATCGGCGCCGCCCCGGCCATCATCGCCGCCGGAAATTCGAGCGGCGTTCCCTGCGGATCGAAGCTCTTTCGGCATCATCGTCATGGCTGCGCGCGGCGACATCGCCTACCCTTCTAAAATAGCAAATCCTGCGCAGTCAGAGGGAGTGTCTTTGGCGGCTTGATGCACATGAGCGGTTTGCGCCGATGTCCGCGATTGTTAAGCTCGACGTGGGCGAGATTGTCACTAATTGGCCGTGCGATGAACGACGCGGAGCTGAAGCTCGACGTATCGATCGTCGAAGGAATCGAGAAAATCGCGCGCGAGGCGTGGGATGGCCTGCTTTGGCCCGACGACTCGCCGTTTCTCGAATGGGACTGGCTTGCCGCGCTGGAGCAATCGGGCTCGGCGGCGCGCAAGACCGGATGGGCGCCGTATCACATCGTCGTCCGCGAGCATGGCAGGAAGCGAATCATCGCGGCCTGCCCGCTCTATCTCAAATCGCACAGCATGGGCGAGTTTGTCTTCGACCACGGATGGGCGGAGGCGGCATCGGGTGCCGGAATCGATTATTACCCCAAGCTGCTCGCCGGCGTGCCATTCACCCCGCACACCGGACGCCGCCTGCTGACCGCGCCCGGACAGGATCGCGCGACGCTGATGCGCGTGCTTGCAAGCGGCCTGGTCCAGCTCTGCGATGACAACAAGATCTCGTCGGTGCACGTGAACTTCTGCGCGCCCGATGAGGTGGCGGCGCTGGCCGATCTCGGGTTTCTCGAGCGCCACGGATACCAGTTTCATTGGCACAACCGGGGCTATCGGACCTTCGATGACTACCTCGCGCAGCTCAAGCACAAACGCCGCTCGGCGGTGCGCCACGAGCGCGCCGCAATCGAGGCCGAGGGGATCGAGATTCGCGTGATGGCCGGCGACGAACTCACCGAGCAGATGTTCCCGGCGATGTTCCGCGTGTATCTGGCGACGATCGAAAAATTATACTGGGGACGGCAATATCTCACGCGCGAGTTCTTCAACCTGCTCGGCAAGCACTTCAAGCGCAACATGTGCTTTATCGGCGCCTGGCATGGGCGCGAGCTGGTCGCGGGCGCGGTCAACCTTGAAAAAGCGGGCGTGCTGTACGGACGTTACTGGGGATGTTTCCGCGAGGTCAGGTTCCTGCACTTCAACGTCTGCTACTACGCGGGCATCGAACACTGCATCGCGCGCGGCCTTGAGCGTTATGAGCCCGGGGCCGGCGGCGAGTACAAGTGGCTGCGCGGCTTCGACCCGGCGCTCACGCGCAGCATGCACTACCTGGCGCATCCGGGGCTGCGCAAGGCGGTCGCGGATTTTCTCAAGCGCGAACGGCGCGAGGTGGACCGCTGGATCGAGGCGGGCAACGAGCGCAGCCAGCTCAAGCCGCCGCCGCCCTCCGACGCCGAACCGCAGTAAGCCTGCTAGCTTTCGTTGCGCTCGCCCGGGGCCTCGACCTCGGGCACCGGTTCGCCGGTGAGATCGGTGACGCGACGCGTGTAGATCGTCAGATGGCGCCTGGCGACACCGAACGCGTCCTGCGCCTTGGTGAGCGATTTCCCGATCTCATCGAATTGCTTCTCGAAAAAGCCGAAGGATTGCTGCGCCTTGCGCAGTTCCTGGGTCGCCTTTTCGTAGCTCTTCGCGAACTCGTACATCTTGAAAACCATCTGAATCGACTTAAGGGTCACGATCAGCGTGTTCGGAGATGCGGGAAAGACGTGCAGCTTGTGCAGATAATCGTTGACCTCGGCGCTGCGAACCGCCTCCATGTAGAGCGTCTCGCTCGGCAGGTACATGAGGGCGAGATCGGTGGTGCCGTTCTCGGGCTGGATATAGCCCGCGATGCGCTTGCCCTGCTCCTTCATGACGCGGACGAACTCGACGCGCGCGGCATCGAGTTGCGCCGGGTCGTTGCCCGCGAACAGTCCCTCGACCTGCTCGCGCGGGAATTTCGCATCGATGGGAAGGTTGCGCTCGGGAAATTTGATTACCGCGTCGGCGCGTCCGCTCACGCCCGGCCCCGGCGATGCCTGAAACTCGTACATGTGCGCAGGGAGGAAATCCTCGAGCAGCCGTTCGAGGCTCTCCTCGCCGAATCTCCCGCGCAGATGCGGCAGCTTGAGCAGGTTATTCAAGTCGTTGATCGACTCTCCGATCTCTCCGACGTTGCGAAGTTGTTCCTCGGCTGCTTTGAGGTGCTCCTGGACCTGCTGGAATTGGGCGACCCCTGCCTGGATGTTCTCTTCGAGTTTCTGCTGGACCTGCTCGCCGATCGCGCCGAGCTTGCTATCGACCTCGGTGCGGATCTCGGTCAAGCTTGCGCGGGTCTGCGATGCAAGGCCCTCGATCTCTGCCTTCAAGCTGGCCATCTGTTCCTGGCGGCCCGCGGACAATTGCTTCTCGACCCCATCCGTGACGTCGCGAAATCCGGTCCCGAGCCGGTCGGCGGTCTCCTGGCGCAGGTCGCCCTTCATCTGTTCGAGCCGCTGCGCCATGTCCGCGGTCGCAGTCGTAAACTTGCTCTCCAGCGAATGCGCAGTCGAATCGATATGCGCAACCATCGCCGCGACCGCGCTCGCCTCGGGACGCGTCCCGAGCCGCACGATGATGACCGCGATGCCCGCGACGGCAAGCACAGCCATGACTAGAATGCTGATGGTGACGAAATCCCCCATGGGCAACCTCCCCGCATCCTTACCGCATCTTAGTCCGCGCGCGAATTGCGCGGAACCGGCCTCGGCGCGGCGCACCGGCCGGTCGCGCGGGAAGCAGTGGCGATGCGCGGGCGTGGCGCGCCTGCTATCTTGACGGGGACTCGTCTCTTCACGGTCGTGAAGGAACTACTCAAACAAGGCTCGATTCTGGTGCTGCTCGGCACTGGCGGCGTCGGCAAGACCACGGTGGCGGCGGCGTTGGGAATCGCGGCCGCATCTGCGCATCTGAAAACCGCGGCCATCACCGTGGACCCCGCCCCGCGGCTTCGCGATGCGCTCGGGCTGGCGCACCTGGGCGGAGAGCCGACTCCGCTGCATCCGCGGCATCTTGCGGCAGCGGGCCTCGACGCGCATCTGCCGTTCTCCGCGATGATGCTGGATGCGAAACGCACCTGGGACGCGATCGTGGAGCGCTTCGCGACGGACCCGGCGCGCCGCGCGCGGATCCTGGGCAACCCCTTCTACCAGGCGCTCAGCGAGGAGTTCGCGGGGTCCGAGGCATTTGCCGCTCTCCAGCAGCTCTACGACCTCCACCATAGCGGGGCGTTCGAGCTCGAGGTGGTCGATACGCCGCCCGCCGCGCACGCATTCGAGTTCCTTGAGACGCCGGCGCGATTTGCGCGGCTGCTCGATTCGCGCACCGCGCGCTGGCTCTTCACGCCGTCGCTCTCCGCGGGCCGGATCGCGGTGAAGCTCGCAAGCCAGGCCGCGCGCTTCGTCGTGCGCGAGCTCGGACGCTTCGCGGGCAGTCATGTGCTTTCGACGATCGCGGATTTCTTCGCGGCCGCATCGGAGAGCGTCGATGCGCTCGTGGATCGCCTGCGCAAGACGGAGGCGCTGATGCGCTCGCCGGCCGTGCGGTTCATCCTGGTGACTACTGCGGAGGAAGACCGGCTCCGCGATGCGCGCGATCTCCTGGATGAGATGGCCGCCGGCGGCCTTCGGCTTTCCGCAATCGTCATCAACCGGTTCCTCGATGAAGGTTCGTGGGAGGGCGCCGCGCGCGGTCCCGGCGCGGGCCTCGGTCATCTGGACGAGATTGCGCCGATCGCGGCGAGATTCGCGGGCGAGACTGCCAGGCGGCGCGGACTCGCCGCGCTGGTCCGTTTCCTCGGCGACTATCGCGAGCGGACCCTCGATGACATCGCGCGAGTGGCAAGCTTCGCGCGTGAGCTTCCGCCCGGCGTGACGCTGGCGATCGCTCCGGAGCTCGAGGCCGGGGTGCGCGACCTTCGCGTGCTCGCAAAGATGGCGGGAATTCTAACCGGCGGCTCCGGGTCTCTCAGGCATCTCACCGCCGCCGCGTCGCACGTCGCCGCGCATCGCCAGACCGCCAAGGCCCGCCACGCCTGAGCGAGATACCGGAGTGAGTCTATAAGCCGGGTTCTGTGCCCTTGCGGGCGGCGATCATTCCTCTAGGCCTGCGATTGCTCGCAGGCTCGAGCGACCATACCCGAGGGGTCGTGAGCGGGCCACTCACCCTCCTATTTGGTCTTGCTCCGGGTGGGGTTTGGCATGCGCGCGCGATTGCTCGCGCGCCGGTGGGCTCTTACCCCGCCATTTCACCCTTGCTCTTTCGAGCGGTGTATTTTCTGTGCCACTTTCCGCGGATCGCTCCGCGCCGCCGTTAACGGCCACCCTGCCCTGTGGAGCCCGGACTTTCCTCTTCCTTGCGGAAGCGATCGCCCGACTCACTCCGGCATCGTCGATTGTAGCATCGCGCCCGGGCCGGCGCGCTCATCCCTCGTAATACAGGATGCGCTGGCAGTTGGGGCAGTAATGAACCCGCAGATGTTTGAGGACTTCGTTGTAGAGCTGGGGAGGGAGCAGGCGGCGGCATCCCATGCAGGTGCCGCCCTTGGCAATCGCGACCGCCATCCCGCCACGGCGGCTGAAGAGCGTCTCGTAGCGCCGCAGCAGCGAACTGTCGATTTCGCGCGCAAGGCGCTCGCGATCGCGCCGATTCTTGGCAATCGAGCCCTTGAGTTCCTCGACTTCGGCCGCAATCTCCTTTTCCGCGACCACCAGTTCCGCGCGCCCTTTGACGATCGATTCGCCGAGTTCCTTGATTCGGCCCCCGCGCGAGTCCACCGATTCGATCATCGCAAGGAGCTTGGTCTCGATCTCCTGGTTGGCCTCCTTGAGCGCATCGACCTCATGCGTCAGCGCCTGGAGCTCGCGGTCGGTGCGCGCCATGTTGAGGCGCATCCGCTTGTTGCGGATGCGGGCTTCGCCCTCGGCGAGTTCCTTCTCCAGTTTCTTGCGGGCTGCGGCAGCCTGCTGGTCTTCCTCGGTAAGCCGTTGCAGCTCCGCCTGGTTGGCCTGATTCTCGGCGCGAAGCTGGTCTACCCGTCCGGCGATCGATGCGAGCGATTGTTCCAAATCCTGCAGTTGCCGGTCGGCAACCTGCAGCTCCATCAATCGCGCTATCTGCTCACGCAATGCGTCCTCCTCTCGAGCTTCCCTGATTGTTGAGCCGGCATACGAACCGGAAGGGTGACTCTGACCAAAGTAGTGTGGGCCCACCAGGATTTGAACCTGGGACCAGCCGGTTATGAGCCGGCAGCTCTGAACCGGGCTGAGCTATGGGCCCATAGAAATGCATTGAGCGCTCTTCGATGCTAGCAATTTGAAGTCGCGGAAATAAGAGCCAGCCGGCCATCGGTTCACCAGAGCTTCGCTTCAACGGCGGCTCCCCGCCTCGCGCCTGAGCGCGATCATCCGCTGCGCCGCGGCCGCAGCATCATCGGGCGATGCCGCCGCGGCTGCGGCGCGCTTGAGCGTTTCGACTTCGCGCATGTGCCCGCGCCGCTTGAGCGCCGCCGCGAAATCTTGCGCGAGCGCCCGCGCGCGTTCGATATCGTCGGCACCGCCTCCCACGGCAAGTTCGGCGATACGGCCCTGCTGCTCGAGCGAGAGCCGCTCGGCCACCCAGCCCTCCAGCGCAGTGTACGGAGCGTCGGTCGCGCACAGGTCGGTGAGCGCCGCGCCGAGCGGAGCGTCATCGAAGAGCGGCGCCGATGTGGCGATCTCGCCCCGAAGCGCAGGCCGAAGCAGTGCAAGCCCCACCAGTCCGATTTCAGCGCGCTCACCCGCGCCGGCCGGCGATGCCGCGGATGGCGGCGCGGACACAGCCTGCCCGCGCGAACGCGAGCGCGACGGCGCGCGCGCGACGCGCCGCAGCACGTCCTCGCCCACCCCGAGAATCGGCGCCGCCTTGCGCGCCAGCATGTCGAACTGGAACTGATCGCGGACCAGCCGCAGCATCTCCGCTACCTGCGCCGCCGCGCTCGCGCGCGCTTCCACCGTCCCGCCCGCCTCGGCCGCCCGAGCCGCCTGTTGGCCGACGAAGTAGTCGATGAGGGATTCGGGATTGGCGGCGAGTTCGCCAAAGGCGCCGGCGCCGCGCTCGCGGATGAACGTGTCGGGATCGAAGCCCGGTGGAATGAAAATCGCCCGGCCGAGAAGCCCGGCCTGAAGAAAAATTTCGAGGGCGCGGAGCGATGCCCTCCGTCCCGCCTCATCGCCATCGAAGCACGCGATCACGTTCTTCGTGTGCCGCGCGAGGAGGCGGAGCTGATCGACGCCAAGCGCCGTCCCGCATCCCGCGACGACCTCCTTGAAGCCGGCCTGCCACAGAGCGATCGCGTCGATGTATCCCTCGACGACCAGCGCGCGATCGTTCGCGGCGATTGCCTGGCGCGCTTCGTACAGCCCGTAGAGCGTGTGGGCTTTCGAGTAGAGCGGCGATTCAGGCGAGTTGAGGTACTTGGGCAGGCGCGCATCGAGAACCCGCGCGCCGAAGGCGAGCACGCGCCCCTGCACGTCGCGAATCGGGAACATCAGGCGCGCGCGGAAGAGATCCGCCGCGCCGGACGGATCGTTGCGGACCAGTCCGAGCTTCACGCCGGCCTGGCGAAGCCCGCGTTTCTCCAGCGCGCGAAGCAGCGATGCGGGCCGGGCGGGTGAGAATCCCAACCGGAAGGCGCGCGCGGTTTCGGCCGCGATCGCGCGAGTTTTCAAGTACTCGCGCGCGGGCGCGCCGTCCTCCGTGTTCCAGAGCACATGCGCGAAGAAATCTGCGGCGACGTCGTTGGCCCGCAACATCGCCTCGCGCTCGCCGGCCGACGGCCCCGCATGCGATTCGATCTCGGGCAGCGTGACTCCGTATCTATGCGCGAGCGAGCGCACCGCTTCGGGGAACGTCAGCCCCTCGGTGCGCATCACGAAGTTGAACACCGTGCCGCCCGCGCCGCATCCGAAGCAATGGAAAAAGCCGCGCTCCGGATTGACCGAAAACGACGGCGTCTTCTCGCTGTGGAACGGGCACAGCCCGAGCAGGTTGCGGCCCGCGCGCTTAAGCCGCACCTGCGCGCCGATCACCTCGACGATATCTGCGCGCTGGCGGACTTCCTCGATCTTGTCGTCGCCGAAACGCCCCATCACCGCCCCAGCACCGCCGCGAGCCGATCGGGATAATTGGTTATGATTCCGTCCACGCCCGCATCGATGAGGATGCGCATCGCCTCGGGATCATCGACGGTCCAGGCCAGGACCTTGAGGTTGCGTTCATGAGCCGAGGCGCAAAGCCCGTGCGTCACCATGTCGAAGCGGGGGTTGATCGAATAGGCTTTCATCCGCGCGGCAGCATCGAGAAGCTGGGCGGGGTCCTTTTGCGCGAGCAGCGCGATGCGGATTTCCGGATCGACCGCGCGAATCTTCTCCAGCGTCTTCCAATGGAAGCTCGAGACGATCGAATTTTCGAGCGCTGAATTTGCGCGCATCATTGCGGAGATCTGCCGCTCCATTCCGGGCGCTTTCAATTCGATATTGAGACCGCATCGGCCCGCCATCACGGCAAAAACCTCGTCGAGCGTGGGAATCCGCTCGCCGCGAAACGCGCCGGTGGGGAACTTCGCGGCCGCATCGAGGTGCTTGAGTTCCGCAAGCGTGAGCGATGCGATTGCGCCGGTGCCGTCGGTGGTCCGATCGACAGCGTCGTCGTGCATGACCACGATCGCGCCGTCGCGGGTCAGATGCGCATCGAGTTCGCACATATCGGCGCCCGCCCCGATTGCGGCGCGAAAGGCGCTGAGCGTGTTCTCGGGATTCTTCCCGCTGGCCCCGCGGTGGGCGATATTCAGCATGCCGCGTATCGCTGAGTTGCGCTGGTCACAGATGCCAATCTGCTAAAAAGTCTATGCGGAGCGCGCGTCGAGGCGCAATCGCCGACCGCGCGGATCGTCAACAGGCCCGCGTCGCGGGAGGCGGGCTTAAACCGCCCCGGCGCGGATGCAATACTTCCAACGCAGGCGCGCGCGCCCGGCCTTTATGGCGAGTAAAGCAGGAATCGGCAGCACTTACGCCAAGGCGGTGTTTCGCACTCCGGCTGCCATGGCCGACGAGGCCGCCGGCATCCTGGTCGCAAAGGGCGCACTCGGATGCGCCGTCAGGGAGCCGCGGTGGCCCGGCCGGCCGCGCAAGGTGGTTGCGCTCGAGGCCTGGTTCAAGCGGCTGACTCCCTCGGGACTTGCCGCGATCAGGCGCGCGATGGCGGCGGCGGGGATGCTCGCGGGCGCAAGCGGCGGCGGCGTCGTGCGGACCGTCGCGGATCCCGGATGGGCGACGATGTGGCGCAGGCGGTTTGCGCCGCTGCGCGTCGGCCGTCGATTCCTGATTGTGCCGCCGTGGAGCCGCGCGGCCGAGCCGGGCCGCATTCGCATCATAATCAAGCCCGGGCGCGCGTTCGGCACCGGGCACCATCCGACCACCTCCGGCGCTCTGCGCGCGATCGAGCGGCTGCTCGCGGAGCGCGAATTTCGCTCCGCGCTCGATGTCGGCACCGGCTCGGGCCTGCTTGCCATTGCGATGAGCCGATGCGGTATTCGGCCCGTGGTTGGAATCGACATCGATCCCGAGGCGCTGGAGAACGCGGCCGAGAACGCGCACCTTAACGGCGTGGCGGGCGGGCTGCGGCTGTCGGCCGTGCCGCTGTCGTCGATTCGCGGCCGATTCGATCTTGTCACCGCGAACATCCTCGCCGCGATTTTGATCGATCTGGCCGCCCAGGTCGTCAGGCACGTCGCGCCCGGAGGGCGGCTGGTCCTCGGCGGGATACTCGCGAGCGAGGCGGCCGGGGTGCGCCGGGCTTATCGCAGATTCAGGATGCGATGTCTCGATTCGCGGGCCAGCCGCGGATGGACGACGCTGGTTTTTGCGCGATGAACCGCCCGCCACGCTTCGCGATCGACTCGCCGCCAATGCGCGGTGGAATCACGCGCGTCACCGGCGCCGCGGCGCATCACATGCGCGACGTGATGAGGCTTGGACCGGGCGCGGCGGTGACGCTGGTCGATCCAGGCGGCGCGCGCTACGAGGGCGTCATCGCGCGATGCGATCGCGGGGGCGTCGAGGTGCGCGTGAGCACCGTCGCGCCCGCCGCGGCGCGAGCGCGTCTGGTGATCGCGCCCGCCATCATCAAGGGTCCGCGCATGGACTTCATCGTGGAGAAGGCGGCCGAGCTGGGCGCCACGGAATTGTGGCCAATCCTGTGCGAGCGCGGGGTGGCGCGCGCGCCGGGGGCCGAGCGGCTCGGGCGATGGCGCAGGCTGGCGGACGCCGCATCGAGGCAAAGCCTGGTCGCGCCCGCGATGGCGGTCGGCGACGCGATCCAATTCGCCGACTTGATTCGCAGCGTCCCGCGCGACACGCTCGGATTGATTTGCGCGGTGGGTGCGGAGCCGATGGGCGCGATCCTGGCGCGGGAAAGGCCGCGCGGGATCGTCGTCGCGTGCGGTCCCGAGGGCGATTTCACCGGCGACGAACTTAAGGCCGCGGCGCGCGAGGGAATGATCGCCGCGGGACTCGGCCCCAATCGGCTGCGGAGCGAGACCGCCGCGATCGCCGCGCTCGCGATTGCCGCGCAATGGCTCGAGCGCGCCGGGTAACGCGCGCAGACGGAGGTCGCACGATCGTGCCGTACAAGTTCGTATTCATCATGGACCCGCTGGAAAACGTGCTGGTCGATAAGGACACGACCTTCGCCTTCATGCACGAGGCGGTCAAGCGCGGACATCAGATTTATCACCTCGGGCTTCGCGGACTTTATGCGCGCGGCCCGCAGGCGCTCGTGCGCGCGCGGCAATGCCTGGTCACACGCGCGACGCCGCACTGGCAGTTCCTCGATGACGGCGCCGAGTATCCGATCGAGTTCTTCGATGCGGTCTTCATGCGCAAGGATCCGCCCGCCGATGCGCCCTACCTGTACGCAACAATGCTGCTGAGCCTGGCCGACTCGCGCCGCACGTTCGTGATCAACAATCCGGCCGGGCTCCGCGAGGCGAACGAAAAGCTTTACGCGCTCAATTTCCCCGAGCTGATACCGCCCACGCTGGTCACTTACGAGCTTGCGCGCCTGCGCCAGTTCCTCGCCGAGCAGGGCGGCGAGATGATCGTCAAGCCGCTCGATGGGCACGGCGGCGAGGGCGTGTTTCTGGTCGGCGCGGGCGACCGCAACCTCGGCGCGATCCTCGAGACCGTCACTCAATACGAGACGCGCCCGATCATGGCGCAGCGCTACATCGCGGAGATTCGCAACGGAGACAAGCGGCTCATCGTGCTCAACGGCGAGCCGCTCGGCGGCACGCTGCGCGTTCCGCGCGAGGACGAGCATCGGGGAAACATCCACGTCGGCGGAACCTGCGTTAAGGCGCCGATCACGGCGCGCGATCGCGAAATTTGCCGGCACCTGAAGCCGCGCCTGGAACGCGACGGCCTCTACTTCGTCGGCCTCGACATCATCGGCGACTACCTGACCGAGGTGAACGTCACCAGCCCGACCGGGGTGCAGGAGATCGATCGCCTCGATGGCGTGAACCTGGAAGCGAAGGTGATCGATTTTGTCGAGTCGCGCTGCGCATCGTTGATGCGCTAGGCCGGCGTCGCTTACCGCGGTTGCATGCGCGGCCGTGGATCGGTACCAATGAAAGTTCGCGCATTTATATCGCGCGCGCGGCCTGCCACGGTGGGCAGGTAGCTCAGTCGGTAGAGCAAAGGACTGAAAATCCTTGTGTCGAGTGTTCGATTCACTCCCTGCCCACCAACACTTTTCGCCTTCTCAGATTGCTGCGACATCCACGATTGACGGCCACCGCTCGGCTGGTGGGTGAACGAGCCGTAGATTTCGGCGGGCATCGCGCACGCCGCTTTCCGTCGCACGCATGCGCCGGCGATCGTCTCGCTCACACGACGCGATAAACTTTGTACTCGACGCGATGTGGTCCGACCCGTCCCTCTGCGACGAAGATGGACTGATTCACCCACGCATAGCGCGGATCGCCGCTCTCCAGCCGCGGCGCCGTGCGGAAGTATTGGTCGCCATAGTCGGTGGACCGGCCCGCCGCCGTCGCCTGGGCGACCTTCTCATTCATCTGCACGATGCCGGTGTAATAAACGTAAATCACCGCTCCATCATCGGTGAGAATCTGTGCGCGCACATCGAGCCGTCCAAAGCCGTCCGGCCCGACGAGCAGCCAATCTCCCCCGCCCGTCAGCAACTTGCCCTTGAGCCGCTTGCCCTCGACCGTGCCCCCGGTGACCTCATAGAAATTGCGATTGCCGAACGGACCTGGGCCGATTTGCAGCGGCTCCTTGAGATCGGCGACGTAGCTGAATTCGTGTTCGAGATTCATCGCGGCTCACCTCCTGCGCATGCGACAGTGCATCGATGGTGCCCCTATGTCAATGAAAGGTTTGCTCGCCTTCGACGTCGCGGGATCCTGCGTGCCGTCCTCGCCCAAGTTGTTAAGGTCATCTGCTCCCGAGTAGGCCGATGCGAGCCATAAGCGCTTGCGATAAGAAGCTGTTTGTGCTACGGCGGGGTCGAAACGGGGGGACGAGACCGAAACTCCGGCTAGATTCGCTTAGAATCCCTTCTGCCTTGAACTGCAGAAACGGCGAAGCAGCGTTCCACCCCGCGGTGAGGAGACCATGAATCCGCTGAAACCCTGGATGACAAATCGGACAGTTCCGCAGGTATCGCTGTTAATCGCCATGGTGGTGAGTTTATTCCTCTCTCCTATGCCTGCCTGGGCGCAGGTAAGGCCCGGCGAGACTATCACGCCGGAGAGCGCCTCCAAGGTCAGGGATCTGGTTTCACCTGGGGTCTACTATTACGTGATGCACGGGATGCGCATGGACATCATCCCGACGGAGCGGCTGGAGTGGCCTCCGCCGTATGTTTCGGCGACCGAGAAATATTCGGGGCAGGTTCGGCTTAGCCCGGATCATCGGTCACTGGTGGGGTACGTCGCCGGCCAGCCCTTTCCATTCCTAGACGCCAATGACCCCTACGTTGCGACTAAAATCATGTGGGACAACGCGTATCGCCCGATCTTTACCGACGACTATGACCTTCGTTCGTTCGATTGCACCAGCCAATATTCGAGGCCGGGTCAGGGGCAGATGGTTCAGTACATCTCCGTGGGGCATTACGCTGGCTACTCCCTGGTCGGCCGCACCGAGGTCGAGCCCATGCCGATTGATCCGGATTTTCTAAAAAGCAATCGATTATGGCTATTCGGCTTGTATCCGATCCTGGCTCCCGCCGACCAACGCGGCGGCGGAATCCTCAGGTATCGCTATGAGGATCCCAGGCGAGAAGACGACATTTGGAGTTGGACCCCCGGAGCCAGACGGCTGCGGCGTATGAATGAATCGATGATGAGCGACAACACCGGCGCTCAGACTTTCGATGCGGACCACTACTCGGGCTTCAACGCCAAGGTGGAAGACTACGAATACCGGTTGCTCGCATCCAAGAGAATGCTCATGCCGATCGGAGCCAAACATTCGCCCGCGGTACCGTGCCCTTACGACAACGGATCGACTACTTGCCCGGAAAACTGGCAACTCCGTCCGGTCTACGTCGTTGAAGCCATCTCGAGGAAAGCGAACATGGGCGGCGGGGTCCTCGACTCCAAAAACCTGCTCTACATGGACAGCGAAGCGTGGTGGCCATGCTCCGTTGACAGCTACAACCGCGAGGGTCAGCTCTGGCGCACCTTCCTGGAATGGGTCAGCTATCGGGATCGGCCGGTGCCCGAAGCGAAGATCGCGATTTATCCGTTCAAACGCATCTTCGTGACCGCCGATTCTCGCGCCGACCTCCAGAGCGGATTTACCTCTGTGTGTTACCTGCCGAGCAGGGAGACGCCGGAGAAAGAATGCTGGTACATAAACATGGGCGCCGTGGACAAGGAGTTCTTCACGACTCAGGCGATGGTCAACGCCGCGCCCTGACGACCAGTCGCAGGCGCTGCGCCACCGAGTTCCGATCCGCTCGCATCGGAGCGCCCGCGCCAGCAGGGCCTAAGCTCGCATCGCCGTCGTGCGCACTGTCTCGAACCGGCGAGACATTCACAACCCGCGCTCCCGGATAGGCCGGGTCGAATACCGTTGCTGCGCATTTGATATATGATGCAGCCGGAATCGCGATCCAATTCGGCGGCGCGGGTGGGCCTATGGATACCGAGCGAATCGATCGGCGGCTAATCGAGATCTGCAACGAGCGCGCGTTCGCGGGACTCGGCGCAGGAATCGTAAAGGATGGACGGCTGGTTTACTCGAAGGGACTTGGAATTGCGGATGCGGCGCTGCGAATCCCGGTCACATCCCAAACCAGCTTCCGGATAGGCTCGATCTCCAAGACATTCACCGCGATCGGCCTGATGCAATTGCATGAGCAGGAGCGGTTCCATCTCGACGATCCCGTCAACGACTATCTCAAGGCCTACAAGATCGAACAGCCGGCGGGGGCGGCGCCCGTCACATTCCGCCATCTGCTGACTCACACGGGCGGCATCGGAGAGCTTCGCAGGCTCACCGATCTGCTCAGGCCGACCTTCGGCCTGGCGGCCAAGCCCGGGGCGACTCCCTCGCTGCGCGACTATTACGCGCCCGCGCTTAAGGCCGACGTCGCGCCCGGGGTCAAATGGGCATACGCGAATCACGGCTTTGCGACGCTCGGACAGCTCGTCGAGGACATCAGCGGGCGGCCGTTCGGCGAGTACATGCGTGAAAATGTTTTTGCGCCGCTCAAAATGGACCGCACCGACTATCTCTTGAGCGAACGCGTGCACGGGACGTTCGCGCAGGGCTATCGGATGACGCGCCATGGGCTTCGGCCGATCCCGTTTCGAGAAATTATCGTGGGGCCCGCGGGATCGATCTTTTCGAGCGTCGAGGAGATGGCCAGGTATGTCGCGGCGCTGCTCGCCGGCGGCGCAAACGAGCACGGACGCATTCTGAAGTCCGAGACGCTCGCGATGATGATGTCGCCGCAATACCAGCTCGACGGGCGGCTCGCCGCGATGGGACTCGCATTCATGCTCTCGCGAGAAAACGGGATCCGGATCGTCGGGCACGACGGCGGATGGCCGGGATTTACCTCCGCGATGTGGCTTGCGCCGGATCAGGGCACCGGCGCGCTCGCATTCACCAACACCAGCGCGCTCGCGCTCGATGTGGTCGCGATCGAGCTGCTGCGCCTTGGACTCGAGATGCCGGAGGCGCCAGCGCGGCCGGCGACGCTGGAGCCGCGCGAGCTCTGGAGCGAGATGTGCGGGACGTATCGCCCGGTCAAGGGCTTCAACAGCAACCTTCGCCTCTGGATGATCGGCGGCGCCGCGAGGGTCTTCGTGCGCGACGGCCATCTGAGGATCGGCGGCCGGACACCATACGGCCCGATCCGGCGGGGGCTGGCGCTCCATCCGGCGGACCCCGCCGACCCGCTGCTGTTTCAATGCGAGCTTAGCGGGATTCGGCTCATGGTGCTCTTCAGGCGCGGCGCGGCGGGCGCGATCGAATCGCTCGATGCGGCGGGAACCGCCGGAGCGTTCGCCACACTTCACAAGAACAAGCGGAGCCGCGCTTAAAGTTCAGGTGCGCGAGGGCCGCGCGGCGGCCCCGGCCGGGGGTTGCGCAACCTCAGCGGTTCGGACGGCTGATGACCATCACCGCGAGGTCGGCATTCAGGTTCGGATCGCGAGTGACTTCCTTGCCCGCCTCGGTGTCGAGCGCGATGCAACTGTGGATGTGGATGTCCTTTTCGCGGCAGAAGGACTCGAAGTCGGAGATCGACAGAAAACGGATGTCGGGAGTGTCGTACCACTTGTCGCGCATCCAGCCGTAGGCGCGCGGAGCGCGGCCTTCATCGGCAAGGATGCGCCGCAATCGATGGAAAGCCAGGTTCGGGAAGCTCACGATGCATTGGCGGCCCACCCGCAAAATCTCGGCAATCACGCCGTCCACATCGCGCACCGCCTGCAACGTCTGCGACAGCACTATCCAGTCGAATTGATGGTCGGCGAAGAGGCCCAGGCCTTTGTTCAGGTCGGCCTGGACGATGTCGAGTCCGCGATGGATTCCCGAAACCACCGCGTGTTCATCGAGCTCGACTCCGACGAGGCGATGACGGTTCGCCTCCTTGATGCGGGCGAGCAGGCCGCCGCTGCCACATCCGAGATCGAGGACGCTTGCGCCGGGCGGGATCAATTCGATGATGCGGTCGTAATCGAGCCGATGGCGCTGCGGATGAAACAGGCTGGTCGGGCTGTAATCGTCCCGGTCTTCCGACTCTGCTGCGATGGGGCCGGCGCCCGAGAGATTGCCGAGGAACCCCCGGATCATCTCGCCATAGCTGTCCAGTTCGTTCGGCAGGAAAAACGCATCGTGCCCGCAATCGCTCCGGACGTTGCAGTAGCTGACGGGCGCGTTGTTGGCGAGCAGGGCGCGGACCAGATCCTGCGACTGGTCGGGCGGAAACAGCCAGTCGCTCGTGAAGCTGATCACCAGCCAGCGGCTCCGCGTGTCGCGAAACCGCGCCGCCAACTCGGCGGGCGTGCCGCCGAGATCGAACAAATCCATCGCGGTCGAGAGCACGATGTAACTGTTGGCATCGAACCGTTCGACGAATTTCGATCCCTGATATCCCAGGTAGGAACCCACCGAGAAAGTCTTCTCGAACTCGGTGACGACTTCCCGAGGTTCGAGGCGATCCGCCTCGAACTTCTGCGTCATCGCCTCGCGCGAAAGGTAGGTGATGTGGCCGATCATGCGCGCGATCGCCAGGCCGAGCTCCGGCCCATGTTCCTCGCCGTAATACTGCCCGCCGTGAAAATGGGGATCGGAGCGAATCGCGTTGCGCCCGACCACATCGAACGCGAGCGCCTGGCTGGTCAGGCGCGCGGAGGTCGCAAGCGCGATTACGCCCCGCGCCTGATCGGGATAGCGCGCCGCCCACGCCAGCGCCTGATGGCCGCCCAGCGAGCCGCCAACCATCGCCAGCAACTTCTTTACGCCCAAACGATCCAGAAGCCGGCGTTCGACTTCCACCATGTCGCCGACCGTGATCGCGGGAAAATCATTGCCCCACGGCTTGCCGGTTGAAGGATTGATGCTGCCGGGGCCGGTCGTGCCGCGGCATCCGCCGAGCAGGTTCGGACAGATGACGAAATATCGATCCGTGTCGATTGGCTTGCCGGGGCCGACCACGATGTCCCACCATCCGGGGTCGTCCTCCGCATTGTGCCCGGCTACGTGCGAGTCGCCGCTGATCGCATGGCAGATGAGGACCGCGTTGTCCCTGGCCGCATTCAGACGCCCGTAGGTCTCGAAGGCGACGGTCACGGACGGCAGCGTCCCGCCCAACTCCAGCGCGAAGCTGTCGTCGAACGTGGCCGTCTGCAAATGGCGCAGCGGCCTGGCGTGCCGGATACTGTCGCTGTCGAACAGGTTGTCAGCCACGGAACCCTTACAGCATGTTACACAAACCCGCCCCTGGCAACGCCATCGCGGTCAGCCTTGCGACGCCTTCAGCGCCTGGTCGAGGTCGGCGATGATGTCGCGCACGTCCTCGATCCCGACCGACAAACGGACGAATTCGGGCGTGACTCCGGTTTGCGCCTGCTCCTGCTCCGTAAGCTGCGAGTGCGTCGTGGTCGCCGGATGAATGATCAACGATTTCGCATCGCCGATGTTCGCCAGGTGGCTGAACAGCTTGACGTTATTGATCAGCTTCACGCCGGCTTCCTTGCCGCCCTTGATGCCGAAGCCGATGATCGCGCCCTGCCCGTCCGGCAAGTACTTCTTAGCATTGGCGTGGTCGGGATGCCCCGGGAGGCCGGGATAATTCACCCACTGCACGGCGGGATGCTTCTCGAGAAACTCGGCGACCGCCAGCGCGTTGCGGGAGTGACGCTCCATGCGCAGGTGCAAGGTCTCCAATCCGAGCAGCGTCAGGAACGATCCAAACGGACTCTGGCAAGCGCCCGTGTCGCGCAGCCAGTGGGTCCGGATGTGGAGGATGTACGCGATGTTGCCGACCGGCCGCAGCGCCTCCTCGAATATCATCCCGTGGTAAGCGGGATCGGGCGCGGTGAATTCCGGCCACTTTTTCGGATCCTTGGCCCACGGGAATTTGGCGCTATCGACGATCGCGCCGCCGACATGTACGCCGTGACCGCCGATGAATTTCGTCGTCGAGTACACGACGATGTCGAAGCCGTGCTCGATCGGGCGGAACAGGGCCGCGGTAAGCGCGGTGTTGTCGATAATCGCCGGCAATCCGTGGCTGTGCGCAAGGTCGGTGATCTTGCGGTAGTCCGGCACGTCGTTCTTCGGATTGCCGGGCGTCTCGATATAGACCGCTCGCGTGTTCTTATCGACCAGCTTGCTTAAGTCCTCGGGCCGCTTTGGATCGAAGAAGCGGACCTCGATGCCGAGCTTCGCGAAGGTCTGCGTGAACAACGTCCAGGTCCCGCCGTACAGGCTGTTGGCGGAGATCAAGTTCTGGCCGGCGTGCGTGATCGTCAGGAGGGACGCGGTAATTGCCGCCTGCCCGCTCGCAAAGGCCAGCCCCGCCGCGCCCCCATCGAGCGCCGCCAGGCGCTTCTCGAGCACGTCGTTGGTGGGATTCATCAGGCGCGTGTAGATGTTGCCGAACTCGCGCAAGCCGAACAAATTTGCCGCGTGTGCGGTATCGTGGAACACGTAGCTGGTCGTCGCGTAGATCGGCACCGCGCGCGCGGTCGTGGTTGGATCCGGCACCTGCCCGGCGTGCAATGCTTGGGTGGCCAGTTTGTAGGTTGGATTGCTGTCTGACACTTCAGGATCTCCTTCGCTTATGTTCTGATGCGCTCTCGTTCGGGTCAGGATGGGACTTCATCCGAATCGCACTCGGGAATTAAACACGATGCCGTCCTGATTTTATACAGAATCGGCGCGTAACTTTTCGCCTTTTCCACGACAGCTCCGGCCCTCCACGGTCCGCCAAGTCCGCCTGATAAATCGCGGATGCGGGATCGGTATCAAAGCAAATGTTTTCGCGCTCACGGCTGAGCTCGATCGAACGATCGCCGTAAGAGGGTCGGGTTGCGCCGCGGTGGCGGGGAGTGCAATCGGCTCGAACCTTGGCTGATGACGATCTGAAAGAGCACATACAAATCCTCCTCGCGGTCTTCCAGTCGTCTGGTCAGGCGCGGATTAGTCTATTTAGTTAATCAAGTAGATGTCCTTAGCGCGCGCATCTGCCCCTGTCAAGAGAATTCACTCGATCTTTGGCTGTAAGCTCTCAGCCCGGTTCAGCAGATTGCCGCCCGCCCGAATCGGCGGTGCGAAACTGCGATGACCCGCGATTCGTTCGGCGACGGCGCAAACCGGAAGACCCTCGGCCCACCCATCTCAGATTCCCGACCCGTTCTCCTCGTGACCGATCATTCTCTCGCGATCTTTGCCAAGCGATTTCACTTTGACCTGACCGCCTTCCTGATAGACGACGCTCTCGGGCGGGACGGAGTCGAGCAGCCAGACGTTGCCTCCGATGATCGAGCCGCGTCCGATGGTGATGTTGCCGAGGATGGTCGCGCCGGCATAGATGGTGACTTCGTTCTCGATGTTCGGGTGGCGCTTGATGCCTTTGACGATGCGTCCCTTTTCGTCCTTCGGAAAACTCTTCGCGCCAAGGGTCACGCCCTGGTAAATCTTCACGTTCCTGCCGATGATGGTCGTCTCGCCGATGACCACGCCGGTGCCGTGATCGATGAAGAACGACGGCCCGATCTGCGCGCCGGGGTGAATGTCGATGCCGGTCTTGTTATGCACCCACTCGGTCATGATGCGCGGGATCAGCGCGACGCGTTGCCGGTACAAGACGTGCGCCAGGCGCTGCGCCGCGATCGCCTCGACACCCGGATAGGCCAGGATCACCTCTTCCGTGCTAATCGCCGCGGGATCGCCCTCGTATGCCGCGGTTACGTCGCTTTGCAGCGTCGCACGCACTTTCGGCAGCTCCTGCAAAAACTCCTGGGTCACGCGCGCCGCAGTGGCCGCAAGGCCGTTGCCGTTGGCGTGGGGACCGGGACGGTATTCAAGACTCCTGCGAATCTCGTTCTCCAGCCGGCGCGCCACCGACATCACCAACTCGGAGGCGTACTCCTCGATCTGGCTGGTTGGGATCGGGTCCCGGTCATAAAACCCGGGGAACATCAGCCGCAGGAGGTCCCGCGTCACCTCGACCACCATCTCGCGCGACGGCAGGTTGGCCCCATCGAGGTGATTTATTCCGCCGTACTTGCGGAACGACTCCACCAGGCTCTGTTCAATCTCCGCGAGTCTATCGTTCATCGCGATGCGCCTTTGCGCCGCGAATGAATCCCGCAGCGTGCGCAATCCGCACGTCCACGCGTGCGTCCTCGAGCTGCGCGACCTCCGCGGCGGCCTCGATCGTGCTCTACACCGCGCGCGTGCGCCTGTCCACAAGCCAGCTTCGGCCGCGCTTCAGACCCAACCCTCGTAGAGCACGGTCGACAGGTACCGCTCCCCCGCGTCGGGCAGCACCGTGACGATAGTTTTGCCGGCGAACTCCGGCTGCTTTGCCAGGCGCACGGCCACTGCCACCGCCGCGCCCGACGAAATACCGACGAGGATGCCTTCCTCGCGGGTGAGCCGCCGGGCGAAGGCGACCGCCTCCTCGCTGCTCACCTGCTCGACCCGGTCAACCAGGGAAAGATCCAGCGTGTCGGGAATGAAGCCCGCGCCGATGCCCTGGATCTTGTGGGGACCGGACTTGATTTCCTGACCTGCGAGCTTCTGCGTGATGACCGGGCTTTCCTTGGGCTCGACGGCAACCGAAACGATTTTCTTGCCCTTGGTATTCTTGATGAAGCGCGAGACGCCGGTAATCGTACCGCCCGTACCAACGCCGGAGACCAGTACGTCGATTGCGCCCGCACTGTCCTCCCAGATTTCCGGGCCGGTCGTCTTCTCGTGAATCGCGGGATTCGCGGGGTTCTTGAACTGCTGGGGAACAAAATACAGGCTCGGGTTGGAGTCCTTGAGTTCCTGCGCTTTGTTGATGGCTCCAAGCATCCCCTTCGATCCCTCGGTCAGGATCAGCTCGGCGCCCAGGGCCGACAGCACGCGGCGCCGCTCGATGCTCATCGTCTCGGGCATCGTCAGCAACACCTTGTACCCGCGCGCCGCGCCGACGAAGGCCAGCGCGATACCGGTGTTGCCGCTGGTCGGCTCGAGAATCACCTGGCCCGGTTTGAGCAGGCCCTTCTGCTCCGCATCCCAGATCATCGCCGCCCCGATCCGGCACTTGACCGAGTAGGACGGATTGCGCCCCTCGATCTTCGCCAGCACGGTGGCCGCAGCCCCGTCGGTGACGCGGTTCAGCCTGACCAGCGGCGTGTGTCCGATGGAATACGAATTGTCCGAATAGAATTTGGTACTCATCGTGCCTCCGGATTTGCATCAAGGACAATACGTCCCGATAGAGTATCGTTAGCCGGCCTCAGAATTCCCATTTTGTCGTGAGTCCCCAGACGCCGTTGGCCTGGTGATTCAATACGTATCCGAAATGTCCGTATCCCGCCGCTAAAGTCAAATGACTATTGACGACATAGGCAGCATCCACCGTCCACCAGTCCCCCTCCTTGTGCACCAGACCGTCGATCGGCTTGTACTGGTTGGGCTGCTGCCGGTACTCGAATGCGAGAGCCACTTGCGGGAAGAGGAACGCAACGACATTACCCTCGAAGAGGACATCATAATGCGAGGTGAATCCGGCCAGGCCGTTCCACACGCCCTCGGTCGCGCGTCCACCCAGCTCGACCAGGACCGGCCGGGGCAACAGAGTGAACATCTTGGACGCATACAGGGTCAAGTCCTCCCCCGTATCGTGCGTGATCCCGGCCTTCTTCAGGGCGCCGCCGAGTTCCTGGTTGATCTCCTGGTAATTCTGGTTGTACTTGGTGTCCGACCCGAAGGTTATCGCGGGAAGCCACTTTTGACCAAATTCGCCTTCCTTCAACAGTTGCAGGCGCGCGTTGAAGTTGTGCAAGTAGATTTCCTTGGGACTGATGTTCACTGTGGTGGCGGTTTGGATTGCCTGTGGAAGGTCACCCAGATCAAGCCGGTCCCACGCGTAACCAAGTTCGAGCCGCTCCCATGGCGTCTCCGTAATCGTCAGCGCCTCCAGGTTCTGCCCGTGCCCGATATTGACGTAGCTGAACCCGAGGCTCGGGCGTCCAAAACACTCGCCGCTGCGCGGCGGATTGACCAGGTAGGCGGAGAGTGTCGAGAAGATGCCGCCGCTGCCCTCGATCTGATGCAGTGGAAGCGGCGGGGGTTTCTCCTCTGGCGTGGGCTGGGCCGGCGCATTGTTGGTTTTGGCTGGCGGATTGTTGGTCTGGGCCGGCGTGCTGCCGCCCTGAGTGTCATCCGCACGGATGGCGCCCCGGCCTACGAACAACAGTGCGGCCGCGATAACCGCGGTCATTGCGAGACGACTGGATTTCATAACCGTAACAATTCTCCCGTTCGAGAACTTCCAGTCGTCCGGTCAGCTCCGCGATCATCTCTACTCTCTGCCTCCAGTCAGCCTGGTCAGCGCTAAACGAACCGCTTCTTCTCCTTGCGTTCGATCTGAACGACTCGCGCATCGTGGATTTTGATCTTGACCGAGCCGAAACGGATGCTGTGGATGATGCGCAGGACTGCGGCCTCGATGTCCCGAGGTACATCGAACCGTTCGGCTCGTTGGTTATCGTTCGACGCATGGGCGACAAAGATGATTTTCCAATCGAGTTACTAGATTAATGCGGCGATAAAATCAAACCGCGGCCAGCCGCCTTTTTCTCGCCTGTGCATCCTCAGCTTTGACCCTGTAATCAGGCCTTCGGGAATCCCAGTAAGTCTATCAACCCAATGGACTGTAGACCGTTACCTTGGAGACGATAGCCTGTCAAGCCTCGCGACCTCATAAAGTTTCGCCAGGCCGGGTGAACCGGCGGCGAATCGGACTGGTCGAGATCGATGATGTCCGGGACAACGCCTGCCGTCACGCGGGAAGCATGATGGAGGGGAGCCGCGAATCAGTCGCCCATCGTATCGGCGAGCGGATGCGGCGGGAGCACACTGATTTTTTTCGATGTGCCGTCGGTGGGGGCGAATGCCGCGGTCGCGTCGATTCGCGATTCGTCCTCGTAGTTCGAAACGATCGTGGCGTTGCGATCCGGGCCGACGAGCATCAGTTCGCCATCGGCGACCAACGGACCGGCGAGGTCGTCACCGATGAGTTCGAACTCGCCGCGGTCGGACGGCGCAACGAACTCGCACTTAAGCTTGCTGTAGTAGATCAGCGTCGGCAGAGGAATTCCCGCGAAATACAGTCTTCCTCCGCGCTGGGCCGCCAGCTCGCGCGCCCGCACCGCCATCGTGTAGCTCGCCATGCTGCCAGCGCGCTCGACCTGGCACGTCTGATCGTTGTCCTGCCACCTGATTCGCGCGGTCAACGCAAGGACGGCGATCGCGACGACTCCCAGCGCAGCCGCCACCCGGCCCGCCCGGCCGGGCTGGTAAAATGCGTCGGCGAGTACCGCTCCCGCCAGCAATGCAAACGGTACGAGCGCGGGCAGGATGTACCACGGGAGTCGCGTTTGAACCGCACACGCCGCCCCCATCGCGACGCCAAGCCAGATCAACCAGCACGCGGCCGCCGGCGGCACTGCGCTGATAGCGCTGCGGATTCCGGCGCGCAGGCGAATCCACGCAACGACCGGCATCGGGATTAGCACCGGCCAGAGAAACCGAATCTCCCTGATAAACGTGTGCAACGTGAAATTCGCCGAGTGGCGATGATCCTCGAGATGGCTGGTCAGCCGCGCGAGCGTTTCCTGACCGACAAAGATCGACCAGAACATCGCGCGATCGTGCACCACCTCGTATGCGCACCACGGTCCCGCGACTACTGCTGCCGACGCTGAGAAGGCGAGCAGGCCGCCTACGCCGATTTCACGGTAGGCGGGCAGCGCGGCGACCGCGAGCGCGATCACTATCGCCGGGATCACCCCCGCAAGCCCCTTGCTCAGAATCGCCATCCCGCACGCCGCGCCGGCGAGCACAAGCCAGCCGCGATGCGGCCGCGCACGCAGCGCAGACCATATCGCGAGCGTCGAGAAGAAAAGCATCGGAGCGTCGGTCGCCGCCTCGCGCCCGCCGCGTGCGATGAAAAAATAAAAACCCAGCGGGATGAGGGCCGACAGAATTGCGGCAATCCTGCCTGCGGCCGCAGCCGCGGCAAGGTAAATCAGGATCAGCGTTCCGATGCCGGCGAGCACCGACGGCAGGCGCGCGGAGAATTCACTCTCGCCGAAGGTCTTGAACGAAAGCGCGGACAGCCAGAACAACATCGGCGGCTTCTTGAGGTAAGGAGCGCCGTTCCAGGTGAGATCGAGGTAATGGCCGCTTGCGACCGCCTCGTGAGCAACCTCGGCGTAGGTTGCCTCGTCCCAATCGACCAGGGGCACATCGTTGATGTGCGCGCCGAGGGCGAAGAAGCCCGCGACGATGACGGCGAGTATCTCGATCCGGTGGGCCGAGAAAATGTTCACGATAAACGCGGCGAAATCTCGCAAGCAGCGCATCGAGCTAATCCAATCGATCGCGCGGTCGGATTGATTAAATCCGGTTCGCAGCCGCTAATCCAGATGGAATCGCATGCGCTCGCCGCGCCGCGCCGCGCCGCCTACGCAGCCGCTTCGCGCATCGGCACGCCGCAATGGCTGGGAATATCGGACACGCCGCATCCCGCGCCCATCCAGCACACCAGCTTATCCTGGCCCTTCACCCGCTCGACGTGCATCGGACGATTGCAGTGCTTGGGCGTATCGGACTCGTGGCCGCATTTCGAGCACTTCATCTTCGCCGCCATCGTGTGCTCCCGTGCTGGTAAGCGTCAGGCCGCCGGCTTGCCGCTGCGGCCGAATATCACGTCGTCGATGAGGCCGTACTCGACCGCTTGCTGCGCGGACATGAAGTTGTCGCGGTCGGTGTCCTTTCCCACCCGTTCGATCGGCTGGCCGGTGTGCTGGGCGAGAATTTGATTCATCACTTCGCGCTGCCGGAGCGCCTCGCGCGCGTGAATCTCGATATCGGCGGCCTGCCCCTCAAATCCGCCTGAGAGCTGATGAATCAGGATTCTGGCGTGCGGGAGCGCGTAGCGCCGTCCCTTGGCGCCAGCGGCAAGCAGGACCGCGCCCATGCTGGCGGCCTGGCCGACGCACAGCGTCGAGACGGGAGGCCTCACGAACTCCATCGTATCGTAAATCGCCAGGCCCGCGGTCACTGATCCGCCCGGCGAATTGATGTACATGTTGATTTCGCGGTCCGGATCCTCGGATTCGAGGAACAGCAGTTGCGCAGTAACCAAGTTGGCCAGATCGTCGGTCACCGGGCCGCCGACGAACACGATGCGGTCCTTCAGCAGCCGAGAGTAAATGTCGTAGGAACGCTCGCTGCGCCCCGTTTGTTCTATGACGTAAGGGACAAGGACGCTCATGATCGATGAAATTTACTACGTCAGCACTGCTGGGTCGAGGCGCCATCGTTGCGGCGCCGGTAGCTTAGCCGGCTTAAGCGCAATTGCGCTCGCCGCCGCGGTGATCGCGCTCTGCCCGCCCCTCGCACACGCCGCCGAAGGCGCGGCGAAGCAGAGCGAGGGACGCTTCTATCTGCCCGATGCGGCCGCATCCAAGGTCCTGTCGGTCGCGGCCAAGGCAGAGGCGCAGGCCGAGATTATCGTGCTCACCGAAGCGGTCGCGATCAAGGAAACGGGGCCGAAGGAAACCATCGCAAAGTTCCACGAGGTGTACGCCTTCTCGCCCAACTTCATTGCGGTCCATCGCGACCAGCCAACCCGGCTCACCTTCTGGAATCTTCAGCCCGACGACGTGCACGACTTCATGGTCGCCGATCCGGGCGGCGACATCCTCATGCACGTGAAGCTCCCGCCCCTGTCGAAGCTTTCGTGGGTATTCACGTTCCACGAGGAAGGGCTGTTCAACTTTTACTGTGCGGCGCATCAGCCCGAGATGAGCGGGCAGATACTGGTGCTGCCGGCCGCGGGGAAGACGCCCTAGGCCTCGGGTGTCTCGATGCGGCGAATCGCGGCGCGCAGACGCGTAACCGTCCGCTCGCGGCCGAGCACGCCGATCACTTCGTAGATGCCGGGGCTGACCGTTCCGCCGGTAATCGCGACCCGCACCGGCTGCGCAAGTTGGCCGAGTTTCAGGTTGAACCGGATGAGAATCCGCTCGAAGACGGCCTGAACCGCGGCCTCGGAGAATTCGCCGCCGAGCGCATCGAGCTGCTCCGCGAGCGATTTCAGCGGCTCTGCGATGTCGGCCTTGAGAAACTTCGCCGCCGCCTTCGGATCGACCTCGATCTCCTCTTTCAAATAGAAGCCTGCGAAATCGACCAGTTCGACGAGCGTCTTGGCGCGCTCGCGCAAGGTCATGACCATCTTTTCGAGCCACGCATCATCGCCCGGGATTCGGATCCCGCGCTGCTCGATGAACGGGCGCACTTCGCGCGCGAGTTGGGCGGGCGCGCGCTGCTTCAAGTACTGGAAGTTGAGCCACAGGAGCTTTTCGGCGTTGAAGATGCCCGCCGACTTCCCGCACGCATCGAAGTCGAAATACTCGACCAGCTCGGCCTTCGAGAAGACCTCCTGATCTCCGTGCGACCAACCAAGCCGTGCGAGGTAATTGAGCATCGCCTCGGGGAAGTATCCGCCCTCGCGGTATGCGCGGACCGAGGTGGCGGCGTGCCGCTTCGAGAGCGGCGAGCCGTCGGGTCCGAGCACCTGCGGCAGATGAGCGAACCGGGGCGGCGTGAAGCCGAGCGCGAGGAACATCTGAATCTGGCGCGGCGTGTTCGGGACGTGATCGTCGCCGCGCACGACGTGCGTGATGTTCATATCCGCATCGTCGAGCACGCTCTGGAAATTGTAGGTCGGCGTGCCGTCGGAGCGCACGATGATGAGATCGTCGAGTTCGGAGTTCTCGAACACGACGCGCCCCTTCACCAGGTCGTCGAGCACGGTTTCGCCGCTCGTCGGGATTGCGAATCGGATCGTGTAATTCCGCCCCGCGGCGCGGTCGGGCAACGGGAGGTCGGCCGGAAAATCCAGCCCCCGGCATTTTCGATCGTAGACGGGCTTTCGATGCGCGCGTTCGGCCTGTTTGCGCTTGGCCTCGAGCTCCTCGGCGGTGCAGTTGCACGGATACGCCTTGCGTTCGCGAAGGAGCTGGCGCACCGCCTCGCGGGCGCGATCGATGCGGTTGGACTGGAAGTAGTTCGGATCCGGCGGGCCCTCGTCCCATTCCATCCCGAGCCAGCGCAAATCCGTCAGGATCTCATCGAGCGACTCCCTGGTCGAGCGCTCGCGATCGGTATCGTCGATCCGCAGGATGAACTTGCCGCGATTATGGCGCGCGAACAGGTATGCGAACAGTCCCGAGCGGACGTTTCCGATGTGGAGCGAGCCCGTCGGGCTCGGCGCGAATCGAGTGCGAACTGTCACGGTTACTCCCACTCTATGGTCGCGGGCGGCTTGGACGTGATGTCGTACACGACTCGATTGACGCCCTTGGCCTCGTTGGTGATCCGCGAAGAGAGGCGCGCCAGAAACGCCGGGTCGAGACGCGCCCAGTCCGCGGTCATCCCGTCCTGCGATTCGACCGCGCGGATCGCGATCACGCTCTCATAGCTGCGCCCATCGCCCATCACGCCGACCGTTTTGATCGGCAGCAGCACCGCGAATGCCTGCCACAGCCGCGCGCCCAGCCCCGCCGCCGCCACCTCCTCCATCACGATCTCATCGGCGCGCCTGAGCAGGTCGAGGCGCCCCCGCGTCACCTCGCCC
>DASPOF010000111.1:0-20503 GCA_035626155.1 Binataceae bacterium (SeqCode)
CGAATCAAGATACAAGGTTAGGAAGGGGGTCCTGATCGGGCCAGTAAAGAGTTTCCCTACCGCGAGGCGAACAGGCGGCCGGCGGCGTAAGTGACGGTTGCGGCGGCGATGCCGGTCAGCATGCTCTCGAGCCCGCTGCGCCACCACTGGCGATTGGTGATTCTCGTCTTCGCCGCGCCCACTCCGAACAGGACCAGGATGGTCGCCAGCGCGGAGGCGACGATCCCCTCGCGCGGCGCGAGGAACACGTACGGGGCCAGCGGCACCGCGGCTCCCGACAGGTAGGCGAGTCCCACGGTCAGCCCGGAACGCAGCGGCCGATCGAACGACTCGCTCGAAAATCCCAGCTCCTCGCGCATCATCACGTCCGACCACCTTTCGGGATCGGCGGTGATATGCGCGACGATCTGATCGAGCAGCTTCCCGGCAAAGCCCTTGGCGCGGTAAATCGTGCTTATCTCCTCGCGCTCGCGATCGGGCCATTTGCGGATTTCCTCGCGCTCGCGTTCGATTTCGCTCAGATAGAATTCGATCTGGGATCGCGCGGAGATGAACGCGGCCAGCGCCATCGAGACCGCGCCGCCGAGCATCTCGGCGAGCCCCGCCATCACGACCACGCGCTGCGCGGTAAATGCGCCGGCGACGCCCGAGGTCACCGCGAACGATGCGACGAGCCCGTCGTTCAGCCCGAGCATCAGATCGCGCACCCAGTTTCCGCCTGCGGCGTGGACCTGTTCGGTATGATGTTCGAACTCGCGCTTGCGAATCCCGATCGCCATAGGGAATCCCTCGTGGCGCTAGTTGCGCGCTGACTCGGCGCGCGATCCACCGCGCGCAATTTCCGCATCGCTGCGAACGCCGGCCGCCTCCGAAGCGATCGTCCCGGAGCGCCGCCGGGCGCGCCGTGCGACCTTCGCCTTAAGGCTCAGGATCTCGGCCACGCGCCTTCTCGCCTCGGCGCGGCCGGGCCGGGCGCCCAGGTAAGCGTACAGAAAATCCAGGCGCGCCGCGCGGCACAGGAAACGTCCGATGCTCCGGTCGAGATGGACCAGGTTCAGCATTCGGCGCCGCCATGAGACCGTTCGCGCGCGCCGGAAATCTTCGAGGTCAACGAAATAGACCTGGTAGCCGCCGGCGCCGTCATCCCTGACCATCACGTTGGTCTCCTGGAGATCGCGCGTATAGATACCCGAGTCGTGCAGGCGGCGGACCGCGCGCGCGACGGCATCGGAAATTCGCTTGCGGCGCCGAACGTCGCGGCCCTTGATTCCGCCGGGGCCAAGCGCGAACCGGCTCAGCGTGTCGGCATCGGCGAGGTACTCACTTGCGAGGTAGCTCGCGCGGATGGCGCCCCACTGGATCGCGTCGAGAGCGGCCAGCGTCGCCGGATGGGGGATTCCCCGGGCGGCGAGGATGCCTGCGCCGCGCAACGATCGACTCGCGCGCGAGCCGCGGATGCGTTCGATCAGTCCGCGCACCCAAGATGGCGTCGTGGTGCGTTTGAGGAACGCGGGCGCGTGACCGTCGCCCTCGATCATCCCGGCGAGCGTGCGGCCCTCGGCTTTGTAGGGCCGGAACCGCGCCGACGCGATCAGCTCCTCGGCGCGCTCCACGAGCGCCCGCGAGCCGGGCGAACTGGCATAGAGTATGTGCCGCTGCATTGGCGGCCGGCGGTTATCTCCCGAAATTCGTCACCGCTTCGGCAATACCGCGGGCGGGCCGCTCAACTCAACCGTTGAACTTGCGCGTCAGCTTGCGCCACTCGGCATCGTTTATTCCGGCGCGGTACGGAATGTAGAATGCGACGCGATCGAGCAGCCCGTCGTAGCGCTCCATCACCTTGTCGGCGATATCGTCATACGTGCCGGTGACCGCGAACACGTCGAGCATCTCGTCGGTGATTTCGCTCGCCATTCCGCCCCAGTCGCCCTTGGCGGCTTTCGCGTTGAGGCGGAGCACGACGTCGCCCCAGCCGTGGGTGGCGAGCACGACGGTGTAGGTGCGCGTCGAGGCATAGAACGAAATCTGCTGGCGCACCCCCGCCTTGGCCGCCTCGATTTCATCGTTGTTGCGCCCGACGATTACGAATGCGGTGGTCCCAATCGTGAAATCCTTGCGGGTGCGGCCCGATTTGGCCAGGCCCTTCTCGACGTTCGGAATCACGAACTCGCGGAGATATTTCGGCGAGTTGAACGGATGCGCATGGAGGCCGTCGCAGATCTCGCCCGCAAGGCGCAGGATGTGCTCGTTCACCCCGGCGATCCAGATCGGGATGTTCGGATAGTTGTGGCTGGGCGGAGTGAAAGCCGGCGTCATCAGCGAGAAATTGTAGTACTTGCCCTCGTACTTGAGCCTTGTCCCGCCTTGCGACCAGCATTTGAAGATCGCGCGAAGCGACTCGACGTACTCGCGCAGGCGCGGCACGGGCGCATCCCACTTGACGCTGAACCGCCGCTCGTTATGGCCCTTGACCTGCGTGCCGAGCCCCAGGATGAAGCGCCCCTCGGACATGCCGGCGAGTTCCCACGCGGTGTACGCGGTGACCATGGGGCTTCGCGGAAATGCGATCGCGACCGAGGTGCCCATCTTGATGCGCCGGGTGTGCTCGGCGATGAGCGGGATCGGGAGGAAGCTGTTGTTGCCCATCTCCGCGGTCCAGATCGCATCGAAGCCCGCCTCTTCAGCCGCCTTGGCGGCCGCGGGCACATCGCGCAGATCACGCGCGGCCAGTCCTGTGTCGAGTTTCATGATTGAAGCGCTCCGTCGCCCGGCATTCGCCGCGGCGCGCGGATCGTAACAGAGCGCGCAATCCCGTGAAAAGGGCTATCCTGCGCGACCTTGCGGCGCGCGCGAGCGCAGAACGGCGAGCAGGCGTGCCGGATAATCGCTGAGGATTCCATCCACGCCGATATCCAGCAGCCCGCGCATCTCGGCTTCCTCGTTGACCGTCCAGACGTGGACCTCGAGGCCAGCGCGATGGGCAAACTCGACGACCTCGGGCGTGGCCAGCCTCCATCCCTCGTACTCGGGAGGAATCTGGAGCGCGGCGCCGCGCGGACGGTAGTCCGCCTTGCGTGCCGCCATCGCCATGAGAAATTCCTCTATTTCTCCGCGCGGGAGATTCGTCGGCAGGTCCGGTGCGAGCGCTCGCACCTCATCGATCGGCGCCTGATGCTCGCTCGCGATCAACACGAGCCTGCGCGCCCCGCCGCGATCGATCACCTCGAGCAGCCGGCGCACGAGGCTCGGCGCGACCTGCTTGATTTCGATCACGATCCGAATCCCCGGGAATGCGGCGAGAACGTCGGCAAGCCTCGGTATGCCGGCTCCGCGCCCGCGAAACGGAAAGTTCGCGCCGTCGGCCGTGAACGTGGAGCCGGCATCGGCGCTGGCAATTTCCTTCCACGCCGTCCCGCAAATCGCGACGTCGCGGCCGCAGGTGCGCAGCAGGTTCTCGTCGTGGCACACGACGATTTCGCCGTCGCGCGTCATGTGCACGTCGAGCTCGAAATATCGAGCGCCCGCATCGGCGGCGGCGCGAAAAGAAATCAGGGTGTTTTCCGGGAACTCGCCTCCGGCGCCGCGATGCGCCATCACGCGCGGCAACGGAAGCGAGAAGAAATCACTATTGAGCGAAGTGGGGTGCGAACTCACCGGCGCTGGCGCGGCTACATCGCGCTGTCGCCGGCGGTCACGCTCTCGGTCGCGCCGACGACCGAGCCCGTGCGGCGCCGCGAGATGCGCTGGTGAAGGCGCCGATGCGCGTTCTTTCCGCTCAGGCGTTTCAGCGTCACATGGTACAAATCACCGAGCGGTGAAATCGCGGGCTTTCGCGCTTCGGCCGCCACAAAGTGGCTGCTCAAGTCGGGAAGCTTTGCCAGCGCGCCCTCGTAGCGGTGCTTGATGTTCTCGAACACCGCCTTCATCCGAGGCGAGACCTCGTGATGCAATCCCAGCTTCTGGGTCAGCGGATTGATATAGTTGCCCTGTTTCTCCAGCCCGTAGTGCAGATGCGGTCCGGTCGAGAGTCCCGTCGAACCGACCCATCCAATCACCTGCCCCATCCTGACGGACCTGCCCGATTTCACATCCGGGCTGATCCGGGAGAGATGGCCGTAAATGCTGGTCATCTGGCACTCATGCTCGAGTCGGACGTAATTGCCGAGCTCGCCGCCCCATCCCGCGGCCCCGACTCGTCCGTCGGCAACCGCCTTGACCGGGGTTCCATACTCCGCGACCAGATCGACCCCGACGTGCGGGCGATATTCGTGGAGGATCGGATGGTAGCGATGGAAGGTGAACCCGGATGAGATGTATTTGAAATTCAGCGGGAAGCGGAGGAACTGGGGACCGAGCGCGTGTCCCTGCTCATCGTAAAGATGCGCGCGGCCCTGCTCGTCGCGGAACGCGAAAGCCTTCAGCGACCGATCGCCGAAGCTGATCTGCGCGGCCTCGACGTCCCCGGTCAGATGATAATTGCCGTCGCGGCTGATCTTTTCATAGTAGATGAGCTTTACGGCCGACCCCGGGCGCAGATGGTCGAGGTCGCGCCGGTCCGCGAAGGCGTCTTTCAGCGATTCGACAATCGACCCCGGCACGCCATGGCGCGCCGCCGCGCGCGTGAAGCCGTCGCGAACCGCAAAACTCATCTGGATCGGCCGCTCGACGTATTCGATAGGAATGATCGAGGACTTAACGACCATGTTGCCGAGGTTCGCAAGCACGACCGATGTTCCCGCATCGACGTCGTACTTTAAGCCTCGAAGTTCGCCGGTTTCCGGGTCCTTATAAAGGGTGAACCGATGGCCTTTGCGCAGGTATCGGGTCGATGCCGCCCGCTGAAATAACCCGTTCCAACGCAGGGCCTCATCGGGTTCGAGCCCGGATTCCTCCAGGTATTTCGTAACCGATGCGGTGCGGTCCAGCTCGAGGCTGATCCTGATCGATTCGGGGGCGGGCGTTACATCCTCGGTGTCCTCGGCGACGTTCTCATCGACCCGCCCTGCGGAAATTTGCTGGAGGTCCTGGTCTGAGAGCGAACTTGGCGAGCTACTGCTGAAGAACAGGTTGAGCGCCGCGATTGTTGTGAGCGCTGCGACCACCACCGCGGTCGAAGCCCGCAACACCGCCGCCCTGCTTCTCAGCCGGGAGTGCATCGCTCGCGAACTTAAGGGATTTGGCCGGGCAAATCAACTCCGCGACGTCGTTTGTTTACACAACGGACACCCCGGATGGCTCCCGTGTTTACGCCCTGTTAGCATCTGAAACGGTCAATCGATGGCATTTGTGGCGGTAGATCTTGGTAAACGTCGAATCGGACTTGCGATCAGCGAAGGTGCCGGTGCCTATCCATTAGGCACCTTCGAACGACGCTCCTTGAGCCGCGACCTGCGAGAGATCGCCACGCGGCTGGAATCCCGGGGAGTCTGCCGGCTGGTGGTCGGCCTCCCGCTCAACATGGACGGCAGCGAGGGCCCGGCGGCGCGCTCGGCTCGCGCCTTCGCCGGAAAACTGGGCGCCGCCCTTGCACTGCCCGTCGATCTGTTCGACGAGCGGCTGACGAGCATCGAGGCCGAGCATCGGCTCGCCGGCTCCGTGCCCGCCGGGCGCAAGCGGGCGGCGATCGATGCGGTTGCCGCGGCGATCATTCTCGAAGGATGGCTCGAGGCGCACCGAACCGCCGCTAAGTGATCGGAACGCAGAAGATTCGCCCGCCGGCGCCTGATGCCTAAGACGAAAATCGCGATCGCGCTTCTGGCAGTGCTCACCGCGATGCTCTCGGCCGCATTTTCGGTTCGCTATTACTGGATTTTGGCGCCCGAACCCTTCGAATCGCCGCGACTGGTTGCGATCGAACGGGGCGAGCGATTCCGCACCGTCGCCGCGGCGCTCGCCCGGGCTGGCGTCGTCCGCAGCGCTACGGCGATGGTCCTCTACGGCGAGCTGACCGGCCAGGCACGCCAGATAAAGCCCGGCGATTACGAGTTCAGGGGCGGCGAGCGGATTCCCGACGTGATGCGTCACCTGGTCAGTGGAGACTTCGTCGTGATCACCGTGGTCGTGCCCGAGGGACTCGACATCGACGGCATCGCCGAGCGGTTGCAGCTTGCGGGGCTTGCCTGCCAGGGCGATTTCGAGCGGGCCGCGCGACGTGGCCCGGTCGTGCGTGCGCTCGGGCTCGAGCCGCTCGGCGCCGAGGGGTTTCTATTTCCGGCAACCTATCGATTCTCGCCGCGGGTAAGCCCCAACGAGGTCCTCGAGGCAATGCTGGCGCGCTTTTACCAGGTGCTGACGCCGCGGGTTGAAGAGCGGATGTTTGCGCTCGGGCTTACCGCGCGACAGCTTGTGACGATGGCGTCGATCGTGGAGAAGGAGGCCAAGGTGGCGGGCGAGCGCCCGCTCATCGCGAGCGTTTTCTACAACCGGCTCCGGCGCGGAATGCCGCTTCAGTCCGATCCCACCGCTGAGTATAGTGTTCAAGGGCAAGCCAGTTCGGCAGCGACCGCAGTGCGCATTCCATCCGAGTTCAACACCTACGCGCGCGCGGGCCTTCCGCCCGGACCGATTGCGAACCCGGGATTGCGGTCGATCGATGCGGCGCTCTATCCGGCGCAATCCGAATTCCTTTATTTTGTGGCCCGCGATGACGGAACCCATGTTTTCTCGCGATCTTTCGATGAGCATCGGCGCACCATCGCGGCGCTCAAGCGGTCGGCTGCGCGCTCCGGATCGCCGCCCAAGCCGCTCGTAGTCCGTCGCGCGAATTAGCTAAAAAGGTGTATTGAGAAATGTCGCGCCATTCAGGTCTCCCGCCCGGCTGTTTGCCGCGAGCGAGGATTGAGAAGGCGCTGCCCGATGCCTTGCTGCCAGCCGGAGTAACAAAGAACGCGCAGGGGGTTGAGAACAGTTTCCCGCCGCCCTGTATAATCGTCGGATTGTGCTGAATCCTGTTGAAGTGCTGGGCCGGGCTTGCCGCCGGATCGCCGAAGTGGCGGCGGCCAGGACGTTCGTATATTCGCTCGCGCCTGCGCTGGTGACGGTCCTGATCGCCCTCGCTCTCGATCCGATCGGCAGCGCATCGTGGGGTCGGTTCGGCTACGCGCTCGCACCCGACCGTGCCGATACAGTGCGGCACTTGATGTTCGCTGCGGCGACCATCGAGGTTCTTGCCGGTGCGGCGTTTGCGTATCGCGCGTGGCGGCGCGCCCGCGATTTCATCGCCGCAGCCGAGCAGGTCGATAACCTCGTTCATGCCCGCCAGCAGGTGCTCACCCTGGCGACGCTTGCCGACCCGTCTGCGTCCGAGAGCGTGAAGGCCGGGCAATCGCCGCTCTTCCCGGTTCTTCAAAGCCGCGTGATCGCGTTTCTCGAACCCTTTGATCCAAGGCGCGCGTTCCCGTTGGGTCTCGGCCGTCCGCTTGCCCGCTCATCGCTGATTGCCCTGGGCGCAAGCGTCGTGATGATTCTTGGAACCCTCGGGCTTGTCCGGCCCCCATCGTTTGCGCAGGCCGAGGCAGCGAAACTTCGCCAAATCGCCCGCGAAATCGAACGGTCGTCGCCATCTCCCGGAGGCCGGGCTCTCGCGAGCGCCGCACGCGATGCCGCCGACGCCCTCGAAAGTCCCAAATTGCCTCCCGAGCAGAAAGTGAAACGGCTCGATGAGGTCATGCGCGAGATCGAACAGCAGCAAAAAGAGCAGCGCAACGAGCAGCAGCAGTCCGGCCGCGGCTCGCAGTCGAGCGCCGGTTCGGGCAGCGGCGCATCGAAGGCAGGCAGCGGTGAAGGACAGGGTCAGGGCGCGGGAAAAGCCTCGGGCAAGGGCGAAGGCTCCGGCAAAGGCGAAGGGGCTGGCCAGGGCGAGGGCGGCAAGGGGCAGGGTGGCAAGGGCGAGGGCAAAGCGTCCGAGTCAAACGGCAAGCAAAGCGCTGGCGATCAGCAGCGCATCGAGCTTCAGAACGAGCTCGCCAAGGCCAAGGCGCAGGTTGAGACCGAGGGGGCCGCGAACAAGGGTCCCCAATCGAATCCCTCGAGCGAGCAGGGCAACGCGCCGAAGCCGGGGAAAAATCCCAACGAGAAAGGCCCGGGCAATCAACCAAACGCCAACGAGGCCGGCAACATTCCCAAGCAGGGCGCCGGCGGCGAGAAGAACATCCCGGCAAGCGCCGGTAACCAGCAGCAAAAGGCCGACAACGGCTCCAATCAGGGCGATACGCGCCTGGGCGAGTTCCCCGCGCCGGTCAAGTATGAGCGTTTCCTGAAACCGGGGGAGAAAGGCGCTACCATCAGCATCAATGATGCTCGATACGTGGTTGTCCGGCTGCCCGGCACGACCGCACCGGGTTCGAGCGGGACGACCGTGGTCGATACTCGGCGTCCCAAGGCGACCACCCCATACGTCAATGCTCCGATCGCGCCGACGCGCGAAGATGCGCCGCCCGATGAGCGGCAGCTCGTGCCCCCGCGCTATCGGGACATGATTCAATAGATCGGTATAGATCAATAGATGCGGAAGGAGAACGGATGGGAGCGGCACCAAAGCCATCGGCCGACCAGCGCGTAGCCGAATTTCGCAAGGTCTTCAGCCTTGCCCATCAGGAAGTCGGACGCGTAATCGTCGGCTACCAGGAAGTCATCCGCAAGCTCTTGACCGCGCTGTTCTGCGGCGGCCATGTGCTCGTCGAGGGCGTGCCGGGCCTGGGCAAAACCCTGATGTGCAAGACCGCCGCCGACGTGCTCGGGCTGAGCTTCAAGCGAATCCAGTTCACGCCCGACCTCATGCCCTCCGACATCATCGGCACTCAGGTTCTCACCGAGGCGGACGGCCGGCGCGAGTTCCAGTTCAAGCAGGGACCGATCTTTGCGCACATCGTGCTCGGCGATGAGATCAACCGGGCGACGCCCAAGACCCAGTCGGCGGTGCTCGAGGCGATGGAGGAGCACCAGGTCACGGTATTCGGCGTTACCTACGTGCTCGACCCGCCCTATTTCGTGCTCGCGACTCAGAACCCGATCGAACTGGAAGGCACCTACCCGCTTCCGGAAGCGCAGATGGATCGCTTCCTGTTCAAGGTCGTGATGGGGTCGCCGAAGCCCGACGAGTTGCGGGAAATATTGAACCGCACCACCGGCGCGCAATCTCACAAGGTCGAGCCGATCTTCGACCCCGGGCAGGCGCCGGCTTCGATCGAGGACATGAAAGGGCTGGTGCGCGAGGTGATGGTCGCCGAGCCGATCGAGCGGTTCATCATCGGGATAATCGGCGCGTGCACACCAGGCGGACCCGGCGCGGTCCCCGAGGTCTCTCAGTATCTGCGATTCGGACCGAGCCCTCGCGGAGCCCAGGCTTTGATTCTCTGCGCTAAGGTGAACGCGCTTCTCGATGGCCGCGTCTCGGTCAGTTACGAGGACGTCGATGACGCGGTCGTTCCCTGCCTGCGCCATCGCCTGCTCAGGAACTTCCAGGCCGAGGCCGAGAACGTCACCACCGAATCGATCCTCGAGCAGGTCAGCCGGCGCATCAAGCGCCCGCGCGCATAGCCGATGTTCGGGCTCCCCGACGAGTTCACCCCGCAATTCCTGGCCCGGCTCGAGGAACTGCGCATCAAGACGCGGCGCCAGTACCCCGGGATGGGAAAGGGCGCGCACTTGTCGCCCAAGCGCGGATCGTCGCTCGAGTTCAGTGACTACCGCCATTACGCACTCGGCGACGACTACCGCTACATCGATTGGGGCCTCTACGGGCGCACCGACAAGTACTACATCAAGCTGTTCAAGGAAGAGGAGGACCTGCTGACCTACATCTTCCTCGATGCGAGCGCATCGATGGCGTATCCCGCCGCCGACCGCAAGTTTGAATACGCAGTCGTCACCGCGCTCGCGCTCGCATACGTCGCGCTGTCGGCGGGAGATCGCGTGATGATCCGGGTGCTTGCGGGCAGCGGCAGCCGGTTCCAGCCGGCCTTCGTGTATGGACGCCATCGCATCGTCGAGCTCGCCCGCAAGGTGAGCGAGGTCAGGCCGGGCGGGAGTTACGATTTCGCCGACACGCTCGCGCACGAGCTGGTGGCGATCCGGCGCGCCGGCAAAGTCTTCATCGTCTCCGACTTCCTGATGCTGCTCAATTCGGTAACGCGCGGGCTTGGCCTGTTCACCGCGGCCGCAATGGATGTGACCGCGGTGCAGATACTCGGCTCGCGGGAGATGGATGGCCAGGGTCTCGACGGCGATGTCGAGGTGGTTGATTCCGAGAGCGGCGAGCATCTGCGCGTCGCGATCGGGTCGCGCGAGCGCGCGCAATACCGGGAGACGATCACGCGGCTTACGCGCGAGATTAGGACGTTCTGTCTCACGCGGGGCCTTCATTACGCGCTCTACACCACCGGCCAGGATTTCCAGACGTTCTTCGTGCGCGCGGTGAGCGATTTGGGCCTCGCGCATTGAATGCGCGCGCGCCGGTCCGCGCGGCCATTGTGCCGGGAACGAAACGGCCGCCTTACGGAAACCTAACAGGATGTTGAGAAAACCGAGATCATCGCAGGTCGACCGCCCTGCGGTCTCAACATCCTGCGTAAAAGATGGCTGCTTTCCTCTATCTTCTCCCCCGGTCTTTTCCGGGGGAGATAAGAGAGGGGGAGCAGGCTGTGATTTATCACCAGCCTGCTGGAAGTATCGATAGGCTGGATCAGGGGCGCGTGACGCGAGCGATGCGCGAAGCAATAAATTTCGGCGTGACCGGCGCGGCGGCGGCGCGCGATTGCCCGCCGCGTTCGATTTCGCCCGGGGCAGGCATCGCGAGGCAACCGTAAAATGGGATTCCTGTTCCCCGGAGCATTCGCGTTTTTGGCGCTCGTGCCTTTGCTCGTGCTTGCCTACCTCGCGCGCGAGCGGCCCTCGCGCGTGACCGTCTCCAGCGTGCTCGCATTTCGCGCGCTGCGCGGGTTTCGCAAGGAGCGTTTCGGCGGCCGTCCGAAGTTCGACTGGATGTTTTATGCCGAGGCGCTGATGCTTGCGCTTGCGGTGCTCGCGATGGCGGGGCCGTTCCTGATTCGCACCAGCAATCCCGTCGCGGTCGTGATCGACAATTCCGCGGCGATGCAGGCGCGGCTGCCATCGGGCGCGACGCGCTTTGAAGAGGCGCTTTCAAAAGTCCAGGCCGCGCTGGCAAGCGAGAGCGCGGGACAGGTCTCGATCTACGTCACCGCGCCGGCGCCGCATCGAATCGCTCCGCCGTTCGCATCGGTCTCCCAGGCGCTCCGCGCGATCGTGCGAATCCCGGTGACCGACTCGCCGAACGATTACACCGCGGTCACGAGCCTGCTCCAGAACCTGGCGTCGGGAGCGGAGTTCCGTCATGTGATCTTCGCCGGCGCGCGCCCGATTACGCCGCCCGTTCCGGCGCGGATTCGCGCGATCGCGCTTAGCGATCCGGCGCCCAACTTGGCGCTCGGCGCATTCACGCTCAGGCGCGAGGTGTTCGGCGCATCGGCCCTGCACGCAAGCCTTACGGTTGCGAACTTCAGTCCCGAGTCGCGAACGGTTGAGGTGACGATTTCCGGCGACGGCGCCCGGCTCGCATCCGCGCGCGAATCGCTCTCGCCGGGCGAGACCGCGTCAGTTGAGTTTCCGGCGCTGCCCCCGAAGCTGGTTTACCGCGCGGAGCTCTCGCCCTCCGACGCGTTCCCGCTCGACAACGTTGCGTATGCGACCGCGGGCGCAGTCAGAACGGTCTCGATTCTCTTCGTGAGTCCGGCGCCGGGCGATGCCGCCGGGCTTGATTCGATCCCGGGCGTCGCGGTCAAGGCGGTCTCGCCTGCGAATTTCTCTCTCGGTGATCTCAGGGATATCGATCTGGCGATTTTCGAGTACGGGGCGCCCAAGGAAATTCCCGGCGTCAATTCGCTGCTGGTGATGCCGCCGCCGGGCGACCCGGCGTTCAATTTCACGGTCGCGCCCGCATCCGAATTGCAGGTCGCCGAATGGCGAAAGACCGACCCGCTCACCGACTCCGTGAATTTTCGCCTGCTTAATCTCCACGCGGGCGAATTCATCGGCCAGCATTCCTGGATGGCGGCGGTCGTCAGCGGTCAAGGCGGAGCGCTGCTCCTGGAGGGCGAGCGTCAAGGCCATCGCTACCTTGCGACCGGCTTCAACCCGTTCCCTTACCTGGGGCGGCGCAACCTCCCGATGTCGGTGCTGACGTTGAACATGCTGAGCTACCTCGCCGGACTTGGCGCGAGCACCGGCGGCTATCACACAGGACAGCCATGGCTCGTGCCCGCGGGCGTCGAGAGCGTGATTCTTCCTTCGGGCCGCAAAGTGCCCGCGTCTCCGGGGACTCTGTTCACCAATGTGGCGGCGCAGGGAATCTACGAACTGGTCAACGGCGCGGGCGAAAGGACGCCTCGCGCGGTCAACCTCGACAACCTGACCGAGTCGGATCTCGAAAATGCTCCGCCGCTCAGAGTTGAGCCGTCCAACTCGCCGCCTTCGGGGCAAGCATCGACCGAGAAATTCTCGCTCAGCGTTTGGGTGCTTGCCGCGATTCTTGCCTTGCTCGCGCTCGAGGCGATGATCGTTTATCGGCGCCGCCGGCGCGTTGTCCTCGAGGCTTAGGTGTGGATCCGCGCGCACTCATCGCGAATCTCGCCTTCGAGCGTCCCGAGGCGTTCTACCTGCTCGCGCTGCCCGCGATCGTTTTCATCTGGGGCGCGATCAACGCACGCGAGATGCGCAGGCTGTTTGCGCCGGCGATGCGCGCGATCGCGCTTGCGCTGATCGTGATCGCGATTGCAAGTCCCGATAAGGTGATTCGTTCCGAGGGCGCGGCGCGGCCCGCGCTGGTCGATGCGTCCGCGAGCATCACGCCCGCGATGCGCAAATGGACGGCCGAGCTTCTCTCCGACGATCTCAAGCTGCGCCCTTTTGACCCGGCGATCATGTTCGGCGCCGACTGCGTTTCCGAATCGATCGGCGATGTCGTGCGTGCCTATGCCGCCGCGCAATCGTGCGACCGGTGCAAGCCCGGCGCGACCGACCTTCAGGCGGCGCTGGAGAAGCTCGCGGCGAATCCCGACGCCCAGGGCGGACCGGCGGTGCTGATAACCGACGGATGGGAGACCCGCGGCGACTCGGCGCGCGCAATCAGCGCGCTGGTCTCCGCCCAGATACGGCTCGATATTTTCACGCCGCCCGGCGCGCAGTCGATTCCGAACGTCGCGATGACGGAACTCACGATGCCGCCGGCGCTGGAGAAGGCGGCGCCGTTCGCGCTCGGCGTCACGATGCGGAACTTCAACGACGTGCCGGTGGGCGGAACGATTTCGATCTATCGTGGCGATGCGCTCGTGACTGAGCGCAAGGTCACGCTGGGGCGCGGCAGCGAACGGTTCGATTTTCCGATCAGAACCGAGGCCGCGGGCCTCGCCTCCTACCAGGCCGTCTTCAAGCCCGACAACCCCGCCCTCGACCGTTACCCCGAGGACGATTCGCTCACCGGATGGGTCGGCGTGGGAGCGCGCAGGAAAATTCTCATCCTCACCGACACCGCGACGGATGCGAACTATCTCGACACGGTTGCGCGCCGGCTGGGGCTTGAGCCCGCCGTTGTGCCGGTCGAGAGCGGACAGTGGGACGGAAGCATCGCGGGCTACGACGCCATCCTCCTGAACAACATCCCAAGCGAGCGGCTTTCGCCCGCGGCCCACAATGCCCTGGTCGCCTACGTCGAAAAGGGCGGGTCGCTCGCGATGATCGGCGGCGATTCGAGCTTTGGACTCGGCGGCTACAAGACCAGCCCAATCGCGCGCGCGATGCCGGTCGTGATGAAGCCGCCGGAGCATCAGGAGCGCAAGCGAGCGCTCGTGCTCATCATCGACAAGTCCGGCTCGATGGGCCGCAATGACAAGCTCACCTACGCCAAGGCCGCCGCCCAGACCGTCACTCGGACGCTCAAGGACGACGACCTGCTGAGCGTGATCGGCTTTGACTCCCAGCCGTTCGTGATCGTGCCTCTGGAACCGGTCGCGACCAGCCGGCCTTATGTCGCGCAGATGATCAACCGGCTCACCGCGCACGGCACCACCTACCTGATGCCCGCGCTTCAGGAAGCGGAGCGCGCGCTCGCATCGTCGGGTGCGCAGATCCAGCACGTCGTGATCCTGACCGATGGCGAAGTCGGCGGCACCACCGCGATGTACTACGACCTCGTCTCGCGGATGCATCATGACGGCGGCGCGACGATTTCCGCGGTCGCGGTCGGACGCGACGTGGAGGGCGCGACGCTCCTCCAGGCGATCGCGCGATTCGGCGGCGGCGCGTTCTATCAAACTGACAGCCCCAAGAACCTGCCCCAGTTATTTCTCGATGACTTCCGCCAGCACGGCGGCGAGACCACCATGGTCGAGAAGGAATTCTCGCCGCGCACGGTCAAGCCCGACCCGCTGCTCAAGGACCTCGCGGGCCGGCAGCTTCCGCCGATCGAGGGCTACGTGAGCACCGACCTCAAGCCGGGCGCGACGCTCAGCGCATTCGTCCAGCGAGGTCCGGTGGCCGAACCGCTCATCGCGAGCTGGAAATTCGGCGCGGGCAAGACACTCGCCGTCACCACCGATGCGAGCGGGCGATGGTCATCGAAGTGGGTGCGCGCCAACGTGTTCGGCCCGGTGTGGGACCGCCTCTTCAACTGGATGACGCCCGAGGGCGTGGCCGAGCAGAGGTTCGGGGTCGATCTCGGCTATCAGGCCGGCCGGATCAAAATTAAGCTCAACGAGTATGCCGCCGAGCCGGGCAAGACCCCGCATCTGCTCACCGCGATCGTCACGCGTCCCGACTCCGCCAAGATCGAAACCGCGCTGTCCGAGCAGGTGCCGGGCGAGTTTGCGGGCTCGATCGATGCGCCCGCGCCCGGCGCGTACTACATCGAGATTCGCGCGCCCGGCGAGAAGAAGGAGGCGTTCCCTCCGCTCGCCTATACCGTGAGCCCCGCCGTGCTCACTGAAGTGCCGCGCCCCGAGCCGAACTTCGGATTGCTCGAACGGCTCGCATCGGCGACCGGCGGCAGGCTGAATCCGTCGCCCGCAGAGATCGCGATGGCGCGGCCGATGCTGGAGCGCCGCGAATCGCTCGACAAATTCATCATCGTCGCGGCGATGCTGATGCTGATCGGCGAAGCGCTCGTGCGCCGGCTGACCGCGTGAGCGCCGTCCCATGAAAGACGACCCCGTACATCCCAGCCATCGAGTGCAGCATCGATACCCCGCCGACGTCCGGTTCTGCCCGCTGTGCGGTGCGGAGCTGGCGATGCGGACGGTGGTGCCGGACCGCAAACGCCGAAAGGTCTGCACCGCGTGCGGCTTCGTCTATTTCGCGGGACCGAAGCTGGTCGCCGGATGCCTGGTCGTGGAGCACGGACGCGTGCTCCTGCTTAGGCGCGGGATCGAGCCGTCGCGCGGGCGATGGACGTTTCCGGGCGGGTACGTCGATGCGGACGAGACCGTCAAGACTGCGGCGGTGCGCGAAACCTCTGAGGAGGTCGGAATCAGCGCGCGCCTGGGACAAGTGCTCGGCGTGTACGTCGACCCGGCGAATCCCGCGGTGTGCGTGGTCGTGTATCTCGCGGAACGGACTGGCGGCTCAGCCGGCGTCTCCGATGAAGCACTCGAGGTCCGCTACTTCGCACCCGATGAAGTCCCCTGGGACGACCTCGCCTTTCCAACCACGCGGGACGCGCTGACCGACTGGGTGTCGGCGGTCAAGCGGCTTTCCTGACGGCGGCGGTCAGTCGCCCCGGACGCCTCCCGGCCTCGCATTTTGCCATTAGCATCTCTGTCTCAAATCTGCTAAAAATTTCATGTCACTGCCGACGATGACCATGCCGATTCCACTATCGGAGGTTGCGATTATGGAGCGCGTGGAAAGGGTCGGGTGCGATACCCTCGTATTGCGAACCCGTCAAGTAGGCCCGAATTCCTGGTGTTGCGGCGTCTATGAACGCGTCGATCCGCAGACAGGCGATCTCCGCGCGGATCTCTTCGCGTTCGAGGTATTCGGCGAAACCGAGATGGAATCCGTCGAAACGGCGCTGCATGAAACCCACGAGCCGGCCCATCAGTTGACGGCTCATCGCTGAGCAGGCGTGCTAATCGCCGACTGACTCAGATCTTGCCTGCCGCAGGCTGCAGGACCTGGCGCTCGAACTCCGCGCCGACCGCGGCCAGCGTGTCCGCCTCATCAGCGGCCTTGTCATCACGCACCCGGACTATTCTCGCGAATCGCAACGCCATCCCGCTCTCGTATTGCGGACTCCGCTGGATGTCGTTGTAGGCGACCTCGACCACGACCTCGGGCCGCACCGTGACGGTTCCGTGCGCCTCGCGGGTTTTGAGCGCAAGCAATCGCTCGGTCATCTCGCGGAAGCCCTCGTCGGTCAGCCCCTTGAACGTCTTGCCGATCTCGGCAAAGCCGCCGGTGCGTTCGTCGCGCGCCGCAAGATGGTAGTTCGAGAGCCATCCGTGGCGGCGCCCATAGCCCCAGTCGGCCGCGACGATCACGAGGTCGAGCGTGTGCGCATGCTTGATCTTGAGCCATCCGCGCCCGCGCACGCCCGGCGTGTACGCGCTCGTAAGCGACTTGGCGACCACGCCCTCGTAACCCGCCGCGACCGCATCGCGGTAGAAGCGCTCGGCCTCAGCGAGCCCCGGCTCGACGATTCTCCCGACCAGTTCGATTCCCGCGCCCGCCGCAACCTCGCCTAACGCCCGGGTTCGCTCGATATAGGGCCGATCGATCATCAGCGCGCCGTCGAGCGCGAGCAGGTCGAAGACGAACAGGCGGATCGGCTGCTCGCGGCGGAGCCGATCGATCTCGCGCACGCGCCTGAACCGGCGCATCAGCTCCTGGAACGCGAGCGGGCGATGTGCGGAATCCACCGCGATCACTTCGCCGTCGAAAATCGCGCGCCGCTCGCCCAGCCGCTGCATTTGCTCGACGACTTCGGGGAGGCTCGCCGTGATTTCATTCATGCGGCGCGAGAAAATCTTAACCTCTCCACCGCCGAGGTGATGAATCTGGACGCGCGCGCCGTCGAGCTTGTGCTCGAGCGCGAGATGGGGTCCGAGAATCGCGAACGCATCGGCGACATCCGCGGCCGGCTGCGCGAGCATCGGCTTGAGCGGCCTCGCGGCGCGCGCGCCGGACAATCGCGCTTCGCCCCCCGGACCGGGCGCGGCCTCGGCGCCGGCGCGCAGCGCCCGCACGACGCGGCCGAGATCGGGCTCGAGCATGTGGATACGCCGGACCTCCGCGGCGGGGCGGTTGGCCATCCGCGCGATCGCCTCGAGCATCATCCCCTCGCTCACGCCGTGGCGCATCTCCCGGATGAGAATCTTCGCGATGTACTTGGCCTCGAGCGCCGATGCGCGCTCGAGCAGCGCGCGGAGCGCATCGAGCTTTCGCGCGCGCGCGTGGCGGCCCTCGATCGCGGCGATCTCGGCGAATGCGCGATTCACGTCGGCGATCGTGAGCGTCGGGGGCGGCTCCGACGGACGCAGGCGGAGCATCATCTCGACCGCCTCGCCGAAGTCCTCGGCGGCGGTGAAGATTTCCTCGCTCTGGTCGGCGGCGCCGGTCATTTCCACGGCGATTTTCCAGATCGCGCGGCCGCTCACTTGCAGGCGTTTCTCGTCGCCCTGCTCGACGGCGCGGCCCGCGATGAATCGCGCGGCGACCTCGGCCTCGTCCACATCGAGCGCGGCGAGGAACTCGCCGACCAGGGCCGCGAGCTGGGTTCGGCTTTGCGTCTGGCCGAGCTGTTCGCAGAGCGCAGCGAAATCGAGAAACGATGCCACAGCGGCGAGATTAACCCGCTTGCACCCGCGCCGCGCAATAGGTGGCGATGCGCCCGCTGGTGAGCCGCCGCGCCCCCTCGGCCTCCTTTCTTACTCCTCTCCCGGACCGGGAGGGGATAGGGTGAGGGTCCTCAGCGTCGCGCGATCGTCCTCGATCGCGCGACATATGACTCTCGGAAGACAGAATGAGGATCCGTGATTCCTCGCGCTCGCGCCAGACACGCGCGCGGGAATGACAAATTCGGAGGACGCGCCAATCAATTCAGACGCCCGGGGATGACTACAAAGAGAGGCGGGCATCGGATGAAAAAAGGTCGCGCGGGCGAGGCGCCCGCGCATCGACCGCGGGCACGGCGGCCCGCGCCGCTCACGTCAGGCACGGTGAACCGCGCGTGGAATCCCGCGATTCTTGGATCGCGTTCGTTACTGCGCTGCGCTGGGGGAACTTGCCGAAGCAGGTGGGGTCCAGCCGCCAGCCTGAGTACTCGCGCTCGATGCCGGGACCGCGTTCGCGGCTGCGACCGCCGGAGAGGGAGACGCAGAATTTGAGTTCACTGCCGGACTGGGTGCAGCTTGCGGGCTTGGCGCCGCCACGGGTGCCGATGCTACTTCGGCCGGTGACGGGGTGGCGGAGCCGGGAGCGGTATCTGTACTGACTCTCGCAATCTTGCTGTCCTTGTAACAGACGGTTACCGGATGCTTCTCGTTCTTGGTTGCGCCCTCGGTTGGGGTAAGAACCGCCTCCGCCAGGCCGATGCTGAAGAAGTCGGCCGCGCTTTCCAAAAAGGCTATCGGTATTTTGCCGCCCGCGCCGTAACCCTTCGTGTACAGCTTGTAGAAATCGCAGTCCGCCCCATCGCTCTCCTTTGCGGAGCCGTCGGGCGGGCCCAGCCGCTCGAGTACGGAGTCGCGAGTCTGGCCTGGTTGATACTCAGTAAGATCTACAGGAGTCGGACGCGTCGCCTCCATGTACACGGAGCAGCCGATTGGCGAGAAAGCGAGCGCAGAGATAACGAGCGTCGCAAGAAACTGACGCATATGCCCCCCTCTGGGCGCATCAGGCCCGGATTTTCGATTTGGCGGGCCTCGCTGCGATGGCTTATAGCGCGCTGCCGTGCTCCAGCGCAAACTGCGTCATCCGCGCGTAGCGGCAGAGTGCATCAACCGCGCTGGGAGCATTTGAGTGACAGTGGGAGCGCGAGTGCCGGATCCGGGGTTCCTCGCGCGCGCCAGACACGCGCGCGGGAATGACAATAAAAAGAGGCAGGCATCGGATGAGAAGAGGTGGCGCGGGCGAGGCGCCCGCGCATCGACCGCGGGCACGGCGGCCCGCGCCACTATTGGCGCCCGCGCATCGACGGTGAAGCGCCTGCGCCGCAACACATCGACCCAGGTTGCGCTAAACTATGACTCGGACGGAAATTTCACGAGCACGATCGTGGATGGCGTGGAGACCGATTTCACCTACGACGGCGACGAGCGCGTAAGCTCGCAGACGCCGAGCTCCGCCGCGCCAGGGGTCTGCCAAGGGAACTGGATAAAGGTTGGCCAGGAGACGTTCTTTGGCAATGCGTGTATCTGTTACTCCCTATGCGTTCCCTGCGGCGGCTCTGTAATGTGGAGCGGAACGCCGGGCGGCGGTACCTGCCAGATGCGAGGCCTTCAGATTGGTAGCGAGTTGGGCCCGTGCTTTTGCAGCCCGCCTGGTCCCAAAACGGGCTGCCTCCAGCCTGCCCAGCCAGAGTTTCGTAACGGCCAGTGATGACAGTATGCTGCCGTGCGTCGCCGTCAGATCAGGTTTGCGCGTTTAGGGGGACCGCACAGGGAAGCGCGGCGATCGGCGTTCCGTGAACACGAGGCTGGTTAGGCCATAATGACTCTCAGTAGAAAGGCAATTTTCCTGCTATTGGTGGCCGTATCCACGTCCAGTTTTCTGTGGCCCCGTGGTCTCGCAACTGCTTTCGAAGATTCAGATGCTCTGCTGCTATATCCGGGAGCCAAGGAAGTATGGCGCGGTCGCCGGGCGGGAACGGACCAGCTTACCTATCATGTGAAGGAGCGGCTTCCGGCCTCAGGAGTTATCGACTGGATCTCCGCAAAGCTGTGGGGCAAAAATTGGAAGCCGCTCCCATATGATTCTCTGGAGCCGGACAACGCCGCCGGCGCCTCGCAGATGCGCGGGTGGCACCCGTTTATAGACGCCACAGGTAACACTCAATATTGCGTCCAGCAATGGATAGGCGACTGGAAAGATGGCTCGGGCAACATCGTGCGCTATGTGTTTCACTATAAGCTGCCCAAAGGCTGTGCCCCGGATTCGGACGACCTTGGGGTGTCAGCCGTATATGTATCAGCTCCCCTCGTGAAACAGATGCGGGAGGCTTTCAGGAGATTCAAAGAGGAGCACAAGGGGCAGTAACAGACGCGACCTCCGAGATCGTCGACCTCTTTCGAGGACAACGCATCTTTGCCGGGGGGTGTCCCCCTCCGATTCCCCGGCAGTTGCTGCACCGGCGCCACCCGCTTTATCCGGCTATTCTGGGAATCTCGGACGGGATCGTAGCGACCGAGGGCTCCGCCGCCCCGGACCCCGACCCCGACAGCAAGGCGCCACTGCAGAAGACACCTGTGGCGTCTCCGAGCGCCACGCCCTCGCCCAC
>DASPOF010000112.1:0-10217 GCA_035626155.1 Binataceae bacterium (SeqCode)
TCGTTTTTTGCGGCGAATCCCTGGAAATTATCCAACGACCAGGTGATGGCGCCGATCGTGGACCCAAGCGCCGCCTGGTCGAGCCTCCGGATTCGCCGCGCGCCCGGAGCCCACATCCAGGTGTCGTCAGCCCTCAAGCCGTTCGCATAGCGATAGCGCACGAATCCGCGTCCACGGTCCTCGGTCGGCGCAAGCATCGGGTAGAAGGCGATGAGCAGATAACGTCCCGTGGAAAGGAAATCGGGATCGGTCGGCATGGGCTCCACTTCCGTCCGCCCGACCAGATTGTAACTGGCGAGATGACCCATCTCGTAGTACTTGATTGGCACGTAGGGCCGGTTCAGTCCGTCGTATTCGCTGATGCACGAGAAATCCCGCACGTCGTAATCGTCGGTGGATGTGGGGCGGAACGTGTTGTTCCACATGATCCTGGTCCCCGCATCCGGATCGTTAGGATCTATGAATGGGAACGGCAGGCCCGCGACATACCCGGCGAGGCTTCGATGATCGGCGGTCAGGCGAACCTGCGCGGAATATTTCTCCGTAGCCTCGCGGTACGGGCGCGGCCATTCGATCCGTTCGGCCGGCACGATCTGCATGCTCATGCCGCGCTTCACCCTGATATGGACGCCGGGTGATACGAGATCCTTTACCTTCTCCGCGCCGGACGCCGTTATGACGTCCCCCGCGCGGACCTGCCCGGCAGCAGCGCGTACGCCGGCGACCTGTGCCAATACTACTGCCAGGGCGAGCGACAGAAGCCGCACGCGCCACGTCGCCAATCGAACCAACTTATTCATTACAACTACTAGGCGCTCGCGTCGCCTATCCTCCAAGCGCATGCATGGCAATGCGCCCATTGGTCGGCGCGGATCTCTCGAGGAATCCGCCCGGCTTCCCGGCGATAGCCGCTGCTATGCGTGATTCGAGCAGGGCCGGGTCGCCATTGGCGCGAAGCGCGTCTTTGAGGTCAACGCCGGCCGCTGAAAACAAGCAGGCGAACAGTCTCCCGTCCGCGGTGAGCCGCATGCGATCGCAGTGGGCGCAGAACGGATCGGAAACCGTCGAAACGATACCCAGACGAAATCTGCCGTTCAAGAGATAGTACCGTGCCGGATCCTCGCTGCGCGGAAGTGGCGAGACCGCGAACACCCGGCTTAGTAGTTCGATAATCTCCTGTTGGGTGAAGACCTTCTCCGGACTCCACATGCCACGGCTATCCAACGGCATGAACTCGATGAAGCGAAGCGGAAGATCGGCGCGATATGCCCAGGTAGCAAGCGGCAGGACCTCCCCGTCGTTCACCCCGCGCATCACGACCGCATTGATTTTGATTTTGAGACCCGCCTCGCGCGCGTCCTCGATCCCCCGCAAGACCTCATCCAGATCTCCGCCGCCGGTCATCTGGTGAAATCGCTCCGGAACCAGGGAATCGAGGCTGACGTTGGCGTCGTCGAGGCCGCAGGCAACGAGTTCCCGGGCGTAACGGCCAAGCAACGCCCCGTTGGTGGAGAGCGACAGGCGCTTGAGTCCTCGCGACCGCAGCCCGTCGAGCATCGCGACCAGCCGCGCAACGCCGCGCCGAAGGAGCGGCTCGCCGCCGGTCAGACGCACCTGCTCGACCCCCACGCGGGCGACGAAGAGCTCCACGAGCTGATGAACCTCTTCGAAAGTGAGGATCTCGTCCTTCGGCTTCCAGACCGGATTTTCCGGCATGCAGTATACGCACCGGAAATTACAGCGATCCGTCAGTGAGACGCGCAGTTTCTTTATCGTCCGCCCGTACCGATCGCGAAAATATCGCGATTGAGGTTCAACGGCTTGATTTGACGTTACCCACGGCATGGTATCTACCATTCCAGGCGCAACCGCGCTCAGCTCACCAACTGAGATACGCTCTCTCTCCCGCCATGCGACATTTCAAAACGGAAGGCCTCCGTAACGCAGAATCCCTCCGATGACTATGGCGACCACCGACGAGATGACGTTGTAACGCGCAAAGGTCTTCATCCAGTCCGCATACGCAATCGAATCGGTGCGGGAGCTCTCGACCTGTTCCCGGGTCGCATCGTAGGGAAGTTTCACGATCACCCGCGGGCGCAGGTAGAAGGTCAGAATCGTTGCCGTTATCACCAACGACAGCCAGATCAGCATCATCAGCACCAGGGCGACGCCATAGCCGGTCGCCAGAAACTTCAAGGACAGCAGCACCCCGAGGTTCCCCAGGCGCCACAGTTCCAGCAGGCCGCTCACCGGCAGGCCGATCAGGGCGGCCCAGTTCAAAATGGCGAAGTCGTTCCCGAGCTTGTCGCCCAGGCGGGCCGCCTGCCCCGGAGGAATCAGGTCGAGGCGCGGGGTCAGAAGAAAATCCAAAAACACGTTGGAGCCCACGAACACCGCGGCAAAAAAGATATGAAAGGCAACCAGGGTCTGCAGTTCCAGAGCAATCACCTACCACTCCGATAGCTTCCGACTCGAATGGTTTGCAGGTCCCCCTCGAGCGATTGTGCGCACTCTCTCGGCTTCCCGGCCACCCGCACCGCGCGGTTGGCCCACTGCCCGCAGTAGTCGCACGTGTTGCAGTCGAGGAGGCAGTGGTCATCCTGAAAGAAACGGAGGAACCCGTCCAACTTCGCACTCTCAATTCGAACTCCGAACGGCTCGGGCGCTTCGCCGAAAACCGTATGCGGAGGCTCGATACCGACCAGCAGGCGGGCGACATCGTCGCAGCGCCGCGCGTGGTAGGCGCCTGCGACCTTGACGATCCAATCGGTGTGCGAGCTCGGCCCCTCCTCCATCTTCTCGCGCCCGGCCACCTTGAACAGGTCGATTCCCAAATCCTCGTATACTGACAAATCCTCCGGCCTGACCCACGGCGAGCGAAGGTGCTCGGCCGGATCCGTCACTTTGAAAAGCGCGCAGCGGTAATAACAGTAATCGACGTAGTATCGGCCCGTGATACTCTCGCCCGAGTGGGAAATCATATTCGAATGGTAGTTCCGGATCGGGCAACTGAGCAGGCATCCCTCGTTGACCACGAGCGACAGAGTGCAGCCGGCCGCCTTGCGTATTGCTTCGAGACGCCGAAAGTCGCGATTAACCTGGGGATCGAGGTGAATCACGGTCGCCCCGAGCTCATCGAAGAATTTCGCCTTTCGGGCGTCATTGACCGAGGCGAGAACCGAGATGTGCAACTCGAGCGAGGGGAAATTCTCGCGCACGAGCTCCATCACGAACGGATTCGCGGTGACCACCGCCGCCCCGCCGGCATCGACCAACCACTGGAGCCGCTGAAGGAGCTGGCCGCGGCCTTCCTCGGAGTATTCCTTGTTTCCGAGGCAGGTCGCGTTCATGACATAGGCGAAGCGGATTTTTCGCCGGGCGGCCTGCTCGATGTGAAAGGCGACATCCTCTTCGGTGGCCGGCGCCAGCACCAGCGATGACCGCAAGGTCGCCTCGGTCGGGAGGCTTCCATAGATATAGACGGGCTCGAACCGAGCAATCCGCCCGATGAGTTCCGGATCGAAATTGGTTGGGAGCATCAGTTTCATGGGCGCCTCCATCAGCTCCTTGGTAACCGAATCTCGCGGCTCTCGAGCACTTGCCGGAAGCCCCAGTTGATCCTGAGGTCGCCGAGCCACACGATGCGGACCGCATCGACTCCGAGCCGTTCTTCCAGATCCGCTTTCAGTTCTGCCTCATGATGCGCTGCGCCCTCGATGGCGACTGAAAGCAGGCCGGGCGGCGACTCGGGGTCGTGAATCAGCAGGACGTTGCGCCCGACCAGGTCGCCGTCCTCCTCGATGCAGTTGCGGACGTCGTAGGCCGTGATTCGGCGGTCGCCAACCAGGACGCTGCTCTCCGGGCGCCCGAAAATCTTAAGCCTGCGAAAGCCACATTGGCAGGGGCATTCCCCCGGCGCAAACGCGGCGAAGTCGCCGGTGTCGTAGCGCACGAAGATGCTCCCTGCGGCGCTGAGCTTGGTGACTATCAGCCGTCCCCGCACCCCCGCCGGAACGCCAACGCCGCTATCGTCCACCACCTCGAGGTAGCAGACGTCCTCGTGCACATGCGGAGTGTTGTGGAACCGGCATTCGTCGATTGCCGCTCCTTCCTGAGTGCCGCCGCGCTCGAAGATGTCGCCCACCTGGAGTCGGTCGCGGAGGAACTCCCGCATCGAACGCGTCAGCGGCAGCCCGACGACGACAATCGACCGAACCCCTCTGAGGACCTCCGGTGGCGCCACCACCGTACTCGCGCTGCGCCGGATCAGAGAGAGGAGAAACGGCGCGGTGGTCGTGATGAATTCGGGGCGTACCGTGATGAGCGTATGGAGGAAGGAATCAAGGTACTCGGGCCCCATGCTGCCCCAGAAAAACGCACACCGCGCGCCCATCCGCGCAACCGCGTGCGGCTCGCAGGCGGCCAGACGGTGCCATACCGGGCTCATCAGCAGCGCCGTCATCCCCGGACCCAGGCCCGCCCATCGAAATCCCCGGATCGTCGGCACTATGTAGGTCTCTTCTTCCTGCGCGCTCAGCCAGACCAGAAGCGGATCTCCGGAAGTGCCGCGGGTGCTGAACGCAACCGGGCCCTGACTCGGGATCGCCCAGCGCTGGCCCGCCTGCACGAGGTCGTGCTTGGCGACTATCGGGAACCGCGCGAAATCGTCCATCGAGGGCGGTGTGCCTGCCGCGATTCCCGCCGCCTCCCAGCGTTCGCGATAAAACGGAACGTGGCGGTACGCGTGCTCCGTCACCTCACGCATGCGTTCGTACTGCCATGCGGTTAATCGCGCGCCCGACAGCGACTCGATATCGTCGTGCGCCGCGTATGTCGAAGCAGTCCCAGGCATCGCGGATCAGGCGCCCCCGGCGGAAATTGGCAACCGGATACACCAGTCGCGAGATCCTGCGGCGCAGCCGTGCGGTGCAAGCAGGTCGCCGCTGCGCAGTTGATAGGGTGGCGCGGTGCGCCGAAGGTTTCGGATCCCGCGCCCATCGACTTCGTAAAATCCGTCGCGGAGGTGAAAGCATCCGCACTGCGCGCATTGCGGTGCGAGCAGCAGCGCGCTCTCGACGTGCAGCAGATGACGCCACGGCGCCGGGCGGCCCGCCTTGGGCCCCGCCGGCTCGTCGCCGAAGACCACGATCGTCCTGGTCGCGCGCCGCGCCATTTCCACCGACCCTTTCTTGCGCAACTCCGCGTCCAGCAGATCGATTACGTCATCCCTGATCACGAGCGCGTCGACCGCGAGTTGCCCGAGCAGTGCGGGACTAAGCGTGACGCGCTCCCCAGAGGCATCCAGGCAAATGAAGCGTCCGCCGATTCGTTCCGCGACTCCGCGCTCAAGCCCCGGCATCAGGAGACTGGAACCAAGAAACGAGAGCGGACTGCAGCCGAAATCCTGAACCGCGATCGTCGCGCCGTCCGCGACACCCATCATCCGGTAACACCACTCGACATGCTCCGCCCAGACGTCGAGCTCGCCGGCACCGAACGAAAGACGGCCGCCGGGAACGTCGAACAGAAGATAGGCGTTGTCAGTTCCCACTGGCTGCTTCCTGGCTTTGTGGTAAGGCTTCCTGCAGGACAACCACGCCGACGTGATCCATGGTCGCTACCTGGCGCGTCCTCACGACCGTGCCCGCCTTGACGCCGGCGTTGCGCGCGGATTCCACATAGCCGACCATCGCCGACAGCGCCTCGACGCCGACCTCTGCCTGTTCCAGCATCTCCCACGGCACGATCGAAACCTTGCCACTGCCCGGATCGATAGGAATCAGCGATACGTTGACGAGCGGGAATCCGTGCCCGTGCGGCGGCAGCCACGTCGGATGGGACGCGACCACGGGACCGAGCTCGGGCATGCCCCACAGAGTGAAGATTGGCCGGCCGCACAGCGATTCCACTTCTTTACGCCAGTGCGGCGTAAAGAACCCGGTCGATATAAACACGTGAGAGGATCGGCTGACCAGACTGGGCAGCTCCCGCTCGGCCAGCATCTTGTCAGTCTCGGCTCGCGAAAGAATCACGTACCCGTTCGCGGCGAAATCCGCCAGCTCGCCTGAGTCGAGCTTCTCGAAGCTGCCAAATACGACCGGCGCGCCTTGCGAGAGAGCGAGCAGGATTCCGGTGAGCATCTCCCACGAACCTATCGCCGCCTCCGTGCATACGAACGGGATCTCGCGCAGCCGAGGGATGAATGCCGCCATCGAGGCCGCCATCGCAGACAGCGAAAAATGCGAATGCGCGACCAGTCCGCGGCCGCCCGGGACCAATATCGCGGCATCCGTGGCTCGTTTCGCAGTTCCCGCGTCGCTGAAGGCGCCCTTCAGGTCAGCCCGCGCAACTGTCTTGACGCCCGGGGACTCCGCCAGGTTCACACCCTCCGTAGCGATGATCGCCGATGCCTTCGCCTCCGCGACTCGGCCCGCCAGTTGTTGCGGCGATTCGGCGAGGTCGGCGAGGAAGACGCAGCGGCCGGAAAACAATCCGGCCAGGCACAGCCGCAGGCTCTCGACCGGGTCGGGAGAGGCAAGAGCGATGGTCCCGGTCAGGCCCGCGCCCTGGATTCCGCCCGCGAGTGCGAGACTCTGCTCGAGCAGCTCACCATAGCTGATGCGAACGTCGTCGTATGCGATCGCGACCTTATCCTTCGTCGCCGTAAATCGCTGCCGCAACAGGCGGCCAAGCGGCTGTTGAGCAACCGGCACCCGGCGAGGAACGCCCGCGGGCCAGTACCATGATGGCAACGCACCGCCGACCTTGGACATAGCTATCCCTGAAACGCGGCCTTCTCGTACTCGACATTGGTCTGCCGGTCCGTCTGAGAAGGCGCCCAGCTAAACAGCGTGTACTCGAAGTGCCGGTAACCTCCGGCAAAGTGGAGGCCCTTGGGTATCCCGGGCAGGAGCCCGTCCGCCGACATCCCATTGGGATGCTGGTACGGCTCCCACGCATGATAAATGATCACCTGATCCGGCCGCGCGCACGCGGTCAGTTTCGCTCGAACGACGAACGATCCGTAGTCGTTGTAGACGCGGATAAAGTCATGGTCCTGCACGCCCTTCTCGCGAGCCACGGCGTCATTGACGAAAGCGAAGGGCTCGCCCCGATGCAGCTTCATCATTTCGGGCGAGGTATGCCAATCGGCGTGGATGCTCCATCGCACATGGCCGCCGGTTATTCTGCGCCCCTGGCGGCCGCCGATATCGGGTGGATGCTTGTAGCGCACCAACTGCTCGTCCGCTTCGACGAAGTAGGGATGATCGATATATAGCGCCATCCGCCTGGTCGTGGTCGCGTACGGCACCTTCAATTCGACCTGGTCCCTCATCGGAGTGTGGACCTGGCGCGGAACCATGTCCGCGCTCTGACAGACGATTCCGTGCCACGGCGGGCGTCCGCTCAGCCAGGCCTTCCCGTTCTTGCGCAGATTTTCGAGGCTCAGTTCCTGTTCATCGAGCGTGGTAAGCCAGCCCAATTCTCCGAGCGCCTTGAGGCACTCATCGACCATGCGCTCTTCGTCTTCGTTGGTCTCGCCGTAACGGCCGCCGTAGGTCGCCCGCCAGTACAGCTCGTCAACGAGGACCTCGCGATTGCCCGCCATGTACTTCTCGACGCCGCGGGACTTCAGATTCTTCGCGATTCCGCGCAGCACACCCAGGGCAATCGAACGGTCCGACCTGGATTCGCCCTGCATCGGCACCGACTGGTCGGTGAAGCACAACAGCCGGGTATCCGGAGTCGAGTATTTGACATCGGCGTATTCGTAGTAGGAAGCCGACGGCAATACATAGTCCGCGTAAAGGCCGGTCGTGCTCCAGCGCGGATCGAATACCACGATCGTCTCGAGCTTCGGCCACAGCGTCTTGAAGTATGTATTCATGCCGCCGCGATGGCGGCGAAGCGGATTCGATCCCGATACGAACATCGCCCGCGGCGTGACCTTGTGGTCGAATCCGTCCCACCAGCCCTTCGCGACCGCATCTTCGGCGTAGTCACTGATCTTCTTCTTGGTATACGGATCGTACAGGTGCTTGTCCCAGACTTCCTTGTAGCCGGCTTGCCGGTACCAGAGGAAAACTCCCGGCGTGAGGACGCCCGCAGACTTCAGCCCTTCGTGCGTCGCTCCGTTGGCGGCCTCCACGGGCGGCATCGTGGGGTCCATCTTGAACCGCATCTTGTAGTCTTCCATCCGCATGACCGACAAGGTTGCGGTGGTGGCGATCGGGCGGGCGGACTCGATCACCTCCTTCGGCATCCCAGCGACCGCCGCCATCGAGGCCGCCGCCTCCGTCCCCGGCGACCATCCTTGGGTGCCGGTGCCCGGCTTTCCGACGTTGCCGGTCAGCGCGAGGATGTAACAATATGAGCGCTCGAGCAGGTCGCCGTGATAGAGCTTGCCCGTGATAAAGTTGATATAGCCAAAAATCTTGCGCGGCGGACGGCATAGCTCGGCGATTTGGCGGAGCATGTCCGGATGAACTCCCGCCATCTCGTGGACCTTCTCGGGCGTGTACTCGGCAAGCCGCTCGTTCAGCAGACTGAAGACCGTTCGGACCTCGACGTCGGCGCCGTTCTTGAGCCGGACGTTGGTGCGCACGTCCAGTGCGTAGTCGGCGGCTGCCTGCAGCGTTCCCTTGGGCATCTGCACGGGCTTCCCGGTCGCGCTGTCGATTCCGTAGAACTGCTCCGCGTCTCCGCCCTCGCGCAGGTCCGACTCTCTCAGGAACCGACCGTCATCGGATCGAACCAATATCGGCATATCCGTCTGTTCTTTGACGAACTCGGTGTCGATCCATCCGTTTTCGATCAGTATCTTCGCTACGCCGAGCCACAACGCCGGGTCCGCCGACCAGTTGATGGGCACCCAGATATCGGCGAACTGGGAGGAAGGATTCTTGTCCGGCGCGACGGCGATTACCTTGGCGCCCCGATACCGCGCTTCCAGCAGGTAATGGATGTCGGGAATGTTCGCATAAACCGGATTCGACATCAGGATGATGGTGTCCGGCAGGAACCAGCTCTCGATCCCGGGCGCGTGATGCATCTCGCCGAAGGTCAGCCACTGCCCGACCTTGAAGTCCCCGGTGACGAAGTCGAGATCGAGGCTCATCCCGCCGAGCAGCGAGGTGATGCCGGTGGTCGAACCCTCGGCAGCGCCGCGAAACACTCCGATCCCGTTGGCGGCGTGGTCGTCAATCAGCGCCTTGGGGCCATACTTCTGGATCACATCGGCGATCTTGGAGCCGATTTCGTCGAAGGCCTGCTCCCAGCCGATTCGCTCCCATTTTCCGCTGCCGCGCTCGCCCGCGCGCTTCATCGGGTAGAGCACGCGGTCGGGTCCGTACATCGCGCGCGAGTGCTGATAGCCCTTCTGGCATCCGCGCGGATTGTAGTCGGGCACGCGCGAGTCGGGGTCATCGAACTCCGGATAGGTGCACGAGATTTCCTCGCGGATCACCTTCCCGTCTTTCGTGTAGACGCGGAACGGACAACTGCCCGGATAGCAGTTCACCCGATGGGTGCCCCACTTGCAGCTATCCCACTGGAAATACTCGCGCTGCTCCTGCGCCGGGTCGAGCTTCGGCGCATGCGTGCCGGGGTTGTCCGCTCCATTTGCCATGATTCCGCCCTCCCGCCGTTATTCCTTCACGTTTGCTTTCTCGAAATCGATATTGGTCTGCCGGTCAGACTGCGATGGCGACCAGTTCCACAGCGTGTACTCGTAATGCCGATAGCCGCCGGCAAAGTGCAGTCCCTTGGGCGGTCCCGGCAGCAGCCCGTCATACGGCATCCACTCCGGATACTGGTAAGGCTCCCACGCGTGGTAGATCACTAGTTGGTCCGGCCGCGTGCACGGGCTCAGCTTCGCCCGGCATACGAAAGAGCCGTAGTCGTTATACACGCGGATAAAGTCGTTATCCGCGATGCCCTTCTCCTTCGCGACCGAGGAATTGATGAATGAGAACGGCTCGCCGCGATGCAGCTTCAGCATCTCGTCCGCAACCACCCAGTTCGAATGGATGCTCCACCTGAGATGCCCGCTGGTGAGCCTGCGCCCCTGCGCCCCGCCGATGTTGGGGGGCGCCTTGAAGCGCACCAGATGTTCGTCCGCCTCGATGAACCACGGATGGTCCTGGTAAAGCTCGATGCGCCGGGTGGTGGTCGAGTAGGGAACTTTCTGTTCAAGCTGGTCGCGGAACACCCAG
>DASPOF010000113.1:0-15578 GCA_035626155.1 Binataceae bacterium (SeqCode)
GCGCGATGAGACATCCTTAAACTTCTCGCGCACGTGGCGAATCGCGGCGCCCATCCGGGTCGATCGCTTGGGCTCTACCGCGCCGACCCGCGCGCGGACCTCATCGGTGAGTTCGTTGTCGAATTCCTTGATTACGTAGAACTCGACGTTGTCGCGGCCGTGGCCTGAAAATCCCATGATCGCGTACTGGTCGCCGATCTCCTCGAGCGATTGCGCCATGATCACGAGCGCTTCCTTGTTCACGTCGATGATCCGGCGCGGTCGCTGCACGGCCTGGGGCCGGCGCTGCAACGCCTTCATCCAGTCGTCATCGTCGTCATCGGTGTACTTGCGCGGCTCGCGATGGATCGGTTCGTCGGTCGATGCGGACATGTCGAGCAGGAAGAGCGTGGCGACGTCGCGCGCCTCTTTCTTGCGCGCCTTGTACAAGCGCGAGTCGGGCGTCTCGCCCATCCGCCGGGCGACCTGCGACTCGACCGTGCGCTCGAGGTCGATCTCCTCGCCGTCCTCGAGTCCGCGCACCATCCGGTACGACGCGGGCCGGATGCGCTGGAAGTGCCGGCGCACCATCGGAAGCAGTTCCGAGTAGCGCATCAGGGTCGCGGCGAAGAAATCACCGCCATCGCCGGCGATCGGAATTTCGCGCAGGCGGGACCATCCGCGCCGGTAGTCGCCGAGCACGTAATCCCACTCGTCGTACGCGTAGTACGAATCCTGCCGGGTGCGCGAAATCATCAGCCGCCCCTGTCCAGGGAGCGCACCCACCTCGGCAAGCTGATCGCGCATCTGCTCGAGCTCGCTCAGTTGCTTGCCGGTAAGCTGGGTCAGGTACATCCCTTCGCCGTCCGCATCGCCCTGGCTCTGCGACGGGTTAAGCTGGGCGCCCTGTTCGATGAGGCGGCGCAGCTCCTCGGGCGAAAGCGCGCGTCCCTTGCTGCCCTTGGTCTGCTTGCCCGAGGCCTGCATCCGGACGTTCTGATCGGTTTCGCCACCGTCTTCGGATTGCTCGCCGTCTTCGCCTTCCGCCTGCGCCCCACTCTCGGCGCCCTTCATGCTGGTGCGGAGGAGGTCGTTGCGCATCCGCTGGGCTTCCGCCGAGAGATCGCTGCTCTCGCCCGCGCGTTGCGCCTGCGCGATCAGGTCCTGGAGCCACTGGTAGAGCACCTGCACCTGGCGGACCGTACCACGCACGTCGGCGCCGGGCGCGCGCAGCGGTGCGAACAATTCCCCGGCCGCGCGCGCGAAGTTCATATCGATGTCGATATTGCTCTCGCTCTCGACCAGACCAAGCGACGCGCGAACCAGCATCGTGCTGAGCGCCAGAGGTTCGAGCTGCGAAACGAGGGCGCGATTGACCTGGGCAAGCCGCGGCGCCAGCCCCGGATACAGCCGCGCCAGCGCCGCATCGATTCGGGCGCTCTCGGCCAGCCGCATCAACGCGCTGGCCAGGGCCGGATCCTCAAACGAAGCGACGTAGCTGTCGATCGCCTCGACGCCGGTTTCGCCGCGATCCTCGAAGCCCGGCAAATCCGCAAGCCTGAGCTTGAAGCTGCCAAAGTCGTGGCGCGATGCGAGATGGGCCGCCGTCACGAGGTAATAGGTGTACGCGTCCGCCTTGCTGGCGAACTGATCGATGCGGTCGGGCAGGTAGATCATCTCGCCCGCGAGCAGCGGATAGTGGAACGGAAGCATCGGCGGGCAGTTCGCGAGCGTGTCCATCCGAAATTCCAGCGGAAACAGCATCCGCATGAATTTCGTCAGCACTCCCTTGATTTCGTGCAGTGCCTGGCCAGTCTCGCCTGGGTGCGCCATCGCAGTCATATCGATTTTTACAAGGACCCGGCTCCCGATGCAATTTGCGGTCTTCAGGAAAAATCCGCCGGCAAACACAAACCGAACCGCTTTCTTGACTCGGCGGCGATGGGCGGACTTAGATGAGTGATTGCCATGAAAATAATTCCAGCAATTGATTTGCGCGATTTGCTTCGCGCCGCCGCCGCAGCCGCGGCAATCGCGATTTTCGCTCCCGCAGCCGCCGGCGCGGGGATGACCGATGCGGTCAAGACCGAGACGCTTCCCAACGGGCTCAAGGTCCTCGTGCTCGAGAACCACAAGGCGCCGGTTGCGACCTTCAGCGTCTTTTTCCACGTGGGTTCGCGCAACGAGGCGTTCGGACAAACCGGGCTCTCGCATCTGCTCGAACACCTGATGTTCAAGGGGACCAAGAAGATCAAGCCGGAGGAATTCTCGAACATCATCCAGGAAAACGGCGGAATGGATAACGCATTCACGACCTCCGATTTCACCGATTACTTCGAGGTGATCAACAAGGACCATCTCGACGTGCCGATATCGCTCGAAGCCGATCGGATGGCGAATTGGGAGCCCAAGCAGTTCGATGAGGAGAAGGCGGTCGTTGAGGAAGAGCGCCGCCTGCGCACCGACGACAACCCCGAGGACGCGCTCGACGAGCTGGTCCGCGCGCAAGCCTTCGTCGCGCATCCTTATCACTGGCCAGTCATCGGATGGATGAAGGACATTCAGCGGCTCACGCTCCAGGACGCAATCGCCTATCACCAGGTCTACTATTCGCCGCAAAATGCGATCATCGTCGCGGTCGGGGATTTCAATTCGGACCAGGTGCTCAAGCAGGTCGCGGAATCATTCGGCGCGATCAAGAACGGTCCCAAGCCCCCGCCCATGCGCGATGTGGAACCGCCCCAGGAGGGCGAGCGGAGAGTCGAGATGCGCCACGCGGCGAACCTCCCCGCCTTCGAGGAGGCCTTCCACGTTCCCAACCTGTCGAACCCCGACTCCTTTGCGCTCGAAGTCGCATCGGAGATCCTCGCCGACGGCAAAAGCTCGCGGCTGTACAAGAAGCTCGTGGTAGAGAAGCGGATGGTCGTCAGCATCGGCGCGGGCTATGACATGACCTCCTTCGACCCGGGCTTGTTCGTCGTATCAGGGCAGATGCGGCCGGGCGTTAAGACCGAAAGCGCAATCGCCGAGGCCGATCATGAGCTTGCGGCGCTGCGCGAAAAGCCGGTCGGCGCCGAGGAACTTCAAAAGGCGAAAAACCTCGAACAGGCGCAGTTCGTGTTTACCCAGGACTCGATCCACGAGGAGGCGATGCTGCTTGGGCTTTACGAGATGCTCGGCAGCTACAAGCTCGTGGACCAGTATCTGGCCGGCATCGACAAGGTGACCGCGGCCGACGTGCAGCGCGTGGCGCGGCAATACCTCGTCGATAGCAATCGCACGCTGGGAGTCCTCGTTCCCACCGGCGTCCGTCCGGCCGGCGCAGGCGGCGGCATAAGCGGCGGCCAGATCCGCCACGGCGAGGACGGGTTGAGCGGGGTGGTGCGATGAACGCGGCGGGAATTTCGCTTAGAACCTCGATGGCCGCGGCGGCGGCGCTGATTGCGGTCGCGGCGGCGGCTCCCAAGGCCAACGCCCTGGAAATCAAGCGGATGACGCTCAGCAACGGCGCGGTGCTGCTCGTATCGGAAGAACATCAGTTGCCGATGGTCACGCTCTCGATCGCGTTCGATGCCGGCTCGCGGCGCGATCCTGCGGGCAAGGCCGGGCTTGCCTCTCTGACCGCTCACTGCCTTAGCCAGGGGACGCGGGAGCTTAGCGCGGCGGACTTCAATCAGAAAGTCGATTTCATGGGCAGCGCGGTCTCGGTCGATGCGGGCCGCGACTGGGCAAACGCCAGCCTCACCTCGCTCACAAAATATGAGGCGGAGACTCTGCACCTGCTTGCGGGAATCGTGACCGATCCCGGACTCCGCGATGCGGACATCGAAAGAAAACGCACCGAGCAGGTCGCCGGCATCAAGGCCGAGGAGGAGCGGCCCGGATACCCCGCAACGGTCAAGTTCACCAGATCGCTGTTCGGCGACGCTCCTTACGGCCATCCCGTCGAGGGCTACGCCGACTCAGTTGCAAAGCTCACCGCCGAGGACGTCCGCAGTTTCTATCGCGATCACTACAAGCTCGGGAGCGCGGTGATTGCAGTGACCGGCGACGTTCACGCCGATGAGATCAAGGTGCTGCTGGAGAAACAACTGAGCGGCATACGCGGCGCGGTCGCCTCCCAGCCCGTCCCGCCGCCTCCTTCCGTCGCTCCCGGACTCCATCTGAACGTGATCGACCGCAACGTCACACAGGCAAACGTCATCCTGGGCTTCGGCGGCATCGAGCGGTCGAATCCGGATTACTACCGGCTCCAGGTGATGAATTACATTCTGGGCGGCGGCGGTTTTTCCTCCCGCCTGGTCAAAGTCGTGCGCAGCAGGGAGGGGCTCGCTTACTCGGTCGGTTCCGGCTTCAGCGCGGGCAAGTTCGCGGGCGCCTTCTCGGTCGGGCTGGAAACCAAGAACGCCAGCGCCAACCAGGCGATCAAGCTCGTGCTCGATCAAATTCGGGAAATTCAGGAAAAGCCGGTGTCCGATGAGGAACTCGACGGCGCAAAGAAGTACCTGATTGGAAGCTTCCCCCTCTCGATCGATCGCCAGAGTGGAATTGCGAGCTTCATGCTCGGCGTCGAACTCAACGGGCTCGGCCTCGATTACGCGGACAAATTCCCCAAGCTGATTCAGGCGGTGACCAAGGAAGACGTGCAGAAGGTCGCGCGCACGTACCTCCATCCCGACTCCGTGCTTATCGTGGCGGTCGCAAATCAGCGCGAGGCCGCGATCGCCGACGCGGCGATCGCGCAAGCGGGCGGCGGTGCGGCAGGCGCGCCGGCCCATTGATGCGGGCAGGCGCGGGGGGCGAAGTTCGAATCGCGATTACTGCGTCTGCAAGCGCGCCGGGTTATCCTGCTTGGAGGCCGCCTTGCCTGGAGCGCCTTTTGCCCCCGGCACCAGGTTCCGCTCCTGGCGAATCCAATCCTTTTGCGGACAGAGCTTCAGCGCTTTATCGAAATCCTTTAGCGAGCGCCGCGAGTCGCCGAGCGCGAGATATGCGCGCGCGCGCCAGGCGTACACATTGCACTCCCCCGGCCTGAGCTTGATGGCCCTGGTGTAGTCCGCGATCGCCTGTGCGAAGCTGCCTTTCTTCCCGTAGGAGGCGCCGCGCTCGGTATAAAGATCGAAGTCATCGCCCCTGAGCCGGATCGCCGTGTCGTAATCGGCGATCGCCGCATCGCACTCGCCCTGGAGGTAATGTTCAAAGCCGCGCCCGCGATAACTGTCCGCATCGTCGGGCTTGACCTTGATCGCCTCCGAATAGTCAGCGATGGCCTTTTCGCGATCTCCCTTCTTGGCCTCGTAGAAGGCGCGGTCGGAAAAATTCTCGGCGTCGAGGGGCTCGCGCGCGGCGGCCGCGGTGAAATCCGCGATCGCCCGGTCGAAGTCGCCCTTCCTGCCCCAAGCCAGGCCGCGGTTGAGGAAGAAGAGGTAGTTCTTCTGATCGAGCTGAATCGCGCGCGTGAAATCCGCGATCGCATGATCGTAATCGCCCCTGCCCTCGTAGCACGAGCCGCGATTCAGATATGCGGCCGCATCGTTGGGGTCGAGGAAGATCGCCTCGGTGAAGTCCGCGATCGCGCCGTCGCAATCGCCCTTCGCCATCGCGTTAAGCCCGTGCTCGGCCGGGTTATAGAGGGACGACGCGCGCGCCGGCGCCGCGAAAAGCACGAGCAGCAGCACGATCACATGCAGGATCAGCATCGAACGCCGCCCCCTCGCCCTGCGTCCTACGCCGCCGCGCGCTGGCCGAGCACCTGGCGCAGGAACTGGCCCGTGTACGAATTGGGCGACGCCGCGACTTCCTCGGGCGTGCCCTTGGCGACGATCGTACCGCCGCGATCGCCGCCCTCGGGACCCAGATCGATCAGGTAGTCGGCCGTCTTCACCACATCGAGATTGTGTTCGATGACGATTATCGTGTTGCCCGCATCGGCGAGCCGCCCGAGCACATCGAGCAGCCGCTTGATGTCATCGAAGTGCAATCCCGTCGTCGGCTCATCGAGGATGTACAGCGTGCGTCCGGTTGCGCGGCGCGACAGCTCCTTGGCGAGCTTGATTCGCTGCGCCTCGCCGCCCGAGAGCGTCGTCGCCGCCTGTCCCAGGTGGATGTAGTCGAGCCCGACGTCGCGCAGCGTCTCGAGCTTCTGGCGGATGGGCGGCACCGAGGAGAGGAACTCGAGTCCCTGCGCGGCGGTCATGTTCAGCACCTCGGCGATGTTCTTGCCCTTGTACTGAATTTCCAGCGTATCGCGGTTGTAGCGCTTGCCGCCGCACACCTCGCAGGTGACGTAAACGTCGGGCAGGAAGTGCATTTCGATCCGGATGATCCCGTCGCCCTCGCAGGCCTCGCAGCGTCCGCCCTTGACGTTGAAGGAGAAGCGGCCCGGCCCGTAGCCGCGCATCCGCGCCTCCGGCAACTGCGCGAACAGTTCCCGGATCGGCGTGAACAGTCCCGTGTACGTGGCCGGGTTCGATCGCGGGGTGCGGCCGATCGGGCTTTGGTCGACGTGCACGACCTTGTCGAGATGCTCCACGCCCTCGAGCGCGCTGAACGCACCGGCGCGCTCGCGGGAGCGGTTGAGCCTTTGCGCAAGCGCCCGGTAGAGCGTGTCGAGGACCAGCGACGATTTGCCGGAACCCGACACTCCGGTCACGCAGATCATCACCCCGAGCGGGAATGCGACGGTGAGCTCGGCGAGATTGTTTTCGCGCGCGCCCCGGATCGTGAGCCATCGCCCCGACAGGCGCCGGCGGCGCGCCGGCACCGGAATTTCCATCTCGCCCGACAGGTACTTGCCGGTCAGCGAATTCGGATTGCTCATCACATCCTGCGGCGTGCCCTGCGCAACCACGTATCCGCCGAGCGCGCCCGCGCCGGGGCCCATGTCCACGATGTGGTCGGCCGTGTGCATCGTCTCGCGATCATGCTCGACCACCAGCACCGTGTTGCCGAGGTCGCGAAGCCGCTTGAGCGTCGCGAGCAGCCGCTGGTTGTCGCGCTGATGGAGCCCGATCGAAGGTTCGTCGAGAATGTAGAGCACGCCGACCAGGCTCGACCCGATTTGCGTCGCCAGCCGGATGCGCTGGCCCTCGCCGCCCGAGAGGCTCGCGGACGCGCGATCGAGAGTGAGGTAGTCGAGCCCGACGTCGGCGAGAAAGCTCAGCCGCTCGCGGACCTCCTTGAGGATGAGCCGCGCGATCTCGGCCTCCTGCGTGCTCAGTTTGGGCTGCGCGAAGAACTGGAGCGCCTGCTTGATCGGCATCGCGGTCACTTCCGAGATCGACTTGCCGTTGAACCGGACGAACAGGCTTTCCTTCTTGAGCCGCGCACCGTGGCAGGCCGGGCACGGGCGCATGTTCATGTACGCCTCGACGAATTCGCGTACCCCTTCGGATTGCGTCGATTTGTACCAGCGGTCGAGCCACGGCAGGATGCCCTCGAAGGAGCGCGAGTATTCGGCGTGATGATGGCCGCGCTGGTAGGCGAACTCGATCTCCTCGCCGCCGGTGCCGTTGAGCAGCACCTTTTTTATTTTCGCCGGGAGCGTCTTCCAGGGCTGGTCGAGGCTGAACTTGTAGTGCGCCGCGAGTGCCTCGAGCACCGGCTGCATCGAGTTGAACCTCGTCCAGGGCGCGATCGCGCCGTCGGCGATGCTTAAATCCTCGTCCTCGATGACCAGCTCGGGATCGAAGTACATGATCGATCCGATCCCGGAGCAGTCCGCGCACGCGCCGTGCGGACTGTTGAACGAGAACATGCGCGGGGTGATTTCTGGGTAGGAGATCCCGCACTCGACGCACGCAAAGGTCTGGCTGAAGTAGGTTCCGGGCGCGCTCTTCTTGTCGTCGGGCTGTTCGATCTTGAGGAGATCGCGGCCGTACTTGAACGCGACCTCGAGCGAATCGGCCAGCCGCTTCTCGATTCCGCGCCGGATCGCGAGCCGATCCACCATCACCTCGATCGTGTGGCGCAGATTCTTGTTGAGCGCGGGTTCCTCGCCGAGTTCGTAGAGTTTGCCGTCGATCTTCGCGCGCACGAAACCGGCCCGGCGCATCTCCGCCAGTTCCTTGCGGTACTCGCCCTTGCGGTCGCGCACGATCGGCGCGAGCACGTGGATGCGCGCGCCCTCGGGCCAGGACATGATCCGGTCCACGATCTGCTGCACGCTCTGGCGCGCGATCTCGCGGCCGCAGTTGTAGCAGAACGCGTGGCCGGCGCGCGCAAAAAGCAGCCGCAGGTAGTCGTAAATCTCGGTTATCGTGCCGACCGTGGAACGCGGATTGCGCGAGGTCGTCTTCTGCTCGATCGAGATCGCCGGGGAGAGCCCCTCGATCGAGTCCACGTCGGGCTTCTCCATCTGCTCGAGGAACTGGCGCGCGTAGGCCGAGAGCGACTCCACGTAACGGCGCTGCCCCTCCGCGTAGATCGTGTCGAAGGCGAGCGAGGACTTGCCGGAACCCGACAGCCCCGTGATTACGACCAGGCGATCGCGCGGAATCTCGAGGTCGATGTTCTTGAGATTGTGCTCGCGCGCGCCCTTGATGATGATCCGGTCGGCCATTGCACCTTACGCGGCGTCGCGCTGCGCCGTAAATGAGCGCGCGTGCCGCCCGCCGTGATGCTCGATCGTCATGTGCGTCAGTAAAGCGTCTCTACGTCGTGCTGCTTGACGAGATCGGTATCGATCCAGGAATTCAGGCGATCCCTCGCCTTGAGGTTTATCAATTTTTCGCGGATCTGCTCTTTCACTTCTTCGAGCGGCCTGGGGCCCGGCACCTCGTGCGCCTCGAGCTTGAGAACGTGGAAGCCGTTCTTCGACCGCACCAGCGCGGATATGTCCCCGGGTTTCAGTTTTTTCACCGCCGCGAGAATCTCGTCCATCATCTCCGAGGGCTGGAACCATCCGAGCTCCCCGCCGTCATTCTTCGATTCGTCGTCGGAGTACTTGTGCGCTAGAAGGCTGAAGTCGGCGCCCTTGACCGCTTGCGCCCGGGCCTCCTCGGCCTTCTTTGCGGCCGCCGAAACCTGCTGGGGCGTGGCATTGGCGGGAACCGCGACCAGGATCTGCGCGAGTCTCAGGCGCTCGGTCTCGATGTTGAAATCGGACTTGTGAGAATCGTAATAGTCCTGGATTTCCTGGGGCGGAATGTCCACGCGATCGCGCACTTCGGTCTCGAACATGATTTCCTTCTGGAGCTCGAGGCGGGCCCGCCTGCGCAATTCGTCGTACGAGATGCCCTCGTGCATGAGCGCCTCGCGGAATTCCGCGTCGGTCAGATGCTTCGAGGTGCGCATTCCCTGGATATAGCGATCGACCTGGCTCTCATCGACTTTATCCGCGTACTTCTTGACCTCCTGCTCCAGGAGCTTCTCCGCGATCAGCCCCTTGAGCGCATCCTTGCCCACCGGCGAATCCGCGAGATCGTCGGTGTAGATCGGACGGCCGTTCGCCGCGCCGAACGCCTTCACATCGTGCAAGGTAATCGGGTCTCCGTCCACGGTCGCAACCACTCGATCCACGGCCTCGCCGCGTGGAGCTAGCGGCTCGGGCGTCGCTATCGGAGCCGGCTGCGGAGTCGGCCGGATGGCGGCCGGGGTTGCAGTCGGGGTAGGCGTTGCACGCCGCGAGGCGGATGCGAGCGGGTTGAGCGCCTTGACCCCGGACCAGCTCGCACCGCTGCATCCGGGAATTCCGCACGCGGCCATGAGCGCCGCGCATAACCCGAATGCCGCCGCCGCGCGGGAGAACACCGCCGATCTCCTCTTTCGCATGAACCTAATTGACGACCGTGCCCGCGGCGCGCGCGGGCGGACTTTCCAAATTCTCACAGCCTGCCAGGGCCTGCAAGACGCCTTTGACCTGCGCGAACAGTTGCTCGTAGCTGCCCGGCGTAAGCCGCGCAATAACCTGACAGGACTGCGTAAGCTTCATCCAACTGCGATTCGCGCCCGCCAGCGCGGCGAGCCGAGCCGCATCGACCGGGGCCTCGGGATGGAACCTGACCTCGAGCGCCTTGTTTTTCACGATCGCGCTCAGGATCAGCAGGGCCTTCATCTCGCGCCGCAGGTCCATCGCCGCGATCAGGTTTTCGATTAGCGTCGGTACCGGGCCGAACCGATCGCGCATCTCATCGCGCAGATCGGCAAGCTCGCGATCGCTCTGGGCGCGCGCGAACCTGCGGTACAGCACGAGCCGCTCGTTCTCGTCGGGCACGTAGGCATCGGGGATAAAGGCCGGGATGCCGAGTTTCAGCTCCGGCTCGAAATCCGGCCGATGCGCCTCGCCGCGCAGCTCGGAAATCGCCTCCGCCATCATCTCGGTGTAAAGCTCGAAGCCGACTGCGGAAATCTCGCCCGACTGCTCGCGCCCGAGCAGGTTGCCCGCGCCGCGATGTTCGAGGTCGGCCATCGCGAGCTTGAAACCGATCCCGACGTCGGCCTCCACCAGGTCCTTGAGAGCCTCGAGCCGCCGCTTGGCATCGCGCGTGATGATGTCCTCGCCGGGAATGAGCAGGTATGCGTACGCGCGCTGGCGCGAACGGCCGATGCGCCCGCGCAACTGGTAGAGCTGTGCGAGACCCAGATGGTCGGCCCGATTGATGATCATCGTGTTGGCGTTGGGGATATCGAGCCCCGACTCGATGATCGTCGAGCAGACCAGGACATTGACGCGGTTCTCGATGAACTCGCGCATCACGTCTTCGAGCTCGCGCTCGCGCATCTGCCCGTGCGCGACCGCGACCTTGGCCTCGGGCACGAGCGCGCGCACGTGGCGCGCCATGTACTCGATATTTTCGACGCGGTTATGGACGAAGAAGACCTGGCCGCCCCGGTTAAGCTCGCGCAGGATGGCGTCGCGCATGATCGCGTCGTCCATCTCGCGGCCGATCAGGGTTCTGATCGCCTGGCGATCCGGCGGAGGCGTCTGGATTACCGAAAGGTCGCGAATCCCGATCATCGCCATGTTCAACGTCCGCGGTATCGGGGTCGCGGTCATCGTCAGCACGTGGACCAGCTTCCTGAGCCTCTTGATGCGCTCCTTGTCGGCGACGCCGAAGCGATGCTCCTCGTCGATAATCAGCAGCCCCAGGCGCGGAAAGGTCACGTCGCCCTGGAGCAGGCGATGGGTCCCGATGACGATATCGACTTTGCCGGCGGCAAGATCGGCGATGACTGCGCGGTTTTCCCTGACGGTCCGAAAGCGCGAGACCATCTCCACCCGCACGGGATAATCCTGAAACCGCTTGCGGAACGTGTTCCAGTGCTGCTCGGCGAGGATGGTCGTCGGCACCAGGACCGCGACCTGGCGCCCGTCCATCACCGCGATGAACGCGGCGCGCAATGCGACCTCGGTCTTGCCGAAGCCCGCATCGCCGCAGATGAGCCGGTCCATCGGCTTGGCCCGCGTGATGTCGCGAATGACGTCGTCGATCGCGGCCTGCTGGTCGGCCGTCTCCTCGAACTCGAACCGGTCGGCAAATTCGTGGTAATCGGGCCCCGGATGCGGGAGGGCGTGGCCTTCGAGCACCTCGCGCGCGGCATAAACTTCGAGCAGCTCGGCCGCCATCGCGAGCACGGCCTCCTTCGTGCGCCGCTTGACCTTCTCCCACGAGACGCCGCCGAGCTTGTCGAGTTTCGGCTCTGCGCCGTCGCTGCCGACGTAGCGCTGGACCAGATTGATGCGCTCGACCGGCACGTACATCGTGTCGTTGCCCGCGTACTCGAGGTTCAGGAAGTCGCCCTCGACCTCTTCGATTCTGAGATGCTTGAGCCCGCGGTAGCGCCCGATTCCGTGATCGACGTGCACGACCACGTTGCCGGGCTTGAGTTCCTCGAGGCTTAAAAGCGCGCCCTTGGCGACCGGACGCGAGCGCCGGCGAACGCGCGGCTCGCCGAACAGTTCTTCCTCGCTGTAGATGTAAAGGCCGTCCTCGGGGAGGATCGCGCCGGCGGCGATCTCGCCCTGCATGATCGCGGGCCTGAAGTCGGGCCATTCGAGCAGCCCGGCAAAACTCGCGCACTCGATGTTCACGGCGATGTCGTACGCCTCGAGATGTCTTCGCAGCCGCGCGACCTGCCCCGGCCCCTCGACGACCATCAGCGCCCTGCCCTGCCCGCGCTGGACTTCGCGCAACTGCTGGGCGAGCGGTTCGAAGCTGAGCGGCGCGCGCGCGCCGGCAAGTTCCTGCGATGCGAGCCGGAAGCCGGGCTGCGACTTGACCTCGATCGGCGTCGCCCATCCTTCGCGCGGCGCCGCCGCGGTGATAAGCCCACCCGCTTCGACCGCAGTCAGCCGATCCAGCGCACGCTCCAGCTCATCGGTATCGAGGTAAAGCGATGCGGGCTCAGGATGGAACGCCGGGGTTGCCGCGGCCGCCTCGGCCTCGGTCGCGATCGATTCGGCGAAGCGATGGGCTTGCGCGACGATTCGCCCCGGATCGACCAACCATGCAAGCGTTCCTTCGGGAAGATAGTCGAATACAGAGGTAAGCCCGTCCGGATAAAGGTACGGCATGAGCAGTTCTGCGCCGGGGAAGAGCAGGCCGTTATGGAGAAGCTCCGCCAGTTCGCCGGCCTCCTTGCGCACCATGCCGAGATCGGCGGCGCGAATCGCAACCCGCTCGCGGAGCTTCTCATCCTTGAGCGCGGCGGGCGCGACGAACCGGGTGCGAACGATCGCCGCCTCACTCATCGCCGCCGCGGAGCGCTGGCTCGACGCCTCGAACCGCCGAATCGAAGTGACGAGATCGTCCTCGAGTTCGATGCGGACCGGATCGCCGTGCAGGGGCGAGAACACATCGACGATTCCGCCCCTGACGCTGCAATCGCCCGGCTCCTCGGTTTGCGGGACGCGCTGGTAGCCGGCGGAGACGAGCGCATCGATCAACAATTCAAGATCGACCCGCTCGCCCGGCGCGATTCGCACGATCGACTCGCTCAGCACCGCGCGCGGAATCGTCCTCATCATGAGCGCATCGACGGAGGTAATCACAATCGGCACCGGCTGCCGCAGCATCGCGTGAAGCGCCGCGATCTGGGCGGCCTGAGTGTCGGACGGCGGCGAGAGATGTGCGAATGGCTTGATTTCCCAGGCTGGGAACAGATGGACGCGGCGGCCCGACGCATCGCCGCCCAGCCGCTCATCCATGAAGAAGGCCGCCTCGTGCGCGAGCGCCTCGGCTTCGCTCGCGCTCGACGTGACCACCAGCATCGGCCGGCGAAGCCCGAGCGCCGCCTCGCGGAGCATAAGAACCCCGGCGGCGCCCCGAAGGCCCATCACCGGAAATCGGCGCTCGACCCCGGCGGCAAGCCGGCTTTGCAGTTCGCTCGCCGCCTCCTTGATGCTCCGGTCGATGCTCATGGTTCCCTTGAATACACAACTACGCCCTCCGGCGTGCGGGCCGAGCCACGCGCGCCGGCGGCGTCACTCACATGATAGCAAAGATTCTCGCGCGCGAGCGCCTGCTGGTGCTAAACGAGACCGAGTTCAGTTGTCGCGCGGGATTGTGACGATGATCGCGAGCGGCTACGGAGCGCGGCTACCGGTGCTTGCTAGGGTGCTTTCGCTCCGGCCAGCCCAAGTTCGCCCAGGCGCACCGCGATCTTCATGGTTTTGTGATCTCCGCCGGGGAGTGGCCGAATCACAGTAAGGTACATCGTGTCGCCCGGCTTGAGCTTCGCCATCTCGGCATCGAGGTCGGCCTCGTTGCGCACCCGATGGTCATCAACGGCGACGATCAGGTCGCCCTCGGTGCCGAGCGCGCCTCCCCTCTCCAGCAGCGGCATCACGAGACCGTTGAGCGGGCCGAGCAATCCGCCCGCGGTCCTGCCCGCGGCTCCGAGCGGGGTCACCCCGGTGGCCGACCGCACTCCTGCCGCCGCGGCGGGGCTGTTCGGATCGACATTCAGCACCTCGAGGCCGTGCTCCTCGCCGCCCTTGTAGCACTTGGTCGCGTATTTGACGGTGATTCCGAGGTACGGCTTGGCATGCGAGCGCGAACTTTCGCTGCCCTCGATGCTCGAGCTGCCCGGCGCCGGGCGAGGATTAATCGTCTCGGTCTCCTCACCGGGGCGGAATGTACGGCCGCCGGGAATCTCCTCGACGCCGGGCTTCGGCGCGATCGCGCCGGGCTGCGGAGCGATCTCGAGCGTAGCCTCGCCGGTGTTACCCTGCCCGGCCACCGGCGGCGCCCCCGCGCCACCGCCCTGCCCGGATTGCACCGACGAGCCGGAGCCCTCCTTGGCATTCTGCGCCACGGTGAATGAGGCCGCCGCGAGAAGCATCGCGCCTGTCGCGCCGATAATCAGAACTCGTGAGATTTTCATCCGGGAAGTCGCGCTGAACGCGAACCGATCGTCCAATGATCATAGGACGCGCGCCCGGCAGGCTCAAGCCGAGCTGTTGCGGCTTGATGCTGCGCGAGCGCGCGTGCGAAACTTGCTTTGCCGACGATGAAAATCATCTCCACCGTTGCGCTTCAGCCCGCGCATCGCGAGGCGATCCTGGCCGCCGCCCCCGGCGCGGAACTCATCGACCGCCAGTGCCGCTCGACCGAGGAGGTCGGCGCGTTGGTCGCGCAGGGCGCCGACGTCATGCTGACCTTCCGCATGCCGAACGACGTGCTCGACCGCGCGCGAGGACTTAAGTGGGTCCAGTTGCTCAGTGCGGGCGCCGACCACGCGCTCGGGGGGCCGCTCAAGGGCGCCACGATCCCGTTCACGACCGCGAGCGGCATCCACGCGACGCCGATCGCGGAGTACACGATTGCGTCGATGCTCGCGTATGCGCACCGGCTCCATCTTTCGCTGCGCGCGCAGATTCGCCGCGAGTGGATGCGCTCGGGGCAGTTCATGGCGGGCGTGGACGAGCTTCGCGGAAAGACCCTCGGCGTGCTCGGCTACGGATCGATCGGGCGCGAGACGGCGCGCCTGGCCGACGCGCTCGGGATGACGGTGCTCGCGCTCAAGCGCAATCCGGCCGATCGCAGCGACCCCGGATGGTGCCCGAGCGGGGTCGGCGATCCCGAGGGACGAATCCCGCGGCGCATCTACGGCCCCGGCGAGCGGATGGCGATGCTCGCGGAATCCGATTACGTGACCGTCACGCTGCCGCTGACGAATCAGACGCGCCGGTTCATCGGAGCCGCGGAGATCGCTGCGATGAAGCCCGGCGCGTACATCGTGAATATCGGCCGCGGGGAAGTGATCGATGAGCAGGCGCTTATCGAGGCGCTCCGATCGCAGCGAATTGGCGGCGCGGGCCTCGACGTGTTCGAGCATGAACCGCTCGAAGCGGAAAGCCCGTTATGGGACCTCGATAATGTGATCCTGACGCCGCACGTCTCGGGCGCAAGCCGCCGCTACATGGACAAAGCCTGCGAGCTGTTCGCGGAAAACCTGCGCCGCTTCGCCGCGGGACGGCCGTTGCTGAATGCAGTCGATCCAGCGTTGGGGTATTGAGTCGGCGGGAACTCTCCGAGAGCGATCCTGCCAACCTCGAACGCCGGATCGCGCCCTGTGCTATCGCGGGCGTGATCCGGCGAGTCGGCGTGACCTGCATCTAAAGCCTGCGAGCACTCCGACGTGGCAATGGCATCGCG
>DASPOF010000114.1:0-15595 GCA_035626155.1 Binataceae bacterium (SeqCode)
GATGCGGTCGAGGAGAGCAGTCGGCTGCGGCTATGCTTCGATACCCAGCACGCGTTCGCGGCGGGCTACGATCTCACGACGGATGAGGGCTACGAGCGGACTTTCAGCGAGCTGGACAAGCATGTCGGGATCAAGAAGATCGTCGCGTTTCATCTGAACGATTCGCTCAAGCCCTTCCACTCGCGCGTCGACCGCCATCAGCATATCGGCAAGGGCTTCCTCGGCGCCGACACCTTCCGCCGCCTGCTCCACGACAAGCGCTTCTTCGGCCTGCCGATGTGCTTGGAGACCGAGCCGGGTCCCGACATGAAGGACATCGCCGCCGATCTGGCGACGTTAAGGAGGCTGCTTAAAGCCGCGCCGCGATGATCAAGCGAATCCTCACCGGAGACCGGCCCACCGGCCCGCTCCATATCGGCCATTACGTCGGATCGCTCTTGAACCGCGTCCGCCTTCAGCACGAGTACGACACCTACCTTCTGATCGCTGACATCCAGGCGCTCACCGACAACTTCGAGCATCCGGAGAATCTCGAAGCCAACGTGATGGAGGTCGCGCTCGACTATCTCGCGGTCGGAATCGACCCCGCGAAAGTGAAAATCGTCATTCAGTCGATGGTGCCGGAGCTGACGGAACTCACGACCTACTTCATGAACCTGGTGACGGTCGCGACGCTGGAGCGCAATCCCACGCTGAAGGAAGAGATCAAGCAGAAGAACTTCACCAAGGGGCTTCCGGTCGGGTTCTACACCTACCCGATCTCGCAGGCCGCCGACATCACGATATTCAAGGCCGACCTGGTGCCGGTGGGCGACGATCAGTTGCCGATGATCGAGCAGACGCGCGAGATCGTCCGGCGGTTCAACCGGCTCTATCGCAAGGTGCTGGTCGAGCCCAGGGCGCTGGTGGGCGAGGTCGCGCGGCTGCCGGGAACCGATGGCGGCGCGAAGATGTCGAAGTCGCTAGGCAACTGCATCTACCTGGGCGATCCGCCCGAAGTGGTGCGCAAGCGGGTGATGTCGATGTTCACCGACCCGACGCGAATCCATCCGACCGATCCCGGCCACGTCGAGGGCAATCCGGTGTTCACGTACCACGATGCGTTCAATGCGGATAAGGCGGAGGTCGAGGATCTCAAGGCGCGCTATCGCAAGGGGACGGTGGGCGACGTCGAGGTGAAGCAGCGGCTGATGGCGGCGCTCGAGTCGGTGCTTGCGCCGATTCGCGAGCGGCGCGGGCATTTCGCGGCGCGGCGCGGCGAGGTCCGCGAGATCCTCATGGAAGGCACGCGCAAGGGCCGCGCACTGGCGCAGCAGACGATGGAAGAAGTCCGCGCCGCGATGAAGCTCAGCTACAAGCTCGAATAGCGCCGCGCCGCATCAGTACGCTTTCGCGAAGAATGCGCGCTCGGCCGCGGGCTGCCCGCACACGATGCATTTTCCGGCGGCGCCGGTTTGATTCATCGGGATCGCGCGGCAGGACGCCTTCGTCTCTTCGCGGATCCTGGTCTCGCACGCGGGATTTCCGCACCAGTACACGTCGGCGAAGCCGCCTCCGCCCTCGCCCTCCATCTGCTTCTTGAATGCGCCGTAGTCGTCGAACTCGCGAGTGTTCGCGCGCATCGCGGCGAGCGCCTGTTGGTAGAGGCTTCGCTGGATCTCATCGAGCAGGGATTTCACGCGCGGTCCTATCTCGCCAAGGGCGGCCTTCGACTTCGCCTCGGCACCCTGCCGATCGCGCCGCGCCAGGACCGCCTCGCCCGCGGCGACATCGCGCGGTCCGATCTCGATCCTGACCGGCACGCCGCGCATCTCCCAATCGTTGAACTTGAATCCGGGCGTCAGTCCCTCGCGCGCATCGAGGCGCACACGGATTCCCGAATTCTCGAGCGCCTCGAGCGCGGCGCGCGCGGCGGCCAGCACTTTTTCGCCCTCCTCGGGCTTGCGCGAGATCGGGACGATCACCGCCTGCGTCGATGCGACCGCGGGCGGCAGGCGCAATCCCTGGTCGTCGCCATGGGTCATCACGATTCCGCCGAGCAGCCGCGTCGAGACGCCCCAACTCGTCTGCCATACGTACTGGAGCTCGTTGCGCTCGTCGAGGAAGCGGATTTCGAACGGACGCGCGAAGTTCTGGCCGAGAAAATGCGACGTGCCGCACTGGAGCGCGCGCGCATCGCCCATCAGACCCTCGATCGCGTAGGTCTCGACCGCGCCCGGGAACCGCTCCGCCGCGCTCTTGCGTCCGACCACCAGCGGGATCGCGAGGAATTCCTCGACGAAGCTGCGGTACAGTTCGAGAATCGTCAGCGTCTCGCGCTCGGCCTCCTCGCGCGTCGCATGCGCGGTGTGCCCCTCCTGCCAGAGGAACTCGGAGGTGCGCAGGAACAGCCGCGTCCTCATCTCCCAGCGCACGACGTTGCACCACTGGTTCACCATCATCGGCAGATCGCGATGCGAATGGATCCACTGCGCGAGCATGTGATTGATGATCGTCTCGGAGGTCGGCCGCACGACCAGCGGCTCATCGAGCGGCTTGCCTCCCGCGTGCGTGACGACCGCGACCTCGGGCGCAAAGCCCTCGACGTGCTCGGCCTCTTTGCGGAGAAAACTTTCGGGGATGAAGATCGGGAAGTAGGCGTTGCGCGCGCCGGTTTTCTTGATTCGGCGATCGAGTTCGTCGCGCAGCGCCTCCCAGATCGCGAATCCGTCGGGGCGAAACACCATGGTGCCGCGCACCGGCGAATAGTCGGCCAGCTCGGCGCGCAATACGATGTCGTTGTACCAGGCGGCGAAGTCCTGGCTGCGCGGCGTTACTTTCTTCTCGTCCTGCTTCTCGGCCATCGGCGTTGCATGATCTCCCGAAGCATCGTCAATCGGTCCAGTCTGTGGATATTATCATCATGAATCAATCGACGCCCGGCGGGCGGGGGCACTGCGACCTGATCTGACGGGAAGCAATGACCCATCGAAGCAACAGGGCGAAAGACCGCGCTAGCAGCGTCACTGCCACGGCTGTTCATCGCGTTCGGCCGGATATAGCGCGATGCGCGATATCCAGAAATTCTCTCTCAGTTTGAGTGAGCAGCTTCCGGAGATCGCTTCGCTTGAGCTGACTCGGGACGTGAAATTGATCGACCAATAGCCTGATAACTGCCTCTAACGACACACGGGTGGCGGGGAAATGAACGTGCTCAAGCAATTCCCCCTCGCGTAGACAATTCTCGGCAAGCTCGCCCCTGACGTGAAGATGCGTCGGCGGATGCGGACCCACAGGATGCCGGTTGTACTCGTAACGGAAAACCCAGCTACCTGGGCTTGACTGATACTGGAATACGGACTGGTCGACTTTTAACCGCCTTCCGTCAGGCGTGCCGTAAATCGCCAACCCCATTCTCACGTCGAGGAAGCGGCCATCGCGCAGCGGCACGGACGCCAATGGATCACTCAGGCCTCCCAAGACGTACCTGCTCGTACGCTCTCCGCGATAAAGGCGCAGCGCATACCCCTTCGCCATCACGCTATTGCGGAGCAACAGGTTAAACAGATCGCAGAACGCGGGCGCAGAGCCGCCGTCGCCCTTCCTGTATGCGGCGGTTAGCGTTCTGGCGTCGGCGAGTATGTCGCTGATTGCAATGGGAACTCACCCCGCAAGAATTGGGTCATTCCTGCGGAGCAAATTTGAAATCGCAATTAGGTCAGTAACACGGCCAGGGTCGGCTAAGCGTCCAGTCCGATAGCGGCGGAGCATGGTACGTGCAGTCAGACCAACACGGGCGCGAGCACCCTGTTCCAGCGCGTCCACGATCTGCTTTCGACTGAGCCTGATTACTGCGCAGCCGGCGCCATCGGCGGAAGCCGCACGATGCATACGAACTCGGCTCGTACATTTTGGCCTGGCAGCCATTTCCTACAATCCTCAGCTTCTCGAAAGGATGGCAGAGCAGCCTAACGCGCAAGACATCCAATCTGGCGAACCGCTCGCATCCTATCCTCTGGGGTTGAACCCCACCGCCTGCATCTCCTTAACCGCTGTTGCGGCTGCAACGCGCTGCGACCGTCGGCCGCCTGTTGACAGACAGACGACCAAACTCAGCCTACCGCGCTCTCTGTCAGGCGATCAACTGACCGACAGGCTGACTCGTTCGGCTGCGCCCGGGTTGGCACCGCCCATCCGCTCATGGGATTCTAACGTCTAAACTTCACTACCACCCCTGCCCCGGGGGAGGAGATGCGCGATGGGTTCCAGAATAGCGATTGCCTCTATCTTGGTTCTGATTGCGTTTCCGCTCGCCGCGTTTGCGCAGCCATCCGGCGAGGCGCCCTCAGTTCGCGCGATCGTCGTCGAAGGCCACGGCGAGGCGGCGGCGAACCCCGACATCGCCGACTTGAACCTCGCCATCGAATTCCACGCACCCACCGCAGCGGAAGCATCGAGCCGCAACGCAGCGCTCGCCGCCAAAGTCGTCTCGGCGCTCGAGTCGAAACTCGGCGACAAAGGAAAGGTCTGGACCGGCGGGTACTCGCTGACCCCGGAGTATGACGAGCGCCAGAAGCGCGAGAAGCCCAACATAGTCGGCTACAAGGCGGAAAATTCGATCACCGTCGAGACCGCCGACATGGCGATTCTCGGCTCCCTCATCGACTCGGCGGTCGCGGCCGGAGCCAACCGCGTGAATTACGTGAACTTCAGCCTCAAGGACGACACCAAGGCGCGCAGCGAGGCGATCGCGAAAGCATCGCGCGATGCCACCGCGCAGGCCCAGGCGCTTGCCGCAGCGCTCGGCGTGAGGCTCAAGCGGATCATCAAGGCCTCGACCGAATCCGCGGAGCGGCCCGTTCGGATAGCGCAGGGGATCGGAGCGGTGATGGCTATGGCGCCGACGCCGATCGAGCCGAGCCAGCTAACCGTGCCGGCGACCGTTTCTCTCACTTACGAGATCGAGTAGCCTTAGCGCCGTAATCTCGGTCAGGTTAGGACGCCCAAGATGCTGAACCCGGGTGACACGGCGCCGCCTTTCGATTTGCCCTGCTCGGTTGAGGACCGGATCGACCGAATCGCGCTTGCGAAGATTCGCACCGAGATGGTCGTCCTGTTCTTTTACCCGCGCGATTTTTCCTTCATATGTCCGACTGAGGTCACGGGCTTCAACCAGGAGCGCCAGCAATTCGCCGATGAGAATGCGACGCTGATCGGCGCGAGCGTCGACAGCGCCGAGAGCCATCTGCGATGGGCCCGCGAGCTTGGCGGAATCGGATACCCGTTGCTCGCCGACGAGGGCGGCGCAGTCGCCCGCGCGTACGGCGTGTACGAGGAGAAGGAGCGCGTCGCGATGCGCGCGACGTTCATCCTCGACGGCGATCGCAAGATCGTCTATGCGCTCGCCAGTCCCATCAACGTCGGACGCAGCGTGAGCGAGACGCTGCGCGTGGTGCGCGCGATTCGCACCGGACAACTCTGTCCCGCGGAATGGAAACCCGGGACGAAGTTCGGTCCCTCCGATCGCCACTTTTAAACGCTCTTGCCGCTACCCAGCGAACCATCCGAGAAACGGCGCCTCTTCGAACGCCTCGCGAGCGTCCGCGAGGTCGTCTTCGGCATGCAGGACGGAGTGCTGACCACGGCCGGCGTCCTGGCGGGATTGACCGGTGCGGTATCTAATCACAGCCAGGTGATTCTTGCCGCGATCGCATCGACCGCCGCGGGCGCGCTTTCGATGGGCGTCGGCGCGTATCTCGGCACGAGCGCCGAAACCGAGGTGGTCCGCAGCGAACTCGAACGCACGCGGGGCGAGGCGGCCCAGCGCCCGTACATCATGCAGGAGGCGCTGCTGCGCCAGCTCGAAAAGGAGGGCCTCGCGCGCGAGGCGTCCTACCGCGTCGTCGAGTTGCTCAGCTCATCGCCCGAGCTTTTGCTGGCGACGACGGAGGAGAAAGTCTTCGGGCTGGGCGGCGCGATGCTCGGCAACGCTTTGCTCGACGGCGTCGTGATGGGCATCGCGTTCATCGCGGGGGCGCTGGTTCCGCTCGTGCCCTACATCCTGATTACCACCCCGCGTATCGCACTCGGCGCGGCCCTGTGCGCCACCGCGCTGGTACTGTTCGGCGTGGGATACTTCGAAGGCTGGCTCGCGCAACGCGAGCAGCGCTGGCGATCGGGCGCGCGCTTCCTGGTGATAGCGCTGGGCGCGGCTGCGGTCGGCTACGTGATCGGGCTTGCGATTTCGCCGCTGGGAGGCGTCGCCGGCTGATCGTGCCCGCGCCGCAAAATGCTCGCTACTCCTCGCTGGCCGCGTTCCTCGCGCATTACCGGGCGCTGAAGGCCGCGCCGTCGCGCAGCGCCGCCGACGAGCGATTGCTCGCGGAGATGGCCGCGGCGGTCGGCGCGCTGCCGGCGCAGGAGATCAAGGCGCTCGATGAGGACCCGGATGATCCCGCCGCCAGGCGCCATCGCGAGCGCGCGGAGGTGAGCCTCGCGCGCGTCCTTGCCGCGCGCGGGATGCTTGCGGGCTGAACGATGCTCGCCTACCTCGTCCGGCGCATCGTGTTCGGAGCCGCGGTCCTGGCCGGCACCTCGCTAATCACGTTTCTGATTGCGTTCGTTATCCCGGCGGACCCGGCAGTCGCGATGGCCGGCGCGAAGGCGGACCCGCAGACGCTCGCATCCATCCGCCATGAACTCGGGCTCGATCAGCCGCTGTACATCCAGTACGCGCGCTACCTCGACCGCGCGCTGCATGGCGATCTCGGCCGTTCCTACGTCCGGCGCGAGAGCGTCGCCCGGCTCATCGTGAGCCGCTTTCCGGCGACCGCGATCCTCGCGCTCGCCGCGATGATGCTGTCGCTGGTGCTTGGAGTCGCGATGGGCGCGCTCGCCGCAGCCTATCGCGGACGCGCGGCGGACAACGCCCTGCTCGTCATCTCGCTCGTGCTGGTTTCAATGCCGGTGTACTGGCTCGGGACGATGCTCCTGATCGCGGGCGGCCTCTACCTGCGATCGTTCCCGCTCGGCGGATGGAGCGGGCCGCTAAGCCTGGTGCTGCCCACGCTCACGCTAGCGCTCGGATCGGCGGGCTACTATTCGCGAATCCTCCACACCAATCTTGCCGATGCGATGGACCAGGAATTCATCCGAACCGCGCGCGGCAAGGGACTTTCGCCCGCGCGGGTGATGCTTCGGCATGCGATGGCCAATGCGATGCTGCCTCTCGTGACGCTTGCGGGACTCGATCTCGCGGGCCTGTTCTCGGGAGTGGTCCTGACCGAGACCGTGTTCAACTGGCCGGGAATCGGGCGGCTCGCTTTCGAGGCGATCTTCAATCTCGACATTCCTTTGATCATGGGCACTGTGCTGTTCTCGGCATTCCTGATCGTCGTCGCGAACCTCATCGTGGACCTTCTGTACTCGTGGCTCGACCCGCGCATCCGGCTCGGGGAGATTCGCTGATGCGCCGCAGGATGGGCGCGCTCGAGGCGGCCGGGGCGGCGATGGTGATAAGCCTCGTGGCGGTCGCGGCGCTCGCTCCGATTCTTTCGCCGCACGATCCGACCCGCGCGGTGGCGCTGACTTTCGGCGACCCGGGCGCGCCGTCACTGGCGTTTCCGATGGGCACGGACGAGCTCGGGCGCGACGTGCTGTCGCGGATAATTTACGGCGCCAGGATTTCGCTGACGGTGGGAGTCGCCGCGATGGCGCTCACGCTGACGATCGGCGTTGCGATAGGACTGCTCTCGGGATTCTTCGGCGGCGCCACGGATTTCGTCCTGATGCGCTTTACCGACGTGATGCTTTCGCTGCCGGCGCTGCTGCTCGCGATGGCGTTCGTCGCAGTGCTGCGCCCGAGCTTGATGAGCGTGCTGCTCGTGATCGGGATCGTGTCGTGGACGCAGGTCGCGCGCGTGGTGCGCGCGGAGACGCTCTCGATGGCGCGGCGGGACTTCATGCTCGCCGCGCGCGCGCTCGGCGCACATCCGCGCCGTCTCATCATCCGCCACGTGCTGCCCAACATCCTGCCGATAATCGTCGTGATGGCGGCGCTCGGAACGTCGGGCACCCTGCTGCTCGAGTCGGCGCTGAGCTTTCTCGGCGTCGGCGTGCCGCCGCCTACGCCGAGCTGGGGGCGGATGATCGAGGAAGCGCTGGTGTACTTCCGCACCGCGCCGTGGCTCGCGACGTTTCCGGGCCTTGCGATTCTTTACGCCGTCCTGGCCTTCAACCTGCTCGGCTACGGGATGCTGCAAAGGCGCGCGCGATGAAGCATCGCCCGGCGGGCCGCATCGCGATTGTCACCGCATGCGCCGCCGCCGCGATCGCGGCCGGATGCGGCGGCGCTCCGGCGCGATCCGAATTCCCGCCCGGCGCGATGGTGATCCGGCTGGCGGATGCCGACGACATCCCCACTCTCGACCCGGCGGCGGGCTACGACACGCTGTCGTGGACCTTCGAGCAGGCGATTTTCGACACGCTGCTGCGCTACGGCGACGACAACATCAAGCTCGAGCCCGGCCTCGCGATCGCGTGGGAGGCGTCTCCCGACGCCAAGACCTTCACCTTCCACATGCGGCGCGACGCGCGCTTCAGCAGCGGACGCGCGGTGACCAGCGATGACTTCCGCTACGGCATCGAGCGCGTGCTCGACCCGGCGACGCGCTCCAAGGGGATGGAATATTACCGCGGACTTTTGGGCTCGGCGGATTTCATCGCACATCGCGCGGCGCACGTCGCTGGGATCGAAACTCCCGACCCTTGGACGATCGTGTTCCGCCTGAGCGCGCCGGACCCCATTTTCGCGCACAAGCTCGCGATGCCGTTCGCCTCCGCTGTGCCGCGCGAGGTCGCCGAAAAGTGGGGCGACGACTTCTCGCGCCACGTGGTCGGAAGCGGCGCGTTCATGCTCAAGGAATGGGCGAGCGGGCAGCGGCTCGTGCTCGTACGAAACCCGTATTACTTCATCAAGGGCTTGCCGCGGCTGGATGCGATCGTCGAGTCCGTCGGCGTGAATGAAGCGCTGCAATGGCTGCGGTTCGAGACCGGCGATCTCGACGTGGTAACGCAGATTCCGCCCGCGGAGTTTCCCTACGTGATGAAGACGCCACGGCTGCGCGCCCTTACCCTGCACAAAACCACGGTGACCACTTTCTACCTCGGGATGAACTGCCAGATGTGGCCGTTCACCGACGAGCGCGTGCGGCGCGCGATGAGCTACGCGATCGATCGGCGCAAGCTGGTCGCGGTGATCAACGGCCGCGGCACCCCCGCTCATTGCGTGCTCCCGCCCGATCTGCCGGGCTACAACGCGGACCTCAAGGGCTATGACTTCGACCCGGAAAGGGCGCGCTCGCTGCTCGCCGAGGCGCACCTCGGCGCGGGCTTCGGCTTCGAACTCTGGATGCGCGCGGACACGACCGTCCTCATGCTCGGGCAATCGATTCAGCAGGACCTCGCGCTCGCCGGCATCCGCGCGGAGCTGAAGCCGGTTGCATGGGGGCCGTTCCTCGAGGCGATCCGTCAGCCGCACACCGCGCAGGCATTCATGTACGGATGGGAGGCCGATTTTCCCGACCCTGAGAATTTCCTCAGCGCGCTGCTTTCGCGATCGCAATGGGGATCGAACAACGACAGCTTCTATTTCAATCCGGGCTTCGAGGCGCTCATCCAGCAGGCCGCCGCCCAGACCGATTTCAAGCATCGCTACGAACTGTACGATCGGGCCGAGAGGATGATTATCGACGATGCGCCCTGGGTGTTCCTCTACTATCCCGTGACGTATGTGATTCGCCAGCCGTGGGTGCATGATTACGCGATCAATCCGATGCGTCCCACGCGTTTCGAGAAGGTCTGGGTCTCCCCGCAAACGAAATAGCCGCAGGAAACGGATTCGCGCGATCGCGCCAGGTTGGCTATGATGGCGTTATCATGAAGAAGGCGAAAATCGCCGACCTGCGAGACGGCCTCTCGCGCTACCTCGATCACGTGCGCGCCGGCGGCACCGTCATCGTGTACGAACGCGACACGCCGGTGGCCGAAATCGTCCCGTTCAAGCGCATCAAGAGCGGCCGGCGGTCCGGCAAGGAACGGCTCGCAAAACTCGAACGCAAGGGTCTCATCCGGCGGGGGCGCGGGCGCGCCGGCTGGCTCAAAAGCTGGAAGCCGGTGAAAGTAAAAGGAAGCGTGCTTGAGGCTTTGCTCGAAGAACGCGAAAGCGGCCGATGAGGTTTTGGGACAGCTCCGCCCTGGCGCCTTTGTTCCTGATCGAAACGTCGAGCCAGCAAGTGCGCGCGTGGTATCGAACGGATCCCGACGTGCTGGTGTGGTGGCTTAGCCGGGTTGAATTGTTTTCCGCGATCGCCCGCCGCCGGCGCGAGGATCAGGTATCTCCGGAACCCTATCGCGCTGCTCGAGCGCAGATCCTTCGGGTTTGGGATGAATGGTCCGTGGTCGATGCGTATGAGGCCGTGGCGCGGGAGGCCGAGCGGACCATCGAGCTCTACCCGCTGCGCGCCGCAGACGCTCTTCAACTCGGCGCGGCGCTGGTCGCTGCCGACGGCGATCCGGGCTCGCTTGAGTTCGTCACGCTTGATCGGCGGCTTGCCGACGCGGCTTCGCGTGAGGGTTTCCCGACCCTGGGCGCCGGCTGAGAACTATCGCGCCGCGTGGTCGCGCGCCATCTCGATCACGTCCGCTCCGGCTCATCGCGAATCGCGGTCAGCTCGCGGGTCGCGCGCGGCAGGAAGCACAGCCCGATAAACGCGTTGCAGAACATGAACGTGAAGTGCGCGGCGAGGCTGTAGGCGAGAATCCGCTCGTCGGGCGCGTTGCCCGAGAAGAACAGCAGCCACGCCGCCTGGCTGGTCCCAAGATGCGCGACCGCGATCGGAAGCGCAGCCGCCAGAAATACCAGCGGCAGGAACAGCATCAGCTTGAGGAACGGCACCGCGATCCCGAACAACGCGAGCGCAAAGTATTGCGCCGCCACCGAGGCGAGAAAATTCGGCGCCCGGATGGCGAGCACGATCAAGTAGTCGAGCGGGTGCGCCTTGAGAAAGGTCGCGGCGATCGCGCCGAAGCGGCTCGTCTCGATCCAGCCGCGAACACCGGTGCTGCGCCGCGCGATGGCGAAAAACGCGATGATTCCCGCAAGCAGGGCCCATGCGGCCACGTACGTGACCCGAAGCACGCGCACGATCTCGATCTGCGTCGCGCCCGCCGGCCGATAGAACAGAACTCCGAGCGTCGAGAAGAGGAACAGTTGGTAAATCTCGAGCAGCGCGATGAACAGGATTGAACTCAGCGCCGCGAGCAGCGCGATTCGCCCCTTGCGATGCAGGTAGTAGGCGACTCCGCCCTGGCCCAGGTTGGTGTTGACCATCGCGAGCAGGTACATGCTCGCCCGGATCGGCAGGATGTCGCCGAGCGTCATCGGCGCGTTGAACTTTCGCACGACCCACGCGAGGCAGAACGAATCGACGGCAAAGTAGAGGAGCGAGTATGGCAAAAAGATCGCGACGAATTTCGCCACCGGCACCTGGCCGAGCGCCTCGGCGACCTTCGCCAGCGGGATGCGCCAGAAGATGAGCGCGAAAATCGCCGCGGTGATGAGATACGGGATTGCCTTGCGCCATCGCGGAGCGCGCGGCGCGTCGGCCGGCGGCGCCGATTCCCCGGCGCGATTCGCGCTCATCGCGCGCGCGCCTGCGCCGTGCCGGTCAGAACCTGCTCGCCGCGCTGGTTGGCGACCGAAAGCTTAAGCTCGATTCGCTCCGCGCCGGCGCGCTCCACCTCGGCGCTGGCGACCAGCGAGTCGCCATAGAAGACCGGTTTGACGAGCGCGACCTCGATTCGGCCGCCGCGCAGAAATCGCATCCCGAACCGATCGACCAGCAGTTGCGCCGCAACCGCGATCGTCTGCTCGCCCGCGGCGATCGGAGCGGCAAAGCCTGCCTGTGTCGCGGCCGCATTATCGGTATGAATATTCTTGCGGCGCCGGCGCGGCGGCTCCTCGATGCTCTTGCCGTATGCCTCCGCCGCGGCCGCATCGAGCAGGTACAGCTGGCTCGTGAATCGTTCGCCCGCCCGCAAATTTTCGGTTTCGGTATTCATGCCATCTCGCCTTTGGGGTTTAGCAGCACGGAGGTTATCGCCTGGCGCACGAGCAACTGTCCGCTCGCCTCGTCGCGGGTTTCATACTCGAGCGTGAAGTAGAACTTGCCGCGCTTGCGCACCGTCGATGTGAAGACGCCCTCGACGCGCACCGCCTGTCCCGCGCGCATCGGCTCGTGGAACTCGCACCAATGCCGGGCGTGCACTCCGCCTTTTCCGCCGCGGAAGTGGGTCGCGATGAGCAAGGCGTAATCGTTGAGCCGCATCGTCGGTGGCGCCACCGCGCCGCCGCCCGTGTAAAGCAAATTGCGGCTGCCGATCGACGCGGCGAACCCGCTGATTTGCTCCTGCGAGACCACGTAACGCACCGGCCCAAGCCGCATCCCTTCGTGCACGTTCTCCGCGCACATCACGATGCGATCGTCGGCGCTGGTCTGACCCGTTTCTCCTGGAGACATGGTTTGCTCCGCTGATGCTTGCGTTTGAGGGCGCTTACCTATAGTGCCAGATTCAGCCCATCACCGAACGTCGATGGCCTCCGCAACCGTACCATACGCGCGCGCGGCGCGGGCGCACCTCGTGCGGATCGATCCCGTGCTCGCCCGGATCATAAGCCAGGTCGGCCCGATCCGGTTGGCGCGCAGATCGGAGCGATTCCAGGCGCTGGCGCGCGCGATCGTCTTCCAGCAACTGGCGGGCAGCGCGGCGATGGCGATTTACAACCGCCTGGTCGCACTTTTTCCCGGCACGAGCTTTCCCAGCCCCGAGCAGGTTCTCGCCACGCCCGACGATGCGCTCCGCAAGGTGGGACTTTCGGCCAAGAAGGTCCTCTACCTCAAGGACCTCGCCCTCCACATCCAGAAAGACTCGCTCAACTTCCATCGGTTCCCGCGCATGACCGACGAGGAGATTATCGGCGATCTCACACGGGTCAAGGGAATCGGGCGATGGACCGCAGAGATGTTCCTGATGTTCACGCTGGCGCGCCCCGATGTGTTTCCTGCCACCGACCTCGGACTTCAGAATGCGGTAACGAAGGCATACGGGATGCGCAAGCGGCCCACACCGAAGCGCATGCGCGAAATCGGCGAGCGATGGCAGCCCTACCGAACGGCGGCGGCCTGGTACCTCTGGCAGAGTCTCAGGATAACGCTCCCCGATAGTGCTCTGGCGCCGCCTACCAAGCGCCCGGCCACGCGCCGCACCCGGCGCAAGTAGCCAGTCCTTGTTATAATTACGGGCGGCGCTTGCGTGGCCCTAGCAGGATGTTGAGAAAAGCGGTATCCGCGCGGTTCGACCTCCCTGCAGTCTCAACATCCTGCGTAAAAGATGGCTGCTTTCCTCTATCTTCTCCCCCGGTCTTTTCCGGGGGAGATAAGAGAGGGGGAGCAGGCGGTGATTTATCACCAGCCTGCTAGGACGATGGCTCACAGGAATCCCGCCGACCGCAACAAGGCAGTCGAATGGGCGCGAAGCCTGATCGCCAACCCCGCTGACTGGCTGATTCTCGATACCGAAACGACCGGCTTGGGGCTGGCCGATGAGGTCATTCAGATCGGCATCCTCGATCCCGGCGGAAACCCCGTGCTCGACTCACTGCTCCGCCCGCTCAATCACAAGAGCATTCCCGCCCAGGCAACCGCCGTCCACGGCATCACGATCGAGATGCTCGCGGGCGCGCCGACTTTTCCCCAGATCGCCGCGGCTTTAGCCCAGGCCGTGGGCGGCAAGCGCGTCATCGCCTACAACGCCCAATACGACCGCCGAATGTTCCAGCAGACCGCGGTGCTGAGCGGCGGGCGCCTCCCGCGATGGAACTGGGAATGCGCAATGATCCAGTACGCGTGTTTCGTCGGCGAGTGGGACCCGCGGAAGAACGACTACCGCTACAAGCCCCTGCCGTCGGGCGATCACACCGCGCTCGGCGATTGCCGCGCGACGCTCAATCTGATCCGGAAAATGGCCGCGGCCGTCTGACCGCCGCCCCATCGATAAGTGCTCCTGCGCCGCCCGGCGCTGCCGACTTCGCGTCTCCCATAAACGGCGCGGCGATGATACCGTTCCCGGCCGGATGACCTCGCGCGCCGCCGCCCGCGGGCGGCGGGCGCATTCTGCCAACCTCTCAGCAAGGAGCGACCTGCATGCAAGCGATCAAGTTCAACGCCGGCCTTCCCAATGGCGATTTCAACGCGATGGTGGCGCTTGCCAAACGCGCGGAGGAACTCGGCTTCTACTCGGTCTCGATCGACGACCATTTCTTCATGCGCGGCCTGATGGCGGACCCGCGCCAACCGCATCTCGAATGCTTCACCACGCTTGCGGCGATCGCCGCGGCGACCAAAAGCGTCAGGCTGGTGCCGCTGGTGACGGCGATGTCGTATCGCAACCCCGCGCTGCTCGCGAAGATGATGGCGACGATCGACCACATCAGCGGCGGACGCCTGATCGCGGGGCTCGGTGCGGGATGGTTCCAGGAGGAGTACATCGCATACAACTATCACTACCCATCCAACGCCGAGCGCATCGAGCAGCTCGCCGACGGCATCAAGGTGCTCAAGGCGATGTGGACCGAGGACGAGCCGAGCTACCACGGCCGTTTTTTCTCGATCGAGAAGGCCTACTGCGATCCCAAGCCGGTTCAGAAACCGTACCCGCCGATTCTGATCGGCGGCGGCGGGAAGAAGATCCTTCAAATCGCGGCCCAGGAGGCGGACATCCTCAACCTCAATCCTCCCGTAATGCGGGGAATGGTCGAGGTTGCGGAGGCGCTCAAGTTCGGCAAGGACGAGGTAAAGCGGCGGGTCGCGATGCTGCGCGGGTTCGCCAAAGCAGCGGGCCGCAGCGAAAATGCGGTCGAGCTGTCCGGCGGCGGCATGGTCATCGCGGCGAACGACAAGTCCACCGCCGAGGCGATGATCCGGGCCACTGCGCAGGCGGCCGGCGTCGCGGACGTCGAGCTGGCCCGGCAGTCGCCGATGGTGCTGGCCGGGACTTTCGCCGACGTGAAGCGCGAGCTGGCCTGGCGAATCGAGAACTTCGGGATGAGCTACTTCTTCCTGAACTTCATGAGCATCGACGCGATGGAGACCTTCGCAAAAGAAGTGAAGCCGGCATTCTCGAAATGAACGCGGCCGATGCGCGCGGCTACTCGGCGAGCATCGGGTTCGGCTTCGCGAAGCCGAGCGCAGTCAGCGTCTGGTCGATCGCGCTCACATCCTCTGAAGGTTGATTCGCCCGCTCGGTGAGATTCTCCGTGCGAGCGCGGACCTCGCGCAGCGCCCTGAAAACGCGCGAGGACAGCGCCACCATCCACGCGAAGCATGCCCACGGCACGAGCACGCCTGCGATCAGCGTCAGCACGATCATCATGCGCGCCTGCGATTTTGCAGCCGAGGCGGCCTCCGCCAGCACCGCATCGTCCGCGCTAATCAGTTCGCTCACGAGTCCCTGGAGGTCGCGCAGGCGCGGCTCGAAACTGTCGTCGCCCGGCGACGCC
>DASPOF010000115.1:0-2527 GCA_035626155.1 Binataceae bacterium (SeqCode)
CTGCTCGACGATTCGCATCGACTGGTAGATCTCGCGGAAGCGGACGGTGAAGCGGTCGTAATTATCGCCCCGGTCGCCGGTCGGGACCTCGAATTCCATCCGGTCGTACACCAGGTACGGCTGCGCCTTCCGGAGGTCGTAGGCGAGGCCGGTCGCACGCAGAAGCGGCCCGGTGATGCCGTAGGAAATCGCCTTGTCGCGCGGGATGATCCCGATGCCGCTCATGCGGTCGATGAAGACGCGGTTGCGGCTTAAGAGCTTGTCGCAATCAGTCAGGATCGCATCGATGCTCTTGAATGCCGCGCGCACGCGCTCGGCGAAGCCGTCGGGCAGATCGTGCGTCACGCCGCCGACCCGGCACCAAGTGACCGTGAGGCGCGCCCCGGTGACCGCTTCGATGATGTCGAACAGGTACTCGCGCCCTTCGAGCATGTAGAAGGCGGCGGTGATCGCTCCCACCTCGCTCGCCGCCATCCCGAGACAGGTCAGATGGTCGGCGATGCGCGCGATTTCGCTCATGATCACGCGGACGTACTTGCATCGCTCGGGCAGCTCGATATCGAGCAGCTTCTCGACCGCGAGCGCGAAGCCGACGTTGTTGATGCAGGGTGATGCGTAGTTGAGCCGGTCGGTGTACGGGAAGCATTGGGTCCAGGTGCCCTGCTCGCACATTTTTTCGAAGCCGCGATGCAGGTAGCCGACCTCGACGTCGCAATCGGCGATGTGCTCGCCGTCGAGCTTGAGGTTGAACTTGATGGTGCCGTGGGACGCGGGATGGGACGGCCCCATCTGGAGTTCCATGATCTCGTCGGCGGGTTCGGATGATTGGAGCTTTTCTTTCCAGCGTGCCGGTAGTGCCATGATTTTATCCGCCGAACGCATTCAGCGCTTCAGTTCTACTCTCGCCCTTCCCCCGCGCTCAGTTGCGGGGGAAGGTCAGGAAGGGGGTGCTGCCCTTCTCTCTCCCTCGTATCTTCCCGCGCTTCCTCCGGACGATCGAGGCCATTTCTCCGCGCAGACGATGAGCCCCCGGCCGGATGCGCGGCGGCTCTCACCATCGTCGCGAAGGCGCGCGATCCAACACCAATATCCGATGATGCGTATTTTTTCCAACCGCCGCGGGCGCTGTACCGAAACGGGATCGTCTTCAATCTCGGTGAGTTTGCCTTGACAACTTGCCAGTCCGCAGCCGATGACTTTGGCCAAGGAGGATCCTCACGATGACCATCACCATTACCGCCTTTGAACGGTCACCCGATGGCGGCAAGGGGCTGGCGCGTGATATGCGCGTTCGCTGGGCGCTTGAAGAAGTGGGCCAACCCTACGAGGTTCGCCTTGTTTCGTTCCGTGCGATGAAGGAATTCGCGCATCGGGCGCTTCATCCTTTCGGCCAGATCCCGACCTATGAGGAAGGCGATCTCGTCCTGTTCGAGACAGGGGCGATCGTGTTCCATATCGCCGAGCGCCATGCGGGCCTGCTGCCGGACGATGCCAATGCCCGGGCGCGCGCGGTCACATGGATGTTTGCCGCGCTCAACACGGTGGAGCCGCCGATCCTTGAACTCGAAACCGCCCGGCTCCTGGAGGGCGACAAGACCTGGTATGAGCAGCGCCTGCCTCTGGTCGAGGATCGCGTCCGCGACCGGCTGGACCAACTCTCGGGTCGCCTGGGCGATGCCGACTGGCTCGATGGTGCGTTCAGCGCGGGCGACCTGATGATGGTGTCGGTGCTGCTCAGGTTAAAATCATCGGGCATTCTGGACGAATATCCGAACCTGGCCGCCTATGTCGCCCGCGGCGAAGCGCGGCCCGCCTACAAGCGGGCTTTCCATGCTCAATTGGCGGTTTATACCGGCAAGCCACCGATCGGCTGATTTGAGGTCCGTCCCGGGCTCGAAGTCGTCATCCGAGTTTTTCGTTCAGTTTATGGGTCCTGACCCTAGCAGGCTGTTGAGAAGAGCGAGAGCATCGCAGTTCGACCGCCCTGAGGTCTCAACAGCCTGCGTGAAAGATGGCTTCTTTCCTCTATCTTCTTCCCCGGTCTTTTCCGGGGGAGATAAGAGAGGGGGAGCAGGCTGTGATTTATCACCAGCCTGCTAGTCCAGCAGGGCGGGCGGCCCTGGCCGCCGTCGATGCGCGGGCGCTTCGCCCGCGCGACCATTTCGTTCCACGCGCGCCTCTCTTCTCACGTCATTCCACCCGTGCCTCAAGTGGAATGACGGATTCTGAGTAGTCATTCCCGCGCGCGTGTCTGGCGCGCGCGGGGAATCCCGGATCCGGTTCTGTCTCGCGTTGCTGCCACCGCCGACTCAAGCGATTCCGCGAGGATCGGTCGAGTGCGGAGGGTTGGGGAAATCGCGTAAGAAGAACGGATTCCTCGAGCGCGCCCGGGACTCATCGTCGGAACTCAGGGTGACCGCGCGGACACGCCTCGCGGTCAACTCAGACGCACGGGAATGACTGCGAAACGATCCGGGATTCTACGCGAGGCACGCGCAGAATGACAGGAGAGAAAAGGCGCGCGATG